>NZ_OY762653.1:679000-1018500 GCF_963666195.1 Trichococcus shcherbakoviae
AAGCCGTGAAACTGCGGAACTACCGCCAACGCGGCAATACCCTTTCAGGCGACGACCTGCTGATTGCAGTGGAGAGCGCCATCGCCACGAACGAAGTCAATGCTTCGTTGGGCATCATCTGCGCCACTCCGACTGCCGGTTCATCGGGGACTTTGCCCGGTGTTATGTTCGCGATCAAGGACAAGCTTGGGCTGACGGAGGAGCAGATGGTCCAAATGCTCTTCTGCGCCAGCGGGTTCGGCATGGTGATCGCCAACAATGCCATGATCGCGGGAGCCGCTGGAGGCTGCCAGGCCGAAGTCGGGAGTGCGTCCGGGATGGCAGCCGCTGCTGCCGTCGAAATCGCGGGTGGCACGCCAGAGCAGGCATCGGAAGCGATGGCGATGGCCATCAGCAATCTGCTCGGACTCGTCTGCGATCCGGTTGCCGGACTGGTGGAAATCCCCTGCGTCAAGCGCAATGCGATCGGTGCAGTCAACGCCTTGATCAGCGCCGATATGGCCTTGGCCGGACTGACGAACAAGATACCCGCCGACGATGTGATCGAAGCGATGCGCAAAGTCGGAAAAAACCTTCCCGCTTCCCTGCGCGAAACCGGCTTGGGCGGCCTTGCAGCCACCCGTGAAGGCGTACGCCTGAAAATGATGATCTTCGGCCAGCAGCTGGAAGTCAAGCCGGAATGGGTGGATGATCAGCCACCGGTCAAAGCGAATCCATTCGAATAGTGGGCGTCTCTCTCCTAATTGATTGACCTGAGATTCATCGTGCTGCATCCACATCAATGCTAGGAATGTCTAATAAAGCGGAAGAATCGGACATACAGAACACATTCAGATCGATTGTTGTCCGATATCTCATATGAATCGGACATCCCGAACACGTCCAGATCCAAACTTGTCCGATAACCCGCATGAATCGGACATCCCGAACACGTCCAGATCCAAACTTGTCCGATAACCCGCATGAATCGGACATCCCGAACACGTCCAGATCCAAACTTGTCCGATAACCCGCATGAATCGGACATCCCGAACACGTCCAGATCCAAACTTGTCCGATAACCCGCATGAATCGGACATCCCGAACACGTCCAGATCTAAACTTGTCCGATAACCCGCATGAATCGGACATCCCGAACACAGTCCTATCAAATAAAAGAAGAACGGCTTCTCCAAGTGAGATAGCCGTTCTTCTTTATTAGTATCAGTCTTTTCCTGCGATGGCTTCGATTTCGATGACGGCATCTTTCGGTAAAGCGGCAACCTGCACCAATGAACGGGCTGGTTTATGTTCGCCGAAGAATGCAGTGTATGCGCCGTTGATGGCGTCAAAATCGTTGATGTCCTTCACGAACACGTTGACTTTCACGATCGATTCCAACGATCCGCCGCCCGCTTTGACGATTGTCAAAACATTGTTCAAGCTGGCTGTTGTCGCTGCTGCAGGGTCAGTCACAAGCTCTTTCGTTTCCATATCGATCGGTAATTGTCCGGATGAAAAGATGAAGCCGTTCTTTCTTGTTCCTTGCGAATAAGGTCCGATAGCTGCGGGCGCTTTGTCTGTACTTATGAATTTAGTCAAGAGATTACCTTCTTTCTTTTTAATCTTATTTTAATGATAGCACAACCTTGCGCGGATTGTGAAGCGGAATTTCTGCGACAGACTTATTGAGTATATTGTGAGTGCGTCTGCCAAACCAATACAATCCAACTGATTTCAATCAGAAACCTTGGTAACAGATATTTCCCCTGTCAATTCTTTGATATGTTCTCCCCCTGAAACAGCTATTCCCAAATCATACAACCCCCGATAACGTCCAAAGCTGCCATAATACATGACGACATTTCCCCATGGTTCGAAATATGCAAGTGTGCCAGCAGGACCTTCTGCACTTGGAGTGTTACTGGTATTCAGTTTTGTTGGCGGATAAAATATTTTTTCGTTGTTCCCATAATTCTCCACCATTATTTTCAACGGAAGCTGCTTATAGAGTGATCCTGCCGCAACACTATTATTTAGCATAAATACAACAGTATGCGTGTTATCTTGAATTTGTATCTGCATTTTATCTCCTCCACTCTCAATACCATTTTCTGACGATTGGTTAATCTGTAGTCCTGAGTTCAAATCTATCTCACCTCTTTCAAAAGTTTGTCTAAAGCAAGCGGCTAATAGACAAACTGCGAAGAGCATGAAAGTTAGCAAGATTCTCTTTCTCATTATCCCGCCTCGCTTAAATGAAATTCTAGTATGTTTCTATGCAAGCTTACCTCTTAACCTTAAGATTAAGTCAATATTTTTCTCCACACAAAAAGCGACTTCTCAGCCGCTTTTTGAAGAAAATTAGAATACTGACACTAAAAATGTTAGCTTATCCCCTACCCGCAATTCATCGTATCCTCTATTTCCGGAACATTTTGATTTCGAGGAACAAGTCATTATACGTTCCCAGGGTTTTGGCGCCTAGGTTTTCGTAGACCTCGAGTTTGTCCATGATTTCGTCGGAAGGATAAAACTGTTCGTCGCTGGTGATCTCGGGATCCATCAGCTCGATGGCAGTTTTGTTCGGTGTCGCGTAGCCGACGTATTCCGCATTGATTGCAGCATTTTCAGGTTCCAGCATGAAATTGATGAAGGCATAAGCGCCATCGATATTTCTTGCGGTCTTCGGTATGACGATATTGTCGAACCAGAGATTGGAGCCTTCCTCAGGGATTACGTAATGAAGATTTTCATTTTCCCAGAGCATCTCGCTGGCTTCTCCGGAGAAAGTCACGGCGATGGCCGCCTCCTCCTGGATCATGTACATCTTGATTTCATCGGCAACGATCGCTTTGACGTTCGGCGTAATGTCCTTCAATTTCTCCGCAATCTCAGTCAAGATCATCGGGTCGGTTTCGTTCAGCGAGTAGCCTTCACTTTGGAGGGCCAGCCCCATTACTTCACGCGCCCCGTCGATCAGAAGCAGACTGTTCGCATAGCTCGGATCCCACAGATCGGACCAGGAAGTGATCTCTTCCGTGACCATTTTGTCGTTGTAGATGATGCCCAAGGTTCCCCAGAAATAAGGGATAGAGTATTTGTTGCCTTCGTCGAACGGCAAATCCAGGAAGCGCGGATCGATATTCTCCAGACCATCGATCTTCGAATGGTCCAGTTCGATCAGCAAGCCCTCTTCAGCCATTTTGTCGATCATGTACTCCGAAGGGATACTCAGATCGTAGGCCGTTCCGCCCTGTTTGACTTTGGTGTACATCGCCTCGTTCGAATCGAACGTTTCGTATGAAACTTTATACCCGGACTCCTCTTCGAATTTTGTGATCAGCTCCGGTTCGATATAATCGCCCCAGTTGTAAATCGTCAGCGTATTCCCATCCGAAAAACCTTGCGCTCTGTTCAAGGAGTTAATTCCGAAAGCGATGACCGCACAAGCAAGCAGCACAGCAACCGCCATTCCCATTAATTTTTTCATCCGCGCTTCACCGCCTTATCCGAACCGGCGCGTTTTCCAATCGCCTTTAATTGTTGCGCACGTTTATTGTGCCCGTATTGTTGAATGAAATAGTAGCCCAAGACCAACAGCAGCGTGAACAGGAACATCAGCGCACTGAGCGCATTGATTTCCAGGCTGACACCACGGCGGGCCCGCGAATAGATTTCCACCGCCAAAGTGGTGAAGCCGTTCCCCGTCACGAAAAAGGTAACCGCAAAATCATCCAAGGAATAGGTGAAGGCCATGAAGAAACCGCTCAGGATCCCTGGAGTGATACTCGGGATCAGGATTCTGCTGAACACTTGGCCAGAGCTGGCGCCCAGATCCTGGGCCGCACTGATCATCGAATCGTTCATCTCATAAAGCTTCGGCAGTACCATCAGCACGACGATCGGAATCGAAAAAGCGATGTGCGACAGCAGCACTGAAGAGAATCCCAGCGAAAAGCCGAGCAACGTGAAAAGGATCAACAGGCTCGCCCCGATGATGACGTCAGGGGAAACCATCAACACGTTGTTCAGACTCAGAAGCGCATTTTTGGTGCTGCGTTTTTTTGTGTAATAAATGAAGATTGCACCCATCGTACCGATTGCAGTTGCGCTGAGGGCCGAAAGCAAGGCAACTAAAAATGTGTTCAAAACGATACCGATCAAGCGCGTGTCCTCAAAGACAGCTTGGTAATGCTCCCATGTAAACCCAGTGAAGGAATTCATGGTACCGCCGGCATTGAACGAATAAAAAATCAGATAAAAAATCGGCAGGTACAGCAAGGCGAAAACAAGCGCAAGGAACGCATTGTTCCACTTCGTGTTGGCTGTTGTCTTCATTTAGCTCCCCTGCCTTTCTTCCTTTTGTCACTCGTCAGGGACATGATGGCAATCATGCTGATGATCAGAATGACGCCGATCGTCGATCCCATCCCCCAGTTCTGGGTGACGAGAAAATGCTGCTCAACTGCGGTTCCCAGCGTGATTACCCGGTTTCCGCCGATCAGACGCGTCAGCATGAACAGCGACAACGACGGAATGAAGACGGCCTGAAAGCCACTGCGCACGCCGCTCATCGTCAAAGGAAAGATGACCCGAGTCAACGTCTGCATCCTTGTCGCACCCAAGTCCTCGCTTGCTACGATCAAGGACGGGTTCAGCTCTTCGATCGAATTGAAGATTGGCAGTATCATAAAAGGCAGCTCGATGTAGGCCGCCACGAAAATGAAACTGAAGTCCGTGAACAGGATCTGTTGGGGACTTATGCCCATGAAGCCAAGGAATTGATTGACCGTACCACTCTGACTGAACAAACCGATGAAGGCATAGGCCTTCAGCAAGAGATTGATCCATGTCGGCAGAATGATTAAGGACAGCCAAAGTTGCTTGTGCTGCGTCCGGCTCAGGAACAGCGCCGTCGGGTAACTGATCAGGAAAGTCACGAGGGTGATGATGAACGCATAAAGGAACGAATTCATGGTCATCCGCAGATAATTTCCCGAGCTGAAATAGGTCGCGTAGTTGGCAAACGTTAAGGACCCGGTGATGTCGAAAAAGGACTGATACAGGATCAACAGCATCGGCGCGAGGACAAACAACCCCAACCACAGCACGTAAGGAACAGAATAAAACGCTCTAGAATTTTTCGTCATGTCTCTTCCCCCCTACTCTTCATAACTTTCGAGACGGGCATCGAATTCTTCTTCGGATTCGCCCAGACGCATGACATGGATATCCTGCGGACCGAAATGGAGCCCGACATCCTTGCCGATTTCCGCACGCTTGGTGGAATGGATCATCCACTCGTTTCCGTCCTTGTCGTAGCCGATGATCTCATAGTGGACACCGCGGAACAGCTGCGTATCGATGTTCACGACCAGTTTGCCGTTTTCGACAGTCGTCAACTCCAGATCTTCCGGACGGATGACGATTTCGATTTTTTCGCCCGGCGTGATTCCCGCATCGGAACATTCGAACTCCTTGCCGACGAAGCTGACTTTGTAATCTTCAACCATCTTCCCTGGAACGATATTGCTTTCGCCGATGAAATCTGCGACGAAACGGTCGATCGGTTCATCATAAATATCCACAGGTGTGCCACTCTGGACAATCTCGCCTTTGTTCATGACGAAAATCCAATCGCTCATGGCCAATGCCTCTTCCTGATCGTGCGTAACAAAAATGAAGGTGATGCCAAGACGCTGCTGCAGTTCCCTCAGTTCGTACTGCATATCCGTGCGCAGCTTCAAGTCCAAAGCCGACAACGGTTCATCCAACAGCAGCACATCCGGTTCGTTGACGATGGCCCTGGCGATTGCAACGCGCTGTTGCTGGCCGCCCGACATTTCGCTGATTTCGCGATTCTCATAGCCCTCAAGTTGAACCATTTTCAGGGCTTCCTCAACTTTCAGCTTGACCTGGTCCTTGGGCATTTTTTTGATCGTCAGCCCAAATGCGATGTTATCGAAAACATTCATATGGGGGAACAATGCGTAGTCCTGGAAAACGGTATTGACTTTGCGACGGTTCGCCGGTATGTCATTCACCGTTTCGCCATTGATTTTGATGATGCCTTCCGTAGCGTCCGCGAAGCCGGCAATCAAACGCAGAATAGTCGTCTTCCCGCAGCCGGATGGTCCCAAAAGTGTGTAAAATTTACCTTTTTCAAGTTCAAAGCTAATATCGTGCAATACAGTTTCATCATCGTATACTTTTTTTACATTCTCCAAAGTAATGATCGGTTTGTCAGTCATTTTCTCCCGCCTTTATCGTTTATTTGTGGGCGCTGAACAATCACTCCGATTGCGGATAGGCAATCGGATATTCACTCATCACTATTATGTTAGCACAAAACACTATTATTATATAAGAAGTAGCATCATTTTCAGCAAAAATACGAACAAAAAACGCCAGAAATGATCATTCCGGCGTTTGGAGCTTAAAGGGATTATCATCAGAATAGCCGCGCTGCCCGATCGTAATAGACGAATTTTTCCGTAAAGGAATACGGATCCGTCATTCCGATCTGATTAGCGAAGGTGAACAAGGTGGTCTCTTTCAATGAGGCGATCTGGATCAGCCTAGGATTGATGAGGACAAAAGCGGAACTCGTATCGGCCACGATCTTCCCTTTGGCCATGACGACCGCTCTGCGGGTGTATTCCAGCATCAGGTGCATGTCATGCGTTACGATCACGACGGTCACACCGTTCTGGTGGATCCGCTGGAGGAAATGCATGATGTCCTTATAATGGCTGAAATCCTGCCCGGCTGCCGGCTCATCCAAGATGATCAACTCTGGATCAAGTGCCAATACGGCTGCAATCGACACCCGTTTCAATTGGCCGAAGCTCAGCATTGATAACGGCAAGTCTTTGATGTACTGCAGTCCACAAACTTTCGCAACTTCATCGACTTTCCTTTGGATCTCATCATCCGGCAAGTTGCGCTGTTTCAGTTTTAAGGCAATCTCTTCATACACGGTTTCCTGTGACAGGCTGTCTTTCGGGTTCTGCGGGACGTAGCCGACAAAGTTTTCCGCTTCATCCGCATCGATGTCGCTGACTTCATGGCCTTTCCAGTAGATATGGCCACTCTGCGGTTTTTCCTCTCCGGTCATCAAACGGGAAAGCGTCGATTTGCCGGCGCCGTTCGCACCGACCAAGCTGATCATTTCTCCTTTGTAGATGCGGAGAAAGGCACCGTCGACGATGTCCTTGTCGTTCCAAGGGTATTTGAACGATAAGCCATCCAGTTCCAGAAGCACTTCATCATAATCGGGATACCTGAATTGCGGCAGATAATTCAGCCAACTCTCCATCTGTTCCTTTAATTGCGGCCCGTTCACTTTCTTGGCGTTCGCCAGTTCCCGGACATTGTCCAGATCGACTCCGGCATAGCGCATGGCCGTGATGTAAAGCGGTTCCCGGATGCCGATATCGCTCAAAATTTCGGTGCGGAGTATCTCCTCCGGCGTCGCATCGGCGATGATCCGCCCGCCGGAAAACAGCAGGATACGATCAATCGGTTGCGCCAATACATCTTCCAACCTATGTTCGATGATGAGGACGGTCGTGTCGCTGACGCGATGCAGATCATCGATGAATTTCATGGCCAAATCCCCGGAACTCGGGTCCAGATTCGCCAATGGCTCATCGAATAGAATCACTGGCTTGCCATCCAAGGAGATGCCGGCCATCGTGATGTCACCCAACTGCTGTTCCGACAATTTCATGAAACTGCGCTTCAGATAAGGGCGTTTCTTCAAAAAATCATGCCAATTGTCCATTTTTTTCACATCATCCGCTGTACGGAACGGGACGTGTTGCTTCACTCCAAATTTTCCCATCTGATCCGCGTGGGGAATCAGACTGTTCTTGACCAGTTTCATTTCATTCGGAAGAAAATCTTCAAAGGGGGCAACCGTTTGATTGATCTGATGGTGAAAGAGGATGTTTCCGCTTGCATCGCCGTTCTCTTCACTCGGCAATACGCCAGTGAGGCAGCGGGCAAAGGTCGTTTTCCCGGAGCCGCTAGGGCCGAGCACAAGTATTTTTTCTCCTTCGTAGATGGTGACATTCAGTTCTTCCAACGTCGGTTCCTTTTGATCTGAATAGGTGAAACTAAAGTTCTGAAAAGATATCAGTGGTCTTCGCATGGGCAGTCCTCCTTCATTATATATTCAAAAAAATAATAAAAAAATAATTAAGTGCTATTCAAAAAAGAGCTGAATGTTCACACCCAGCCTTCTTTTCACCTATACGCTTCCCACTGTATCTTCTCCGATGATCCGGACTTCCGTTTCCAATGGAACACCATAATGTTCCATTATGACTTCTTTGATATGTGCAATCAGTTCAATGTAATCGGTCGCTGTGGCACTATTGATGTTCACGATAAAGCCTGCATGCTTCATCGACACCTGTGCCCCGCCCCAAATCAAACCTTGCAGACCCGCTTCTTGGATCAATTTGCCTGTGAAATACCCGGTCGGCCGTTTGAAGACGCTGCCGCATGAAGGATATTCCAATGGTTGTTTTGATTCACGCAAAGCCGTCAAGTCATCCATTCGGGCTTTGATTGTTTCCTGCTTGCCTTTTTCCAGATGGAAGACGACTTCCAGAACAATTTCATTCGTTTCCTGCAGCTTGCTGTGGCGATAGGAAAACTCAAGTTCATTCTTCTCGTAATTTTTGATTTTGCCTTCGCGTGTGATCACCACTACGGATTCGATGACTTCTTCGACTTCACCGTCATAAGCTCCGGCATTCATGTAGACCGCTCCGCCGACGCTGCCGGGAATACCGCATGCGAATTCCAAGCCGCTCAACCGCTCAGCCAAGGCCATCCGCGAAGCATCGATCAAGCGTGCGCCGCTCTGGACGATCAACCTATGGCGCTTCACTTCCATGTGGTTCATTTCCGTCAAGATCATGACGATACCGCGGATGCCGCCATCCTTAATGATGACATTGCTGGAATTTCCCAATACCGTCAAAGGTATTTGCTTTTCATTCACCCAGGCGACGATTGCCGCAACTTCATCTTTTGTTTTCGGAAAGACCAGCGCATCCGCCGGGCCACCTGTTTTTGTATATGTATAATGTGATAATTTTTCGTTCTCTTTAACGATCGTTTCAGGAAACTGTTGTTTTATTTCCGTCCCCAACATGCATTTCACCCACTAATTTTATTTATGTAGTCCATTCTAACATCACTTGATGCCGATTTGTATCAAATAAGTAAGCGGCAGCAATTAATTATATTTTTTTAATCATTAACTAATCAAAATTTAACCAAAAGCGTTTCCGCACCTGTTCATGCTATTTTAACACAAGTTTATGAAAAAATTTACAATTTAATCAATTTGCAAGAGCTTTGTTACATATCTGTCTGCCGGAAAGAATCCTTCTTCATTTTTTGGACACGCATTCCGGCCCTCTTCCTTGTGATTCGCTCGCTCCAGTATGGTAAAATATTACAGATAACAGAAAAAGGAGGCTGCTCTATGCAACCGAAACAAACCAGAAACGGCATCACATTCACACTCTTATCCATCCTATATCCGCTTTACCTCTTCACTACCAAAGATCCTGGTTCCGTATCCACTACCTCGTTGATATTGGCGCTGTTTTTACCGATTGTTGGAACGATCTTTGCCCTGAACATCCCAGAGCCGAAAATGAAGTGGACATTGGCCGCCATCAATCTGATCCTCTTCATACTGTTCCTTTACTATACAATCGCGTTGCGTTAAGGAAGGTGGGCAAAATGGATTTGAAATTTGTCTCATGGAACGTCAACGGCTTGCGGGCCATCGTAAACAAGAATTTTGCGGATATTTTTGCGGACTTCGATGCCGATTTTTTCTGTCTGCAGGAGACGAAATTGCAGGAAGGCCAGATCGAGCTTGCTTTCCCTGGGTATGAATCCTACTGGAATTACGCGGAACGCAAAGGTTATTCCGGCACGGCTATTTTCACGAAGCACACCCCGCTTTCGGTTCGGCTGGGCATCGGCGCTGCCGAACATGATTTGGAAGGACGCGTCATCACCTTGGAATACGCTGAATTCTTTCTGGTCAACGTCTACACCCCTAATTCACAGGAACAACTGAAACGGTTGGACTACCGGATGGATTGGGAGACGGACTTTTTGGCTTATCTGAAAGCTCTGGAATCAGAAAAACCGGTTGTCGTCTGCGGCGACCTCAACGTTGCCCACGAGAACATCGACTTGAAGAATTGGAAAACAAACCGCAAGAACGCGGGCTTTTCGGACGAGGAACGCGCCAAGTTCAGCGAAGTGGTCGCCAACGGGTTCATCGATACTTTCCGCTACTTCCATCCGGATGCGGAAGGCAGATATTCCTGGTGGAGCTACCGCTTCAACGCCCGCAAAAACAATGCAGGTTGGCGGATCGACTATTTCCTTGTATCGGATGCTTTGAAGGATTCCTTGGTTGACGCGGATATCCATGAAAATATCTTCGGCAGCGATCATTGTCCGGTCTCGCTTAAACTTTCGTTGCAGAACGCGGGATAGTCGAAACATAAATCATTCAGGAGGAATAGAAGATGGATTATCAAAATCGTTTGGTTGTGGTGACTGGCGGAGCGAACGGCATCGGCCGGGCCACTGTGGAATCTTTTTTGTCATCGGGTGCCGCTGTCGCATTCGTGGATACGGATAAGGAAGCAGGGGATAAAATCGTTTCACGCTTTGAAGCGAACGACGTGTATTTTCATCACGGGGACATCGCGGAGGAAACTACCCTGCATGCTTTTGCGGAAGCTGTCAAGCAACGCTTCGGCAAAGTTGATTATCTGGTGAACAACGCCTGCATCAGCAAAAAAGGCATCCTGTCGGAGTGTTCGTATCAGGACTTCAATTATGTCCTGGCTTTGGGCGTCACGGCTCCGTACCAGTTGACAAGTTTATTTTTGCCGGTGTTCACAGCTGACGCTTCAGTCGTGAACATCGCATCAAGCCGCGGTTTCATGTCGCAAAAGGATACCGAAAGCTACTCAGCAGCTAAAGGCGGCATCCTTTCACTGACGCACGCCCTCAGCATTTCATTGGCCGGGAAAGCCCGCGTCAATTCCATCAGCCCTGGTTGGATCGACACGGGTTCTTTCCATAAAGATGAGAATTACCAGCCTGACTACGAACCCGCTGACCTCTTGCAGCATCCTGTCGGACGTGTTGGTGTGCCTGATGACATCGTACAGACGATCCGTTTCCTCTGTAGCGACGCAGCCGGCTTCATCACCGGGCAGAATTTCACCGTCGACGGCGGGATGTCCAAACTGATGATTTACCACAATGACCACGGCTGGACCTACAATCCTTAATCCAAGTGATCGATACCTTCGGGAGCAAGGCACAACACTCCCGACGTTTCACCTAAAAAAATAAGCAGGATACCTTCACATTGAAAGGCATCCTGCTTATTTTTGTTATCCGGTTTGAAATTAGTCTGGCTGGTCTTATTTCCCCGGAAGCTGCTTCACGAACCATTGCGCAGCCAACTCGGCGACTTGTTCCAGTGTGCCGGCTTCTTCGAACAGATGGGTGGCTCCCGGGATGATGCTCATTTCCTTCTCGCAGTTCAGCAACGCGTAGGCCTGCTCATTCAGTTCGATCACGCCATCATCATAGCCGCCCACCAACAACAGCGTCGGGGCTGTGACCTTAGCCAAATATGCTTTCGCCAAGTCCGGACGCCCTCCCCTTGATACGATGGCCTTTATTTCATCGCCTAACGCAGCTGCCGATTGCAAAGCAGCTGCCGCTCCGGTGCTCGATCCGAAATACCCGATCGGTAACCGTTTTGTTTCATCCTGTTGCTTCAGCCAGTTTTCCGCAAGTGTCAACCGTTGGGTCAACAAATCGATGTCAAAACGCTTGTCGGTCCACTCGCTTTCATCTTCCGTCAACAGATCCAGCAACAAAGTGGACAGTCCATGCGCCCTCAGTACACTAGCCACGTATTTGTTGCGCACACTATGTCGGCTGCTGCCGCTGCCATGGGCAAAAATGACAAGCCCTTTCGGATCTCTGTGCAGGGCCAAATCACCATTCAATGTGACGCCAGCACCGGTTATCTTAACTGCCTTTTCTGGATCACTCATCTGCCTTCTCCTCCCTCACGTTCATGCTTCGGAGCAGTGAGACGACCTCTGCGTCGTCGAGCTGATCAAAACGGACATAATAGGCACCTACAGCGCCGAGGTAGTCATCCGTCCGCTCCAAGGCAACGACTGCATCCACCATTTGGTCCATCTTTTTCGCGGTATCCTCCGGCGTGACCGGGATTGCCACGATGATGCGTTTCGGATTCCGCTTTTTGAGGGCCGCAATCGAGGCGAACATCGTGAAGCCGGTCGCGATGCCGTCGTCCACGATGATGGCCGTTTTGCCTTCCAAGGACTGGATGTTCGCAGCGCCGACATACGTTTCCCTGCGCCTTTTGATTTCCTGGCGAAGCCGCTTCAGCTCCCATTCCAGCCAATTTTGGTCCAACACCCCATGCTCTCCCGGATTGAAGATTGGGTCCGCATCCTCTGTGATGGCCCCAATGGCATATTCAGGATTGAACGGGTGTCCGATTTTTTTCGTGATAAGCAAATCCAGCGGTGCCGCCAATTTTTTGGCGATTTCAACCCCCAAAGGAACCCCGCCTCGCGGCAAAGCAAATACGACGATATCTTCTCCGCGGTACTTTTCCAAGGCTTCAGCCAGCAGGATGCCGGCCTCTTTCCGATCGTTAAATAACATATCTTTTCCTCCTTGTCCGACAATACCTTCTCATTGACTGAAACAAGTGCATGTTGTTCGACTGTTTTCCGACTTTCACTGCAAGTTTTTTCTGCATTCTTTTCTCAACCAAATCATAGCACGCAAATGTCACAAGGAGGAGCAATAACACTTCCGAATCATTTGATGCTTTGCTTCAATGCCTCAAGATTATCAAGCATGACCGAAATATAATCCGAACCACTTTCCTGGTCCTCTTCGGTGATCCCTTCGAGAGGACTCAACACCGCTAATTCCACTCCAACCTCTTCCGAAAGCGTCTCCGCAGTCTGTGAAGAAGCATTGTTCTCAAAATAAATGTGCGAAATATTGTTGGCTTTCACGTAATCGGAAAGTGTGGCCAAAGCTGCCGCGCTCGGTTCAACCTCGGCATTCAGACCCGTCACGGAAATCTGATTAAGATCATAACGGGCCGCCAAATAAGCGAAAGCAGCATGCTGTGTTACGAAAGTACGGTTTTCCGCTCCCTCAAAAGCAGCACGGTAGGCTTCGTCCAATTCGTTCAGTTGTCCGATATACGTTTCGGCATTCTTCAGATAATTTTCAGCATGATCTGCATCTGCTTCTGCCAACCCTTCCGCGATCGTCGTAACCTCCGTCTGCGCCAGCACAGGGTCCAACCAAACGTGCGGATCGACAGTATGGGTATGTCCGGTCTCCGACTCTTCTACGTCGGATTCGTGCTCATGCGCATGCGCCTCACCTTCGTACTCCAATAAGGTGATTGCTTCGCTTGCACAGATGACCACCATATCTGATGTGTCGATGGATGCCAGCACATCCGGTACCCACGTCTCCATCTCAGGACTATTGTAGATGAAAACATCCGCGTCCTGTATTTCAGCGATCATCTGGCTCGATGGCTCAAAGGAATGGACCTCCATTCCGGCTTCCAAAAGCATGCTCACGTCGGCATCGTCCTGCGCGACCTGTTTCGTAAAATCGTACATCGGATAAAAGGTCGTGACAACCTGCAGCTTGTCCGACTCCGTATTTTCTGTTGTGCTCCCTACTGCTCCGCAACCAGCTAACAGTGCTGCTGTCCCCAATAGCGACAATGCCCACTTCGTACACTTTTTTTTATTCATTTGTTTTTCCCTCCGCCTTCTCTTTATGGACTATCCGAAATCGGATAATGATTTCTCATTACAAATCGTAACGATTACGTTTTAAAGAATAACGTAAAGATTGAACTGATGCAAGTCATTTGTGTGCAATAATTTATTTCTTCATATATGCAAATTTTTATTCCCTTTACAACGCAAAAAAGGAAGTGCTCCAAAAATCGGAACACTTCCTCCTAAATCAGTAGGCTCATCCTCGCTTCATTGATTGTTCAATCTTAATGATCTACGAACTTTTCAATACTAGTTATGCTTGTCTTTCAGGCAAGTCATGTAAGCTTTCGCTTCTAGCTGCTTGAATGAAATCTACTGTTTATTAATCTTAGAATGGTTCAAGTTTTCATGTCTTAGAAATGCATCTAGAACACAAATTCCGAACCATCTAAGACTTTGCATTAACAGCTTAACTGAAAAGCTGTTAACCGGAAAATCTTTTTGAAGGATTTTCCTGAAAGAGCAGCATACTCTTCTGTGTTTCTTTGTTTAACTTAGTATGTTTCTCTTTGTATAGTTATAATAACATGTAAGCGCTAACACGTCAAGTAGGAAATGCCGATTTCAACAAAAAAAATTTAAACTTTTTTTGCCTAAAACGTCATTCCGTCCCTGTACGCTAATCGATCATCAGACTCATCAATACGCCATCGATAAATTCCCCATCGATCAGCATGGCACGCGGCATCACCGCTTCTTGCTGATAACCCATTTTCTCATAGAGATGGATGGCCCGTTCGTTTTCTCCATGTACTGTCAACTCCAAGCGGCGGATCACGCCGCTCTCGATTGCCCATGTTTCGATTTCTTCCATCAGAACCGAGCCGATTCCGAATCCCCAATAATCCTTCTCGACGGTGATACCGACTTCTCCTACATGCCTAAGCTTCGGTTTATCTGTGGCCCCGACGGACGCCAACCCTATCAATTGTTTGTTGTTTATCGTCGCAATCAGCATCACATTGTTGTCTTTCTCCATCAAATCTTCCAGATATAATTCTTCGAAGGCTTCGGACAATTCCAAACCTTCAGCCCCATATGCCAAATAAGGCGTTTCGGCGCCGGTTTTTCTGCTGAAAGCAATGATGTCCTTCGCATCGGCCGGGATGGCTTCCCGGATCATGATTTCGACTTTCTCTCTTTTGCGCATGCTATTGTCCTTCTTTCATGAGTATTCCCTGTAGTGTTTCGACTAAAGTGGCATAACGTTCGCCGGTCGGCAGAAAAGTGATTTCCCGGTTTTCATAAAATTCCCCAGTAGGAACCAAGCGGATTGTCAAATATGCATCCGGCAATTCTTCTTCGATGAACTTTGCCCATTCGATTACGGAAACGCCATTCCCGTAGAGATATTCTTCGAAGCCCAGTTCATCCCCGCCGACATCCTCCAAACGATAGACGTCCATATGGTACAGCGGCAACCTGCCCTTTGTGTACTCTCTGATCAAAGTATACGTGGGGCTTTTTATGACCGTGTCAATGCCCAGACCCTTTGCCAATCCTTTTGTAAAGGTGGTTTTACCTGCACCTAAATTTCCTTCAAGGAGGATGACATCTTTCGGTTCCAATAGTTGCGCCAATTGCGCGGCTATCTCCATCGTTTCTTCTTCATTCTTTGCTAGTAAGGTGAACATTCTGAATCTGCTCCCATCTTCACCGATTTATTTGATTCCATTCCTTATTATAGGAATATTCACTCCGGAATGCACCTTTTTTCTGCGGATGCATCATTTTCAAGCACAACAAAAAATGGAAAACCGGGTTGATCCAGGCTTTCCATTATTTCATTAATCAAGTAATGTTTGGTTTGCTGTGATGATGGCTGTTTTGTAGACATCTTCTTCGTTACATCCGCGCGACAAATCGGAAATCGGTTTGTTCAAGCCTTGCAAGATTGGGCCTACCGCTTCGAACCCGCCGAAACGTTGTGCGATCTTGTAGCCGATGTTTCCTGATTGGATTTCAGGGAAAATGAATACTTTAGCTTGACCAGCTACAGTTGAGCCAGGAGCTTTTTGTTTAGCGACAATTTCAGAAAAGGCAGCATCGAATTGCAATTCGCCGTCGATGTTGTATTGGGGCGCCAATTCTTTAGCGATTCTTGTAGCTTCCACGACTTTGTCGACTTCCGGTGATGCTGCTGAGCCTTTTGTTGAGAAGCTCATCAAAGCAACGTTTGGTTGGATTTCGAACATTTCAGCCGTTTTAGCACTTTCCACTGCGATTTCAGCAAGTTCTTGTGCATTTGGATTGATGTTGATTGCGCAGTCAGCGAACAGGAATCTTTCAGTACCACGGAGCATGATGAAAGCACCACTTGTGCGGCTTACGCCTGGTTTTGTTTTGATGATTTGAAGCGCCGGACGGACAGTATCACCTGTAGAGTGAACAGCACCGCTCACTAGACCATCGGCTAAGCCCATGTGTACCATCATTGTTCCGAAATAATTCTCATCCAACAACAATTTTCTAGCTTGTTCTTCAGTGACTTTACCGTTACGGCGAGCGACGAAAGATGCAACCATTTCATCGAGTTCAGCATAATCAGCTGGGTCGATGATTTGGATGCCGCTTAGTCTGAAACCGCGGCCTTTTGCAGCTTCTTTGACTGCATCCACATTTCCGATAACGATTGGTTCAACTAAATCTTCCGCTTTAAGACGAACGACTGCCCCTAAAATTCTTGGTTCTAAGCCTTCCGGGAAAACGATTTTTATTTTTTTTCCTACGATTTTTTGGCTTAAGCCTTCAAACATGTCCAAAAAAAATCCCTCCAGATTCGATTTATAATACTCAACTATCATACAGCAAACGAGAATAAAAAAACAGTCATTTTTGGAAATTACTGTTACAATTCCATCATTTCTCATCAAACTGTCATATCTGCTTCAATTTTTGCCGGGGCTTTTCTTTTGCAATCCTTTACATTGTTGTTTATACTATGTTTTAACACTTGCAAGTAGCATAACCAAAGGAGACCTTCGATATGTCCATTTATGAATATTCAGCTACTAAAACAGATCAGTCATCTGTACCATTGGAACAGTACAAAGGAAAAGTCATCTGCATCGTCAATACAGCTTCGAAGTGCGGTTTGGTGGGCCAATTGGATGAACTGGAGGAACTTTACGAAAAATACAAAGACAAGGATTTCATCGTTCTTGGATTTCCGTCTAACCAGTTCAATAACCAAGAACCATTGAACGGTGCCGAGGCTGCTGAATTCTGCCGACTCAGTTACGGTGTCACTTTCCCGATTTTCGATAAGATTGAAGTGAATGGAGACAATGCGGATCCGCTCTACAAATATTTGGTCGAACAGACAGGCGGCGGCGCCATCAAGTGGAATTTCACAAAATTCCTGATCGGCCGCGACGGCGAAATCATCAAACGTTTTGCCCCGATCACCACGCCAAAGAAAATGACAAAACTGATTGAAAGCGCCTTAGAGCAACCAGTCACGAATGATTGAACAAAAAAGACATAGCCACTGAGTAAAAATTCAGTGGCTATGTCCTTTTTATTCGTTCAATTTCATTTGTCTGTATAGAACGCCTGCAATAGCTGACTCATTTCCTGGTAACGCGGGAACATCGCTGCATAGACAGATTTGCTGTCTTCATCCGGTTGATGTTCGATCGAGGCACCCATCATTTTCTCTGCGTCATCCACGGATTCCACCAAGCCCAAGCTCTTCAGTGTGATCAAAGCGGCACCCGTACAGGAACTTTCAAAAGTTTCCGGGAATTCAATCGGCATGCCGATGATATCGGTCAAAATTTGGCGCCAGACCTGCGAGCGCGAAAAGCCTCCGCTGGCCATGATTTTTGTTGGCTCCCCGTTCATCGGGATGACTGCCGCGAGCACATCCTTCAGATTCAGACAGATTCCTTCCAATACGGAGCGCAAAAAGTGCTCTTTCGTATGCAGCATGTTGATACCGCTGAAATTGCCTCTGGCGTCCGCATTCCATAAAGGCGCCCGCTCTCCATTCAGATAGGGATGAAAAACCAATCCATCGGCTCCCGGTGCGACGTTTGTGATCATCTCCATCGCTTTATCGTAGAGATCTTCATCAGCAATGTTCGCCGGCAAAAATTGTTTGATGGCCCAATCAAAGATGTTTCCGCCATTGTTGACGGCGCCACCATTCACATAATGGTTTTCATCCAGGATATAACTGAACGTACGTCCTTCCGGGCTTAGATAAGGTTTGTCGCTCGTCATCCGGACCGCACCACTCGTACCGATTGTGATTGTCGCCGTACCAGCGCGAATCGCTCCCATACCGAGGTTGGCTAAGCAGCCGTCATTCCCACCAACAATAAAAGGTGTGTCCGCAGCCAGACCCAGCAACTCCGCAACTTCTTCCGAGAGTCCGCTCAGCTGATGGCCAGGACTTACCGGCAACGGCAGCATTTGACTCGTGATGCCACAGAATTCCAGAATTTCCTCATCCCAGCGGAATTCCCTGATGTTGAACAAGCCGGTAGCTGATGCAACGGAAAAGTCCACAACGAATTCACCGAACAGACGCCAAAGAATATATCCCTTGATGCCGATGAACCAGCGCGCTGCTTGGAAAAGCTCGGGATTCTCCGCCCTCAACCAGAGAATTTTGTTCAATGGGGACATAGGATGCAAAGGTGTGCCCGTCTTTTCATAAAAACGCTGACCCACCTCGGAATGTTTCAGCATGCTTGCATATTTTTTAGAACGATTATCGGCCCAGGTAATGCTCCTCGTCAAAGGAATTCCTTCCGCATCCATGAGGATCAGGCTGTGCATCGCGCTCGAAAAGCCTATACCGGCAATATCCGTCGGACCCAGTTCCGCTTTCTCTATGACTGCTTTTATCGTTTTCAATACGGCAGAAAAGATTTCGTCCAAGTCTTGTTCCGCCATTTCGGGATTCTCTTTAATCAATGGATAATGCGCATACGCTGATTCGTAAGCAGAGCCATCCGTTTCGTACAGTACGGCTTTTGTGCTTGTGGTACCGACATCCACTCCCATGACATATCGTGCTGCCAAATTAATAACCACCAATCCAAAAAAATTTAACTTATTTTCACGACCCTAACCATTATAGCAAAATTCCACAAGCATGGGTGCAAATTTTTTGATAATGTTTGATATTCTGCCTTCGATCGTTTACATTTTTTTAACGCAATCTTTTCTGGATATCCATAGCTGTCTGCTATACTGATGACATCTATACACAAGGGGGAACGATTTTGGGATACTATGATCAACATATGCACACGCATTTTTCGCCCGATTCTGCTGAATCATTTGAAAATTATCTCGAGCAAACTGACGGGCTGCTCGTCACTACCGAGCACCTGGATTTTCATGATGCCTACAACGGCGGTGTGGACACCGTCTTGGATTATGCCGCCTACAGCGAAAAAATAGACGCATTGAACGCGATCCATGATGGACGCATCCGTCGGGGCATCGAAGTCGGCTACACGCCGGAATCCCACGCGCGGATTATGTCCTATCTGGAAGGCAAAACGTTCGATGTCATCCTGCTGAGCGTTCACCAAAACGGGCGCTATGATTACCTGCAGCCGATCATCGATGAGATGGATCCCAAAGCGGTCATGCAGGAATATTTCCAGCTCTGTACGGAAGCTGTACGGCAAGTCGATGGCGCAAACATCTTCGCGCACTTTGATTACGGGATCCGTCGACTGCCAGTCACGGTAGAAGACCTTCGGGAATTCGAGCCTTTGCTGAAGGGGCTGCTCAATGCAATCATGGCGAAAAAAATGGCGCTTGAATTGAACACGCGCAGCATGTATGAATACAACAATGCAGACTTGTACCGCTATATGATCGGTCTTTATCTGGAAATGGGCGGATCCAGCTTCAGTCTCGGTTCAGATGCGCACAGCATCCAAAAGTACCGTTACCATTTCGACGATGCCATCGCCTTGTTGCACGAGTTGGGTGTGACCGAATTGACCCTTTTCAAAAATAAGATGGCATATACCGAAAAAATCTGATCCGCTTTCGAGCAGAATTTTTTTATTCAATGGAGGGATTCCGTGACTTATTCTAAAGAAATCTACAAGGAAATCTGCCTTGTTTTTGCCAAGCTGGGGCTGTTTGCCTTCGGAGGCCCGGCCGCGCACATCGCCATGATGGAGGATGAATTGGTGACGAAGCGCAAATGGCTCACCAAATCGGATTTCATGGATCTGCTCGGATTCACGAATCTGATCCCCGGTCCAAATTCAACGGAGTTGGCTATTGCTTTGGGCTATAAACGTGGTGGAAAGCTTGGGCTTTTCTTGGCGGGCGTCTGCTTCATCTTCCCTGCCATGGCGATTGTGTTACTGCTGTCCATGTTCTATAAAGCGTACGGCGAAGTGCCGCTCATCGAAGCGATTTTCACCGGCATCAAACCGGTCATCCTTGCAGTCATCATCCAGGCCCTTTTCCGTTTGGGCCAGACGACCATCAAGGACACCAAATCGCTGTTTTTGTTCTTGGCGGCCTATCTGCTGTCGCTGATGGGCGTCGGCGAAATCACGATCCTGATTCTGACCGGATTAACGATGCTGCTGATTCAGCAGTCAGCCAAATGGCGGTCGCGTCATCTGGCGATCGAACCTATGTCGCTGACGCTGTTATTCCTGACTTTCTTGAAGATCGGCTCGGTCCTTTACGGGAGCGGTTATGTTCTGTTGGCTTTTCTGCAGGCTGAATTCATCGACCGCTATGCGGCGCTGACCAGCACCCAGTTGCTGGATGCTGTCGCAATCGGCCAGTTCACGCCTGGCCCGGTCTTCACGACGGCAACTTTCGTGGGCTATCTGATCCAAGGAGTCCCGGGTGCCTTATTGGCGACTGTCGGCATCTTCTTGCCTTCCTTCCTGCTGATTCTTTTGTTGCACCCGTTGTTCAACAAACTGCGTTCATCCAAAATCTTCGCCGGTATTTTGGACGGAATCACGGTCGCTTCGCTGGCGTTGATGGCAGCTGTATCCTGGCAATTGGGGACAGCGACCTTCGTTTCGTGGTTCAGCGTCCTCATCTTCACATTCAGTTTCATCGGCCTTATCAGATTCAAAGTGAACTCCTCCTATCTGATCATCATGGGCGGATTCATCGGGTGGTTAGTTACAATGTTATGAATGCAGAACCCACACAAAAAGACCCTCTCCACTGCCTTTCGGCTGTGGGGAGGGTCTTTTCAAAATTCCAGAATATTTCGCTTTTCTACTTTCAGAAAGACCTGATCGCCTTTATCAAGCAGATTGAAGGTACGGTACAGATGATCCGCGCGCAAAGCGACACCTTGATCCGTTTCGATCACATAGGACAGGATATTCCCGCTGATCGTTTCATCGACCACTTTCCCTTTGAAATACAGGTGTTCTTCCGTCTCTGGCTGAGGCTCTTTGAAGTACTCGATGGCCTCCGGACGGATAGCGATTTGACTTGCCTGCGTTTTTCGCTGGGTCAATTTCTTAAAATCCGTGTTGTCCAACAGATTGTAATTGCCGATGAACGAAGCCACGAAATGCGTTTTAGGATGCGTATATATTTCGGTTGGTGTACCCGACTGCTCGATTTTTCCGGAAGCCATGACATGAATCACATCCGACATCAGCATCGCTTCATCCTGATCATGCGTGACAAAGATTGTCGTGATATGCAAAGCCTTCTGGATACGGCGGATCTGCTTTTGGAGATTCTTCCGCAACAAGGCATCAATAGCAGACAGAGGCTCATCCAACAACAACACTTTTGGCTCGGTCACGATGGCGCGTGCCAGGGCAACCCGTTGTTTTTGCCCGCCGGACAATTGCGCAGGATAATGGTTCTCTTTCCCCGATAGGTCAACGAGCTCGATGATGCTGGCAACTTTTTCTTTGATCAGATTCGGATTCATTTTCTGCATCTTCAAGCCGAATGCGATGTTCTCCGCTACATTCATGTTGGGGAACAACGAGTATTGTTGAAAAACCATCCCTATGTTCCGTTTTCCCGGCGGCAAATCCGTCACATCCTGGCCGTTTATGTGAATGCTTCCCCCGTCAATGCTTTCAAAACCGGCAAGCGAACGCAACAAAGTTGATTTTCCGCAACCGGATGGGCCCAACAACGTGACCAAATCGCCTTCATTCACCTGCAGATTAAGATCTTTCAACACTAAATTTTCACCGTCGTATGATTTTCTGATGTTTCTGAATTCTATGTATGCCATTGTGTCTCCTCTATACTTTACGAAAAATATGAATCACTTACTCGCTATTTACATTCATTTTGCTTTTTTGAGCTCTTTCGATCCCAGATAACCCGACAAGTTCGTCAAAATCAGCATGATGCAGAAGATGACCACGGAAATTGCGCTAGCCGCATGCCCCGACACACTTCTGGTTTTATCAAGGAAAATACTGGTCGTTTCATAATAACTGCCCGCAATGATATTCACCAAGACGAAATCGCTGAACAGAATGCCTATCGAGAGCAGAATCGTCGCAACCAAACCTTTCAATACGCTGGGTACGATGATCCGGAAAAAGGCATAGAGCTTACTGGCACCCAACGTTTCCGCAGCCTCCAAAATCGGCATGACCTCCAGTGTGGTCAAAGCGTTTTTGATGCCTTGGTACATGTATGGCAAAATGACGATTCCATAGGCACAACTCAACAAAAAAATGCGGTTCGACAAAAAAGTGCTGGAAGAGGCGTACAGCGAAATGATTGAGACCGCAAGTATGACGCCTTGAATGCCGTAGGGGATTTTTGACAACAGGTCCAAATATTTATCGCCTTTCGGATAATGGATCTGCACGACATACATCGCCAACAAAAGGAGCAGCAACAGCACAAGCGTCGGTATGATCGCAATCAGTAAAGACCTGCCTATCGCGCCTGCCATCCCACCTGAACCCGCAAAAATACCGCTATAGAATTCAAAAGTGAACCCTTCCGGGATAATATTGCTCAAATCCCTGAACAAAGAATTCAGCAGCGTCACAAACAGCGGCAGCAGCAAAATCACGGAAAGGATAACGATGATGAATGAAGAAAAGGCATTGCTTCGTTTCTTCATTTTTTACACACCCTTTCTGAATTTCTTTAATAGGCTGTTGCTTAAGACTGTCATCGTGCTCATCAATACAAGCATCACGATCGACAAGGCACTTCCCAATTCCACCTGTTGGACAATATCACCCGTGAACATGGATGAAATCCGGATCGGCAATAAGGCAAAATTATTCCCGAGCAGGGCATACGGTGTCGCATAGGCTGCAAGCGCATTTGAAAAGAGAACGGAAAAGGTTCCGAAAATGCTGGGCAACACCAATGGGAGACCGATTTTTGACCAGAATTGCCAAGTCGTCGCATTCATCAGACTTGCCGCTTCCTTGTACTCTGTCTTGATGCCGTCAAATGAAGGATAGAGCAATAACGTAGCCAATGGAATCTGGAAGTAGATGAAGGTGATCAGGATCCCCGATGTAGTATACAAATCGTAGTCATTCAAACCAGCCAGGCTCCATCTTTCCCCCAATGTTGTCAGGATCCCTGAATTCCCCAGCAACAGAATGAAGGCAAAAGCCAACACGATGCCTTGGAAGTTTGATGTCATATTCAATGTCGTGATGTAGAACTTTTTTATTCTGTCGCCCGCAGCATGGATGGCATAGGCGCCCAAGAGTGCAATCGCAATCCCGATGAGTGCGGAAAGCACGGAAACGAATAAGCTGTTCTTGATAGACATCAAGTAGTAATCACTCGTAAAAATGGTCGTAAAATTACTAAGCGTAATGCCGCCTGTTCCGGGTTCCAGAAAACTGTTGATGAGGATATTGGCTAAAGGCATCAATTCGAACAAAAGGATCAACAGCGCGAACGGCAACAGTAATATGAGGTACTTACGTTTTTCATTCTGAAACATCGCCTGAACCTCGTTTCATAATGATTCCCTGAACCGCCTGCATGCGATCCCCTGCCGGAATGCCCAGCAACTTGCACAAAAATGGCGCTATTTCAAGCTGCGGCACAATGGCTCCTTCTTTGCGGAAGTCCTTGATGATCACTTTGTCCGAAAACAAATAAAGCGGAACAAGGCGATCTTCATTCGAGATGCCATTATGGGTATGATAGTCATTCATCCCATGATCGGAAGTGACCACGATTTGATAGCCTTCGCTCATCCATCTCCAGATGTACTGGGAAAGTTCAGCATCAACTCGGACGGCCGCCTGCACATACTCTTTGCTGTCGGCACCGAATTTATGGCCGGCATCATCGATGTTCATCGAATGGATCAGCGTATAATCCGTAGCCTTCTTCCTGATCAAGTAATCGCCATCCGCAATCAGGTGACTGTCCGGGTAATGATCTTCATGATAAAAAATGCCCTGTTCGATGAGGGAATTCGTGTCCAACTGGATTCGATCCTCCATCACTTGAAATGGCGCATTATTGTAGAGCTCGCTCACCCAGTAGTAACTGGCCGCACCGGTCTTGAACCCATTTTCCTTTGCAATCTCAAAAACACTACGTTCTTTGGAACGACGGACTGTGCGATTCGAGGTGATGCCATTTTCTGCAGTTGGCACTCCCGTCTGCAAAACCTCATACAAAGGCCTTGATTGGGCAGGCATCTCTGATTTGACTGTATAAGCCGCCATTATTCCTTTTTCCACCAGATGCTCCAAGAAGCCCATATGGTTATGGGCTGTCTTGGCATTCAATCCGTCCAACACTATAAAAATTACTTTATCCACTGTATTCAACCTCAATTATTTTACTTTCGTCAGTACTTCTTCTTGCCATCTTTGACCCAGACCGGCTGCCGCCTCTTCCCATGCATCAAAATCAGAGACCGGTTGCGCCTTCACGTATTGCTCTTCCGGAAGCAAGATATCCTGCACCTCTTGCGGCAATTCAACATTATCGCGGATAGGACGCGCATAGCCTTTAGCCAAGTTGATCTGGCCTTCATCAGAAAGGATATATTCACGGGCTAACGCTGCCGCATGCGGATTAGGCGCCGTCGCGTTGATGACTGTTGCATATCCGCTTTGGATCGTTCCATCCAGCGGAATAGTCACTTCAAAACTGGCATTCGGGTTCGTTTCTGCAACTTGATTCGCATAATTCAGTGCGTTAAAGTCCCAGAACAAGCCAACTTCGATTTCGCCTGATTCCAAACGGGCCAACGAAGTGTCGCCCAAGTCCAATCTGCCTTGTTCAGCCAGCTGTGCGAAGAAAGCAATACCCGGATCCAAGTTAGTTTCATCCCCACCATTTGCGATGGCTGCAGCCAATACCGCATTTTGTGCTTGGGTAGCGGCATTTACGTCACCAATCGTGACTTTATAATCGCCTTCCAGAATATCGGCAAAGCTGGTTGGGGCATCCGTTACTTTTTCAGAATTGGTGATGAAAGCCAATGTTCCGTAATATCCGACGATCCAATCGCCATCATCATCCTTGGCCCACTCCGGGATATCATCCCAATAGGATGTTTTATAAGACAATGTCAAACCATCCGCTTCAGCAACGGGTCCGAATGATTGGCCGACATCGCCGATATCTTTCGTTGGGTTGTTCTGTTCTGCTTTGAATAAAGCCAATTCTTCAGCTGAACTCATGTCCGTATCTGCATGCGTCAAGCTATAAGTCGTTTCGAGTTCTTCCCAAGTCTCTCCCCAGTTCGCCCATGTATCCGGCATCCCTACCGATTCCACATGGCCCTCTTCTTTGGCTTGCGTTTCAATTTCACTCAAAGACAATGCGTTCAGATCGACTTCCGCCTCAGCAGTCGTCGCCGCCTCTGTTCCGCACGCACTCAAAACTAGCATACTGCTCAATGCCAAACCTGCAAACAATCTTTTGTTGGACAATCTCATTTTATTCTCTCCTTATTTGTGAACAATGGTTTCATTGTTTTTCATTACGTATTTGACTACAAATAAATACTAACAGATGGTTGTAAATATCCTTTGAATTCGCTGTTAACCTTTTGTAAACAGCAATGAAACCATGGGGCTGCTGCATTCCTTTCGAAAAAATTGGATAGCACTAGCTTTTATTCATTCAGACGCAATCACGAGTCAAAACATGAATAACGCAAATTAATTCATGGTTTCAGATCCAATCACAGGTCAAAACATGAATAACACAAAGTTATCCATGGTTCCGGAACCTGCCTCAGTAAACAACACTAAAATTGTCGAGGCACAAATCCAAAAAAGCAAGGAGAGCAGCGAATCGATCCGCTGCTCTCCTTGCTTTTTGTATTAGTTAATCCATTTGACGTAATCTTCGTCTTCCATCGCCTCGACGGCTCCCAAAAGGTAGCCGTTGCCGACTTGCGAGAAGAAGTCGTGGTTGCTGGTTCCGGTCGAGATACCGTTCATGACGATTGGATTCACATCGTCTGCAGTATCCGGGAACAAGGGATCGAAGCCCAGATTCTGTAGCGCTTTGTTTGCGTTGTAGCGGATGAACACTTTGACGCGCTCCGTCCAGCCCAGCTCATCGTAGATGTATTGTGTGTATTTCACTTCATTGTTGTACAGTTCATACGTCAGCATATAGACCCAATTCTTCATTTCTTCCTGTTCCGCTTCGGACAGTTGGTTAAATGCGATCTGAAATTTGTAGCCGATGTAGGTTCCGTGGACCGATTCGTCGCGCAGGATCAGTTTGATGATCTCCGCCACGTTCGGCAATTTGTTGTTGCCGAGATACCAAAGCGGTGCATAGAACCCCGAATAGAAAAGAAAGGACTCCAGCAGCACGCTGGCGGCTTTCTTTTCCAGCTGATTGCCGGTCTTGTAGATGTCGTTGATCAGACTGGCTTTGCGCTGGATGAATTCGTTGCTGTTGGTCCAGTTGAAGATGTCCTCGATTTCAGCCTTCGTGTTCAAGGTACTGAAGATCGATGAGTAGCTTTTCGCGTGCACCGATTCCATGAACTGGATATTGTTCAATACCGCTTCCTCGTGTTGTGTGCGCATATCTTCCTTCATGGCGGCGATGCCGTCCTGCGATTGCAAGGTGTCCAGAAGCGTCAATCCGCCGAACACTTTCCCCAACATATCCTGCTCGGGTTTGCTGAGGGTGCGCCAGTCGTCCAAGTCATTGGACAACGGGATCCGCGTATCCAACCAAAATTGTTCCGTCAGTTTTTCCCATGTCAACTTGTCCAGCATGTCTTCGATACTGTTCCAGTTGATTGCTATATAAGGCTTGTTTGCCATCCTTCATTCCTCCGTTAGACTTTCCGATTATTGCATAAGAGTAATCAAATACAGTTGCGCTGCATCATCAGATTGTGCATGATTCGCAAGCGTTCGCTCCGATTTCGTCGTTGTTTTCCGTAAATGTACGCACATAATAAATCGATTTTGCGCCTTTTCTCCATGCGTAGTTGCGCAGGATGTTCAGATCGCGTGTCGTCATTTTGTTTGTGCGCCCTTCTTTCCATTCGTACATGCCTTCCGGCAATTCAGAGCGCATGAACAATGTCAGGCTCATGCCCTGGTCGATATGTTTTTGGGCAGCGACATAGATGTCGATGACACGGCGCATATCGATATCATAGGCTGAACGATAATAAGGCATCGTTTCGTTGGAAAGCTGCGGAGCCGGATAATAAGTCTTGCCGGTTTTCTTCTCTTGCCGCTCTTCGATCAGACGCGTGATCGGGTGCAGGCTCGCACTTGTTTCATTTACGTAACTGATCGAACCGGTCGGCGCAATCGCCAAACGGTTTTGGTGGTACAAGCCGGATTCACGGACTGCCTGCTTCAACTGCAACCAGTCTTCCTTCGTAGGGACTTTGATGCCCTCAAAAATATGTTTCACTTTTTCGGATTGGAAGACGACATCGGAATCGGTATAGGCATCAAAATATTCGCCCGTATAATAGCTGGATTTATTGAAATTGACGAATGCTTCTCCGCGTTCCTTGGCGATTTTGTTGCTGGCTGCCAACGTGTAATAATTCAAAAGCATAAAGTAGATGTCCGTGAATTCGATGGATTCCGGCGAACCGTAATGCATCTGATTGGTCGCGAACATCGTGTGCAGACCCATGCCGCCCAAACCGATTGTATGCGCTTGATCGTTCCCGTTTTTGATTGTAGGGACCGCATCGATGCTGGAATGGTCGGTTACGTAAGTCAAGGCACGGACCATCGTTTCGACCGATTTCCCGAAATCAGGCGATTTCATCAGGTTCGGGATGTTCGTGGAACCCAAGTTGCAGCTGATGTCCGTCCCGAGCACTTCATATTCCTGCTTATCATTCAGCAAGGAAGGTTGTTGCACCTGCAGAATTTCCGAGCACAGATTGCTCATGACGATCGTTCCGTCCACCGGATTGGTGCGGTTGGCCGTATCGATGTTGATGATGTACGGATAGCCGGATTCCTGCTGCAGTTTGCTGATTTCGTTCTCAAGGTCACGGGCACGGATCTTGGATTTGGAGATTTCCGGATTATTAACCAAATTTTCGTATTCCGCGGTGATATCGACATAGGAGAACGGTTTGCCGTAGATGCGTTCCACATCATAAGGGCTGAACAGATACATCTGATCGTCCTTCGCCGCCAACTCATAAAATTTGTCCGGAATGACCAGACCCAGAGACAAGGTTTTCACGCGGATCTTTTCATCGGCATTCTCTTTTTTCGTGGATAGGAAAGCGACGATGTCCGGATGGAATACGTTCAAATACACCGCACCGGCTCCATTGCGTTGGCCCAGCTGATTGGAATAACTGAAGCTATCTTCGAGAAGCTTCATGATCGGCACGACGCCGCTCGACGCGTTCTCGATTTTCTTGATCGGATCCCCGGCTGCCCGGACGTTCGACAGGTTCACGCCGACGCCTCCGCCGATGCGGGACAACTGCAGAGCACTGTTGATCGTGCGGCCGATGCTGTTCATGTCATCCGTCGTTTGGATCAGGAAGCACGACACCAATTCCCCGCGGCGTTTTCTGCCTGCATTCAAAAAGGTAGGCGTCGCCGGTTGGTAGCGCTGATGGATCATCTCTTCCGCCAAGTCTACAGCCAATTGCTGGTCCCCGTCAGCCAAAAAGAGTGCATTGAAGACGATCCGGTCTTCGTAACGCTCCAAATAACGCTTGCCGTCGTTCGTCTTCAGTGCGTACTGGGTATAGAACTTGTAGGCCGCCATGAACGATTTGAAACGGAATTTCTTGTTGTACGTATCCTGCATCAATTTCTTGATGAACTCAAGTGGATATTTCTCCAGGAATTCTTTTTCGATGTAATCCTGTTCGATCAAATAATTCAATTTTTCATCCAACGTATAGAAGAAAACCGTGTTCGGATTCACATGCTCCAGGAAATAAGCCCGTACGGCTTCCTTATCCTTATGCAAAGGGATGGCATTATCAATCGGACGATTGATTTCGTTGTTCAATTTATAATAGGTTACATCATCTGTTTTGGTTACTAATTTTGGACTATCCAAGTTCCGTCACCTTCTCTTTCAAAATCTGAATGTCTTTCTCGTTTCCTTGAAACTCAAACAAGTGCAGCAGCGGGACACCATAATCGCGGGACAAGTCTTTTGCGGTAAAACCGAAAAGCTTGCCAAAATTCAGGTTCCCGCCACCTGCTACGCCTTTGAAGTAAGATCGGTTCCGATCGGTCTCGATGAAATCGACCAGAATATCCGTCACCTCTTTATCGTAGGTCGGGGCCACGATGATGAACGGTTCCTCAATCTTCCGGAATGCGTTATCGGCCGTCAATTCCATCGTTTCCAGGCCCAGTTTGTTTACGAATTTCCTCGTTTGGCCTGTCAACGACATAAACACTACCTTCATTTTGCATCACCTTTTCCCAGCTGTTATTCACCCATTATACGGTTGATAAGATGGAATTACAACAAAAAGACACAACATGTAGTGTGCGCGCCTAGAATCCACACAACATATCGTGCCTTTGTTTATATTTTCACTTTATCCGTTCAGAAGTCGCGCGGCAGCGAATGACTGCCACCGGCGACATTTCAGAATTTCATTCTAACATAATTTCCCAGGAGCACCTCCTGATACGCTCCGGAAATCACAAGCTTTTATAGAATTTTTTTGCAAGACGTTCCAGCACTTTTGGATCATCCACGAAAAAGCCATGGCTTCCCCCGGGCACGATATATTTTTGCGATCCGGAAATCAATCGATGCATCGCCTCGGTTTGGTCGTCGCGGATCAGATCAAACTCCCCCGCCAGCAGCATGGTTGGCGCTTGGATGCTGCGCAAAGCTTCAGCAGAAAGATCCAATTCCTCCAGCATAAGATTGTGGATGCAGAGGCGCTGGATCTTGTCCGGATCGGTATCCGGCAAAGCCAGCAGCTCTTCGTATCGTTCCAGTGTTTCTTCATTGCAGGCATCTGTCAGGCCGTCCGCTTCGTAATTCGCCCCCATCGCAATCAAAGAAGCAATTCGCTCCGGATAGTGCGCAGCTAAATACAAACCAAGATTGCCTCCATCGCTGAATCCGAGCACGTGGACCCTTTGAATCCGCTCCTTTTCGAGCAATGCGAGGATGTCCTCTGCGATCTGCTTGAAGGTCAACCGCTCCACTCCCAGATCTGATCTGCCATGTCCTCGCGTATCAAGCGCATAGACCGTGAAGTGTTTCTTAAAAAAGGGAAACTGCTTCGCGAAAATGTCCGAACTTTCACCGTTTCCGTGCAACATGAGCAATGCATCGCCGGTACCGCCTACCTGGTAGTAGAGTTTTCCTTTTCTGGTCTTCAATGACTTCCCTTTCATACGGCAATGCCCCTTCCTTCTATTTATTCTGGCAAACGCCAGTCGATCGGTTCCATACCGAACGATTTGAGTGCTTCATTTGTTTTGGAAAAAGGCTTCGATCCGAAGAAGCCTCTATAGGAAGATAATGGACTAGGATGGGGTGAGGTGATCACGACATGTTTTGTTGTGTCGATGAACACTTTTTTGGCTATCGATGCATTTCCCCAGAGGATGAACACGACCGGTTCTTCCCGCTCATTCAGCGCTCTGATGACGGCATCGGTCAATAATTCCCAGCCTTTTCCGCGATGCGAATTCGCTTCTCCGCTTCGGACAGTCAGTACCGTGTTCAGCAAGAAAACGCCTTGCTTCGCCCAAGATGTCAAGTCCCCGTGTTTCGCAATCGGAATACCGAGATCATCCTGCAGTTCCTTGTAGATGTTGACCAAGGAAGGCGGCAACTTGACCCCTTTCTGGACTGAAAAACTCAACCCGTGCGCTTGATTCGGGCCATGATAAGGGTCCTGCCCCAGGATGACCACTTTCACCTTGTTGTACGGTGTCAATTCGAAAGCTTCCCAGATATGATTCATTCCGGGATAAACCGTCTCATTCAGATATTCTTCCTTCAGAAACGCCCGCAATTGCTGGTAATACGGCGCTTCAAACTCCTGTTCCAACTTTTCTTGCCATTCATTATGGATAATCGCTTTAGCCATCTTTTTCACATCACTATCTATCAAATTTTTCATTTCCAGTTGCGACTATCTTAACATAATGTGCGTAGCTTTTTCAGTCCATGCGCCTTCCTGTCGCTTATTTTATACAGCCCTGAACAAATTTTCAGTGAAACTGAAAAAGCATGGTAGAATATAAGTGTGAATATACTGCAATTACCGAACAGGAGGATGAATGTATGATAGAACTGATCGTCTCTGATATGGACGGCACATTATTGAACGATAAGATGGAAGTCTCCGCATCGAACGTGAGCGCCATCAATGAAGCAAATAGATTAGGCATCAAATTTATGGTCGCTACCGGCAGAGGCTATACCGAAGCTGTGCCTGCCTTGCAGGAAGTCGGCATCGACTGTCCCATGATCACGCTGAACGGCGGGCAAGTATTTGACGAAGACGGAAAACTAGTCGAAAACCTAGGAATCGATAAAACAACCACCCGCCATATTTTGGAGGATGTGAAAAAATACGGACTCTACTGCGAACTCATGACATCCAAAGGCATATTTTCGGATGACAAAGTGCGCCGGATCGAGTCAATGACTTCCTTGCTGCATGAGACAAACCCTGATACAACCTTCAAAATGGCGCTCGTTCTGGCGGTCGCCCGTTTGGAAGTGATGCATGTAAACTACGTTGAAAATTTCAAAGAAGTTCTGGAAGACAACGCCCAGCAAGTCCTGAAGATTCTGGTCTTCAGCGATGTCGGTCAAAGCGAGCTGGAGCCGATCCGAGTAAAATTGGCTGAGGACAGCCGTGTGGTCGTGACTTCCTCCTTCAAAAATAATATCGAGATCAACCATGTGGACGCACAAAAAGGGATCGCTTTGGCTAAGTTCGCCAAAAAAAGAGGGATTCCTTTGGAGAATGTCATGGCCATCGGGGATAACTTCAATGATGTCTCCATGCTGAAAGTCGCTGGTGCCAGTTTTGCAGTCGCCAATGCGGAAGATGGGGTCAAGGAATTCGCGAAGTACCTCACTTCCAAAAATTCAGAAAACGGCGTAGCCGAAGCCATCATGCGCTGCATCAACGAAAATTTGTAATCCCGAAAACAGTACGCTGACAGTTACACTTTCCTCCCTTCCTTCGTCTTTATAGATGTAGGAAAGGAGGGAATATGAATGGATGCGAACGTGGATGTGCTGGCGTATATGGAATTGATCAGCAATACCGGATTTCCGATCGTGATTGCGATGTACCTGCTGCACCGGATGGAAAAAAAACTCGATGCACTGGTAGGCGCGATTGAAGAACTGAGTCGGGCCTTTAAATGATCACACCCTTGCCTCACAAAACCTAGAAAAAGCCCTGACATGACAGCTTTTGTGCCATCGTGTCAGGGTTTTTTGCTGCATTTTTCCGAACGTTCCTAAATAACCCGGATTGGTTGCCGTTTATTTGTTAGCGTTTTTATGAAATCCGAGGTTTATGTCACATTTTCTAACATATTTGTGTCGTTATATGATTGTGCTTTCTCAGAATTTAAAATATAATCTCGATGTGGTATTATATGAATATTCAAGCAGAGGCTTCATCGTAATCTCATGGTTATTCAGAAGGAATGCTGTTTATAAGGAGGAAAAAATATGTTAAGCAAGAAACTGCGACTAAAGTTGCCGATGCTCTTCATGGCTTTGGGCTTTTTTATTTTTGGATCAGCCCAGCACGAAGTAGTTGAGGCAACAGAAACACAAAAGTTTATCATCGCGACAGACACCACATTTGCACCATTTGAATTCCAGGATGCGAACGGCGAATTCGTCGGCATCGATATGGAACTCATCCAAGCGATTGCGGATGATCAAGGATTTGAGGTGGAGATTCGTCCTTTGGGATTCAATGCCGCGCTGCAGGCCTTGGAGACTAAGCAAGTTGACGGCGTCATCGCCGGCATGAGCATCACCGACGAACGCAAACAGACCTTCGATTTTTCAGAACCGTATTTTGAAAGTGGCGTGGTCATGGCAGTAGCCGATGACAGCGACATCTCAAGCTACGAAGATTTGGAAGGCCAGAATGTTGCAGTCAAAACAGGTACGGAAGGCGCAACATTTGCCGAATCCATCAAGGATGAATATGGCTTCACTACCACCGTTTTTGAAGATTCCGCCAATATGTATCAGGATGTCCTGTCCGGCAATTCTGTAGCGGCATTCGAAGATTACCCAGTAATGGCCTACGCCATCGAAGACCAAGGTTTGGCTCTGAAATTGGCTACAGACAAAGAATCCGGCAGTTCATACGGTTTTGCAGTCGCTAAAGACACAAATCCTGAATTGTTGGCAATGTTCAATGCAGGTTTGGCCAACCTGAAAGCGGACGGCACTTACCAAGCCATCCAAGAGAAATACCTCGGTGCTTCCGTTGATACAAGTCTGGATGTCCCAGCACAGAACGGAAAAACGTATATCATCGCAACCGACACAACTTTCGCTCCATTCGAATTCCAGGACGCTAACGGCAACTATGTGGGTATCGACATGGATTTGATCCGCGAAATCGCTAAAGACCAAGGTTTCGGAATCGAAATCCGTCCGCTAGGATTCAATGCGGCCCTTCAAGCGTTGGAAGCTAAACAAGTGGATGCTGTCATCGCCGGCATGAGCATCACCGACGAACGCAAACAGACTTTTGATTTTTCTGAACCGTATTTCGAAAGCGGTGTGGTTATGGCTGTTGCCGCCGATAGCGACATCGACAGCTATGAGGACCTGGAAGGTCTGACCGTTGCAGTCAAAACCGGTACGGAAGGCGCAACTTTTGCAGAATCCATCAAGGACGAATATGGCTTCACTTTATCGACTTTCGATGATTCAGCCAACATGTATCAAGACGTCATCGCCGGCAATTCCGTTGCGGCATTTGAAGATTACCCGGTTATGGCTTATGCCATCGAAGGTCAAGGCATCGCATTGAAACTGGCTACTGAGAAAGAAGCCGGTGGATCTTACGGAATCGCAGTCGCAAAAGACACGAACCCGGAATTGTTGAACATGATCAACACAGGATTGGCAAACTTGCAGTCCAATGGTACTTATGAAGAAATCGTCAACGACTATCTAGGTTCCGACACAGAAGAAAGCAACACTTCCTTCTTCGGACTGATCCAGGAAAACTGGAAAACTTTGTTGCAAGGTTTGGGAAGAACCATCCTGATCACTTTTGCATCCATTGTGATCGCTTTGGCATTGGGTATCTTCATCGGATTGTTCAGCGTTTCCCCTAACAAAGCATTGAACTGGATCGCAACCATCTATGTCGACATCATGCGTGGTGTGCCGTTGATCGTCTTGGCATTCTTCGTATACTTCTCGATTCCGCAATTGATGGGCATCCGGATGAGCTCGACAGTTGCAGGAATCATCACTTTGAGTTTGAATGCAGCAGCTTATCTGGCTGAAATCTTCCGCGGCGGTATCAAAGCTGTTGATGTCGGACAGATGGAAGCAGGACGCAGCTTAGGTCTGACTTATCAAACAACGATGAACAAAATCATTTTGCCGCAAGCAATCCGCATCATGATTCCTTCATTCATCAACCAATTCGTCATTACTTTGAAAGACACTTCCATTCTGTCAATCATCGGCCTTGTCGAATTGACACAAACCGGTAAAATCATCATCGCCAGAACCTATGCTTCCGGCAACATGTGGTTAATCATCGGATTGATGTACATCATCGTCATCACTATCCTTACGAAGATTTCAAAAAAACTTGAAGGGAGATTAAAGAATGGCTAACGCAAAAATAAATGTCATGAACCTGAAGAAAAGCTTCGGAAGCAATGAGGTTTTGAAAGGGATCGACCTCGAAGTAGCTGAAGGCGAAGTGGTCTGCATCATCGGCCCTTCCGGTTCAGGAAAAAGTACCCTGCTGCGCTGTCTGAACAAGTTGGAAGAAGTTACCGACGGCCATGTGCTGATCGACGGTAAAGACATCACCGAAAAAACCACGGACATCAATAAAGTCCGCGAAGAAATCGGCATGGTTTTCCAACACTTCAATCTTTTCCCGCACCTTTCGGTAATGGACAATATCACATTGGCTCCTGTTGAACTGAAACGGGAAAACAAAGAAGCCGCAAAAGTTAAAGCAGTTGAATTGTTGGAAACAGTCGGCCTGTCCGAAAAAGCCGATGCTTTTCCAAGTTCTCTTTCCGGTGGCCAAAAGCAACGTGTCGCTATCGCGCGCGCGTTGGCAATGAACCCTGAGATCATGCTTTTCGATGAACCGACATCCGCGCTTGACCCTGAAATGGTCGGCGACGTTCTTGAAGTCATGAAGAAATTGGCTAAACAAGGGATGACCATGGTTGTGGTTACGCATGAAATGGGCTTCGCCAGAGAAGTCGGCCATCGCGTCATCTTCATGGATGGCGGATACATCGTCGAGGAAGGCACGCCTGCTGAAGTATTCGGCAATCCCCAAAACCCACGTACACAAGATTTCCTGAACAAAGTTTTGTAATAGCATCACGCAACAAAGGTTGCCCCTATTTTTTGGGGGCAACCTTTGTTTTTTTATGGAATGTGGAGAGTAAAAATTACTTAACCAGAGGAGTGTGCGTGAAACTTGTAAACAGACCGCAGCTCCGGGGAGACTTGGCTTGGACGGAGCTGAAAAGACGACCATGATGCTACCTCCGATGAAGGGGGGCTCCCCGGAGGAGCAACTGATTCCAAACTCCTCACCTCCGGCCAATCTTCCCTTCATCGGAGGTGGGGAGTTGGGAGTAGGAAACTCGCTAACCGATCAAAAAGAATCGGGCTTTCTCAAAAAAAATTGAGTTAGCCCGATTCTTTATTTTTTATTGTAATATCGTGATCGTCAAAGTCTGTCTGCCGAAAGCAAGTGCGGCATTCAGGTTTTCCATGTGCAAATCTATTTTGTTCCCTACGATTGCTCCACCGGTATCTCCTGCAATCGCGATGCCGTAGCCCGGTACGTTGACCAGACTTCCCAACGGAATCACGGAAGGATCTACCGCAATGACCATCGGATTGACCGACAAGTCGATGCCAGTAGCGGTAAAGTTGGATAACCCCGCTTCGTGGCGCGAATAGGCTGTTGCCGATACGACCAATGTTTTGCCCTGCGCAGCTGGTGTTTCTGTCACAGTCGGAGCCGTAACAGTCACGACAGGCGCCGTTACAACAGCGGCAACGGAACTGTCTGTGATTTGGCTGACCGGTGCTTGAACGGACGATGAAGCTGCAGACGATGCAGATTCGGCAACCGCAACTGCGCTGCTCGATTCCGCAAGTTGCTGCTCTTCCGCCGCTTTGGCTGCAACTGCAACCGCCTCTGCATCAGCTTTTGCTTGCGCTTCTTCGGCAGCCAAACGGGCAGCTTCATCCGCATACTCCGTTTTCACTTGGGACAAAACAGTTTGGTTGTCGGATAGGATGCCTTTCAAAGAAGTCAATTCTTCCGCCAACGCAGTCGATTCGGATTTTAGGCGGCTCTCTGCAGCCTTGACTGTTTGGATTTCATCAGCTAACTGTTCTTCCAATGCCACCAGTTTCTCTTCTTCGGAAATGGCAGTTTTGATCTGTTCATTATCAGCAGACTGCAATTCGCTGATTACATACGCTTTGTTGATGAAATCGGCAAAATTTTCGGAATCCAGTAACATCAATACTTGGTTCTTCGTTGCATCAGAAATCTGCAAAGCAACGAGCCGTGTTTTAAGCTGTTCTTTCCGTGAAGCAATCAATGCTTTTTGCGCTTCGATGGCTGCTTGTGTTTCGATTTGGCTTTCTTCAGTCGCATCAATCTGTGCTTTTAGATCATCGATCCCCATCTGCTTCAGGTTGATTGACTCTAGTGTTTCACCGATCGTCACTTCCACAGAAGCGATTTGAGCTTCCGTCTTTTGTTCTTCTTGGGTTAAGGTATCTAAGGTGGAACCTTGAACTTGTGTAATGGAAAGGGTCAGACTTGCTGCCAAGCCGGCCAACATCAGTTTCCCTATACGCTTTTTATGATTCAAAATCTCACGCCTCTCTTTTCTCGTTGGAAAATGCTCCTTTATTATATCGAATTTCTCTTTACGGAGGGTTGCATTCCTTTTACCGTTTCATATCAAATGATTCACTCAATGCTTGTTTTGCCTTTTAATGAGCAGTTTTGTAACCTGACCGTAACATAAGATTCCCCGCTGTAACAAAAAGTCCACTGTACTTGCCTAAATCGGCATATGAAAAAGATAATTTTATGACAAACCTGCCGAATTCCAGTAGAATGGAAAGTGAGGAATCTTGGAAGATCCGGGATTCAGAAGGAGACGTTCATGTTATTAGAGAGAATAGGTTTAATCGATATCGGATCCAATACCATCCGGTTGGTCATCTTTGAAATCGATGAACACTTTACGATGTTCCAAGTCCAAAATATCAAGACCCCCGCACGCCTGTTTCAGTATTTGGACAAAAAGAAAAAGATGTCCCAAGCAGGGATCGATGTCCTCATCAAAGTCCTGAAAAGTTTCAAATCGGTCGCTGATCAGTATCAAGTCAGCACCCTGATGCCGGTAGCAACAGCCGCTATCCGCCAATCCACCAACCGCGACGACATCATCGCGCAAGTACGCAAGAAGACCGGAATCGAAATGCTGTTGTTGCCGGAAGAAAAAGAAGCCTATTATGGGAATTATGCCGTTCTGCATACGACCCAATTCCCTAGCGGTATCACGATCGACATCGGCGGCGGCAGCACAGAAGTCACTTACTATGAGAATAAGGAGCTGCAGCAGTATCATAGTTTCCCTTTTGGGGTCGTAACCCTGAAGCAGATGTTCTTCGACGGCAAGGCTCACAATGACCCGAAAGCGATTAAGAAGATGCAGGAATTTGTGAAGGAACAGTTCAAATCAATCAAATGGCTCAGCAAGAAACAAGTGCCGATCGTAGCTATGGGCGGCTCTGCCCGCAGCATCGCGAATGTCCACCAACGCCAAGTCAATTATCGATTAGCAGGCGTGCACGGTTACCGCATGTACCGAAATGACCTCCAAAAGACAGTGGATTTGTTCCAGTCATTGAGCATTGCGCAGCTGCAGAATCTGGATGGGCTGAGCCGGGACCGCACCGATCTGATCATACCCGCGAACGTGGTATTCAATACCCTCTTCGATGAAGTGAAGGCCCCAGTATTCCTGTTCAGCAATAAAGGCTTACGCGAAGGCATCGTGATGGAATTCCTCAACAACAAGTACGAAAATAAAGCCTTCAGCGTTTTCAACATAGCGGCTCAAACGGTGAGCAGACTGGCCGCCAGCTACCACACCTTAGCGCATGTCGCACAACAAAGAGTGAAATTGGTCGATATGCTGTATGAGGAATTGTGCCGACTGGGTATTTTTGACAAGAATCCGGAGATGGAAAAACTATTGCATTTCGGAAGCTATCTTTATTACCTCGGGCAATTCGTCGAGACGGGCGCCAGTTCGCAGCACACTTTCTACATCATTTCCAACAGCGACTTGGATGGTATCAGCCACAAGGAACGGGTAAGTATCGCTTTATTGGCCAGCTTCAAAAACCGGTCGCTCGTCAACCAATACCTGCTGGGCTTTACGGATTGGTTCACAGTGACCCAGATCGATCAGCTGCAATCATTCGGCGGCATCATCAAGTTCGCTGATGCCATCAACGATTCCCATATGGCAGTCATCCGGGACATCAAGATCAACAAAACAAAAAACGGACACGATCTGGTGCTTTATTATAAGGGCGACATTCTTGCGGAGGAATATCGCGCCGAGCGCCAACGCAAACATATCGAACGTCTCTTAAGCGGCAAACTTAACATTATATTTACAGAAAATTAACAAGAATATGCTATAAATAAAACTTAGAAAATATATGAACGGATGTGCCCAATGATGGAATCAGATAGCAAACCCAATCTTGCTAATGCGGATTATTATTTCAATCGGGAGCTGAGTTGGCTGGAATTCAACAAACGTGTCATTGAGGAAGCAAAAGATCCTCAGAACCCTTTGCTTGAACAGCTGAACTTTTTATCCATAGCAAGTTCCAATCTTGATGAATTCTACATGGTTCGAGTTGCCGGATTACAGGATCAGTTCAAACTTGGCTATCATTTGACCGACACCAAAACCGATATGAGACCTCTTGAACAGTTGTCTGCTATCTCCGATAAGAATAACGATAACATCGCCTTACAATACGAGTACTATTATGAACTTTTGAATAAATTGGCTGAGAAGAATGTCCGCATCAAAAAAATCAGCGATCTTTCCAAAAGTGAATTTGCTATCGTAGAAGAAACTTTCCACGAGCAAATTTTTCCCGCTTTGACGCCGCTAGGGATCGATGCATACCGCCCCTTCCCTAACTTGAACAACAAACTGATCCATATTTTCATCAACTTGGAGAAGGAGGACACGACCCGGGTTGCGATTGTGCCTGTTCCCGCACTGCTGCAACGGTTCATCTTGTTGGATGAGGACAAAAACGATATCGGCATCGTCCTGTTGGAAGATGTTGTGCGCCATTTCATCCATACCTTATTCAAAGGTTTCACTGTCACGAACAGTTTCAGCTGCCGGATCACACGTAATGCCGATTTGGAATTGCATGAGGATGGTGCGGATGATCTGCTTTTGGTCATCCAGGATTACCTGAAGAAGCGCAAAAACGGAATGGCAGTCCGCCTTGAAGTCGACACACGCGATACAATCGATTCACTACAGGGAGATGTGCGCTTTCTGCAGACAGAACTGGATCTTGACGATCGCGATGTCTACCTGATTGATGGCCCATTGGATCTTACTTTCCTCAGCAAATTGACGCGTCATCTGGCGATTGCTTCGCCGGATGACGTTTACCCTGACTTCTCACCGGTCACACCGAGTGATTTATCAGGAAAAGACATCTTTGATGTGGTCGAAAAGCAGGACGTCTTCTTGCACCATCCCTATGATTCGTTTGATCCGGTCGTCGATTTCATCAAGAGCGCCGCTGAAGATGAGGATACGATCGCCATCAAGCAGACCCTTTACCGTGTCAGCAAAGATTCACCGATCATCGAAGGGTTGAAGACGGCAGCCGAATCCGGCAAACAGGTCACCGTGCTTGTCGAACTGAAAGCCCGTTTCGACGAAGAGAACAATGTGCAATGGGCCAAGGAATTGGAAGAAGCCGGTGCACATGTCCTTTACGGGATGACCCACTTGAAGACTCACAGCAAGATCACGATGGTCGTAAAGAAACATCATGACCGGATCGTCCGCTATGTCCATCTGGCTACCGGCAATTATAACGATAAGACAGCCAGACTTTATACCGATATGGCCATCTTCACCGCCAATAAGGAAATCGGCGAGGATGCCACTAACTTCTTCAACTACTTGAGCGGCTATTCCGATCAACCGGAGTACAATCACCTGCACGTGTCCCCATTCGAAATCCGTGATTCCTTTATCGAGTACATCGATGACGAAATCTCCTCGCATGAACAATTCGGGAATGGGCATATCATTGCGAAAATGAATTCCTTGACCGATAAACGCGTCATCATGAAACTGTACGAAGCCAGCCAAGCCGGCGTCCGGGTCGATTTGATCATCCGCGGCATCTGCTGCCTGAAACCCCAAGTGCCGGGCGTCAGCGAGAACATCCATGTCCGCAGCATCGTCGGCCGCTTCCTGGAGCATAGCCGGATCTACTATTTCCATCATAATGGGGATGAAAATCTTTTTCTTTCTTCCGCTGACATGATGACCCGCAATATGATCAAACGCGTCGAAATAGAGTTTCCGATCCTGGACAAAGCCATCAAGAAGGAAATCCTGTCTTTGATGGATGTCTACCTCGCCGACAACACGAAAGCGCGCGAACTGCACCCTGACGGGACCTATCGACACGTCCGTAACGATAAACCAGCGGTGGATGCGCAAAAATATTTCATGGAACTGGCGAATAAAGAAAAAGAAATCCCAATACTCTCTGAAAAAGATTCCTGGTTAAAAAAAATCCAACGAAGATTCAAAAAATAAGAAAAGCGGAACGGGTTCGTTCAGCCCTGAATGAAATTTAGGAAATTGGACCAACTGAGCATCGTAGAGCGCAATAGGCCCAATTTATCTAATTTCCGAAGGGCTAACCCGTGAAGCTAGCCAACGATTTGGAACGCATGAAACATTTCATAAATTCCTATATAACGGCAGAAAGAAGAAGGTCAAGAGCTGCGCGCTCCTGACCTTCTTTTTTTGCCGCTATTAGGCTAATTTATTGTTTTTCGAAACTGCCAAACCGATCGCAAAACCGATCACGGATGGGATCAGCCACCCCATTCCGATATCTGATAAAGGAATCGCTGAATCGGTCCAGGCGATGACACCATTCATGCCGACAGCGTCCTTGATTCCCTGCGGCAAAGCCTTCAGGAAATCAATGGTTGCGAAAGGCAAGGTGAACAGGGTCGTCATCTGGTAGACGATCGTCCGGTCATTGAACAGGCTGCTCGTGATCGACAGCAAAATTAAAGTGATTGCGAGTGGATAAAGGAACATCAACACCGGAATCGAGAAGGCGATGATCTGGCTCAAGCCCAGATTCGCCAAACCGAAGGAAATGGCTGTAAAAAGATAGACGTATTTTTTGTAGTCCAATGAGTTTGGAAACATAAGCACGAACGTTTCACTGATGGCTGTGACCAGCCCGATTGCCGTTTTTAGACAGGCAACGGTGATGATGACAGCAAACAGAACAGCGCCGAAGATGCCGAAGTACTCGTTTGAGATCTGCGCCAAAGCGATACCGCCGTTGTCGCTGATTTCAAAAACACCACGGCTGGTTGCGCCCAAGTAAACCAGCGAACCGTAAATGACAGCCATCAACAACATGCTGATCGTTCCGGATTTTATCGTGTCCTTCGCAATCGTTGCTGGCTTTGTGACGCCCAGGCCTTGGATCGTCGTTACGACGATGATGCCGAAAGCCAAGGAAGCCAACGCATCCATCGTGTTGTACCCTTCCAAAAAGCCTTTGAAGAATGCGCCTGTCTGATAGCTCGCATCCACCGGTATTTCATTCGCTGTACCCATCGGCGCAAAAAAGCCGAAGAGGATCAGAATCGAAAGAAAAACCAGAAAAATCGGGTTCAGTACCTTGCCGACCCATTTCAATATTTCGGATGGCTTCAGGGAAAACCACAGCACAGCTGCAAAGAAAAGCAACGAGAACAGGAACAGCGCCATTTTTGTCATTGAAGGATCCAAATAAGGAGCAAAAGCTGCCTCGAACGAGACCGTCGCGGTACGCGGTGTCGCAAAGAAGGGTCCGATTGTCAGATAGAGTGCCGCGGTGAAGAACACGCCGTACTTCGGATGGATTTTGCTCGCCATTTCCAGCAGGCTTTCTTTACCGGACAGCCCCATCGCCACGATACCCAAAAACGGCAGCCCCACTGCCGTCACGATAAATCCCAATATCGCCGGAATCAAGTTTTGGCCAGCCAATTGTCCCATATGGACCGGGAAAATCAGGTTGCCGGCACCGAAAAATAAGCCGAAGAGCATGGAGCCTATGTATATATATTCTTTATTCGATAATTTCTTATCCATTAAGTCTCAGCCAACTTTCTGTTTCGATTTTGTCCATTCTATCACGGCATTCCTCCTGTTACTATAATTGGGAGCGCTAACCCAAAAAAACTTACCATTTTCTCATTTAAAAAAAATGTCCATGAGTATTGGTTGCCATCCGTAAAATAACAGCAATATTGCAACAAACCAGTACGAACGATTGCCACAAAAGAAACAATCTCACTCGTTTTTTGTAAACACTCTGTTAAAATCCTTTTATTTTTTCAGGAATATGCTAGAATTAATTGACTATAAACAAGAATTGAGGAATGTAAAAAAATGATTACCGTATCAAATGTCAGCCTACAATTTTCCGATCGCAAGTTGTTTGACAATGTCAACCTAAAGTTCACCCCTGGTAACTGCTATGGCGTCATCGGTGCCAACGGAGCTGGAAAATCTACTTTCTTGAAGATTTTATCAGGCGTCATCCAGCCCACAACCGGCGACATCATTTTAGATCCAAATGAACGTTTAGCTGTACTGAACCAGAATCACTATGGTTTCGAAGACCATCAAGTATTGGACACTGTCATCATGGGTCACAAACGTCTTTATGCCATCATGGATGAAAAAAATGCCATTTATGCAAAAACTGATTTCACAGAAGAAGACGGCATCAGAGCCGGCGAACTTGAAGGCGAATTTGCTGAATTGGATGGATGGGAAGCCGAATCCGATGCTGCAAGTCTCTTGCAAGGTTTAGGAATCGGTGAAGACTTGCACTACAAGCAGATGAGTGACTTGCTGGAGCCGCAAAAAGTAAAAGTTTTGCTGGCGCAAGCATTATTCGGCAAACCTGACGTATTGCTATTGGACGAGCCTACAAACGGTTTGGACAAAGAATCCATCGAATGGTTATCCGAGTTCCTGATCAACTTCCCGAACACCGTTATCGTTGTTTCCCATGACCGTCACTTCCTGAACACGGTTTGTACGCACATGTGTGACGTCGACTTCGGAAAGATCAAACTTTATGTCGGAAACTATGACTTCTGGATGCAATCCAGTCAATTGGCCGCTAAATTGGCTGCTGATTCCAATTCGAAAAAAGAAGAGCAGATCAAGGAATTGCAGGACTTCATCGCGCGATTCAGTGCAAATGCATCGAAATCCAAACAAGCGACTTCACGTAAAAAGACCTTGGACAAAATCACATTGGATGATATTCAACCATCCTCCCGTAAATATCCTTTCGTCGGCTTCACTCCGGAACGCGAAATCGGTAATGACTTATTGATTGTTTCGAACCTTTCCAAAACAATCGATGGCGTCAAAATTTTGGACAACATCAGCTTTGCGTTGAACAAAAACGATAAAGTCGCTTTCGCCAGCCGCAAAGATATCGCTACTTCCACCCTCTTCAAAATTTTGATGGGTGAAATGGAAGCTGACGGTGGTACCTTCAAATGGGGCGTTACAACTTCACAAAGCTACTTGCCGAAGGACCACACGAATGAATTCCCGGTTGCCGACATCACCATTTTGGAATGGTTGCGCCAATTCGCAGGCAAAGAAGAGGACGACAATACCTTCTTGCGCAGCTTTTTGGGCCGCATGCTGTTCTCAGGTGAAGACGTCATGAAGAAAGTTTCTGTCCTATCCGGGGGAGAGAAAGTACGTATCATCCTTTCGAAAATGATGCTTTCCAAAGCAAACGTCTTGGTATTGGATGATCCGACGAACCACTTGGATCTTGAATCCATCACTGCATTAAATGACGGCATGATCGCCTTCAAAGGCGCGTTATTATTCACTTCACACGATTACGAGTTCATCAACACTACTGCGAACCGTATCATCGAAGTGACTCCAAACGGCGTTGTGGACAGAATGGAAACAACTTACGAAGACTTCTTGGCAGATAAAGACGTTCAAGCAAGAATCAACGCACTTTATAAAGAACAAGCATAAAAAAACACTTGTAAAGCCTGCAAAAAAAGAAGGACAAGCCGAGCATTCGGTTTGTCCTTCTTTCTTTTTATACTTTTTTCCAGATCATATGGGCTTCGCAGGCCAAGTCTTCGCCGTTCATGATGCGATGCGCGGTGATGATTTCGCCGTTCTCCACTTCTTTCGTCGACATGACGCTGGTGATGCTGTTGCCGTATTCGACTTCTTTCTCGTACTTGATGGTAACGGCAGTCATCTGGTGATCCATGATGAATTTCGGGTCGATCGTGTTGATGATCCAGTCGAAATATTTGGCGTTGTTGACATGGCGATTGTAGTCGATATCCAAGTATCTGACGCGAAAATCCTGTTCCTTGCGGTTTTCCGGCTCCAGTTGAATCGGCTTCTGCATGCGCACCATCGTCCGGATTTCATCAGCCTGATAGACGGTCAGCAGGTCTTTTTGGATCTGGACCATTTTACGGGTCTCGATGTCCATCATGACGAAGTTCGTCATCACTTCCGCACACAGTCGTTCACTTTCATCATAAGCCCGGAAGCGGCGATAGGTGAAGAAACGGTTATAGCTCATCGCTTCCGTTTCCAGGATGATTTCTTCGCCTCGGTGCGGCATGCGTTCAATTTGCATATCGTACTGCACGATGATCCAACTGAGTCCTCTTTCGGACATCTGATCATTCGTGTTCCCGAGTGAATCGCTTTGTTGGCCCGACAAGTCCATCATCAGGTTGACGAGCGATGGCAAAGTGATCTCACCGGTTATGTCACATTCATAGCCTTTGATGCGATGGGTGCTGCGATAGATTAATCCGCTCAACGTTTTCCCTCCAAAATCAATATTATAATAGAAAGGATACCATACTTTTCAGGGTGAACCAACCAAAAGGATGCACAATTTCAGACGCGCAATTGCTGTCTGTCATTGTAGAATTCACGGTATGCCAAGAAAGATGCGATATAGGAGGAGATGCTTGTCGCCGCCACCAGCATGAAAGTCACCATGATCTGATACATGATGGCCGTCATCGGTACCGTACCGGCAAACATCAGACCCGACATCATGCCCGGCAAGGAGACGATACCCACCGTTTTGGCGGAATCCAAGGATGGCTGCATGCCTGATTTGATTGTTTCCCTCAAGATGGTGCGCGAAGCTTGATTCGGAGTCGCTCCCAGTGAAAGTTTTTCCAGAATCTGCTGGCGCTGATCGCGGAACAAGGAATTCAGGTTGCGGTAGCACAAGCCGATGGTCGTCATCGCATTCCCGGCTATCATGCCTGTGATCGGAACGATCTGTGAAGGAATAAATTTGACGGACCCCGACAGGACCAAGATTGATAACGTCAAAATCGCTGAAGAAGAGATGGCGATGAGCGAAATCTTCAAGGAATTCGGGATACTGCTGCTTCGTTTGTGGGCATTCCATGACGCATTGAAGACGATGACTGCAACCATCACCAAAGTGACGATCGTGTTGTTCACATTGAACAGATACGTCAACACGTACCCGACCGCAATCAGCTGAACAACGGCTCTGGCAATGCTGTACAAAATGTCTTTGGCAGTGCCTAATTTTTCTTTGTAGGAGATGTAGACTCCCACCATCACCAACGAAAAGCTCAACATGAGCGTGATTGGACTGACTTGTAGATCCATCTTAGTTCCCCTCCCCTTTTACGATTTTCCCTGCAACGATATGGATGTTCTTATCAGCCAAGCTGGATTCTTCCTCATTATGGCTGACCATGATGATCGTCATATCGGCATGCTCCCGCATTTCCTGGAGCCATTTCCAGATGATTTGGCGATTCGCTTCATCCAAGGCGCTCGTCACTTCATCGAGCAGGAGGATTTTCGGTTGAAACAGGACGTTGCGGATCAAAGCGACACGCTGTTTTTCCCCGCCTGACAAGGTATTGATTTCTTTATCCAAGTATTCCTTCGGCAGCCCCAGCGACTCCAGATACGAAATAGCTTTTTTTTCATCAAATTCCTTTTTGCGGATTTCGTAAGGAAAAGCCAAATTATCGCGGACGGTTTTTCCGAACAAAACAGGTGTCTGGAACGTATAGGAAACCTCCTTGCGGTATTCGGTAGGTTCATACGCATCCAACGATTTGCCTTGGTAGCGTATTTCCCCTTCGGTACGAGAAAGGATGGTCGCGATGATCTTCAACAGGGTGCTCTTGCCGCTTCCGGACGGGCCGGTTATCGAGAGAAACTCACCCTCCTCAAGTGAATAGGTGATGTCGTCCAGAATGACTTTGCCATCCGACACAAAACTCAGATGTTCCATTTCCAATAATGCCATTTTTCAAATTACTCCTTTGTCATTCAAATTGCAGCCGAAACTGTTGCGAACCCAAAAATCGCCGTACAGGTCGGCTATGCTTCATTTCTCTATTCTATCACTACTCCCTTCATTTTTGTTAATGATAATTATTATAAATTAGTAATAAATACAAAAAAGGCATTCCTGAACAGGACTGCCTTTAATCACAAACATCATTATTCCTTCAATTCAGCATACGAAATCAACTGGATTGCCTCATCTTCGCGAATCCGATCCGCAAAATCGGAGTGCATCAAAAATTCCGCCATGTAGGCCCGATCCTTCTGAAGACTGCTCACGCGTTCCAAACTTGCATCGACATAACCGGGATGGACGATCAATTCAACCGAAGTATCCGCTTTTTCCAGGACAGCCATGATGTCATCCAATTTTTCCATCACACTCATTCCCAATTCGGCCTGCGGTTTTTCAGCAGCGAAGCCGAGGTCAAATTGGCGGTCCGTGTGCAACACCCCATGGCTGCCTTCAAAGTGATCCCGAATCGGCAGATCGTGCTGGATCGCCAACGACAGGATGACCTTGTTGAGCGGCTCCAGCATATGCACATGGTGGTGCGAATCCAAATGCGTTGGTTTGATGCCAGCCTTGCGCACCTTTTCGATCTGCGCATGCCACTCCGCATAGACTTCATCCAAATCCAGCGAAGCCGCATGCTGCTGCACGTATTCCCTGGTGTGGAAACGCCCATTGGCACTGATGCTGACTGAATCAGGCAGTAAAGGCTTGCCTAGCGTCAAATTCAGATGGACCCCGATTTCCAGATCCGGATGATCGGATGCCAACTCCACTGCATGGTCGAAAGCCGATCCGTTTGCAATAAGAGTCGTCGAGGTGGTGATGCCGTACAAAAAACTATCGATGATGCCGTAGTTCACGCCATTTGTGAGACCAAAATCGTCTGCGTTGATGATTACTTGTCCCATATTTCATTCTCCTGTCTGTTTCGGATGGCGGTTCGCCTTCAAATCGCTTTGACTGCCCCACCATCCACATAAAGTGTGCTACCGGTAATGTAGGTGTTTGCATCGGAAAGAAGGAAAACGACGGCTTTCGCGAATTCTTCCGGTGTACCGTAGCGTCCCAAAGGAATGCCTGCAATTGCAGCTTTGTCGACTTCCGCCAATGACAATTTTCTCGCTTTGGCGTTCGCTTCATTCAGATATTTCAGACGATCGGTTTCGATTTTTCCCGGCGCAACGACATTCACAAGAATGTTGTCGGACGCCAATTCATCGGCAAGCGTCTTGCTCAAACCGACGATACCATTCCGGAATGTATTGGAAAGGACCAGATTCGGCAACGGCGTCTTCACCGAAATCGAAGCGATATTGACGATGCGTCCGCCTTCTTTGCGAAGATCAGGCAGCACTTCGCGGATGATCCGGATATAGCTCAACAGGTTCAATTCGAACGCCTGTTGCCACGCCTCATCGGAAAAGGAATCGAATTTTCCGCTTGGAGGGCCGCCTGCATTGTTCAGCAAGATATCGATTTTCCCGAACACTTCATGCGTCCTTACCACAAGTTTCTGAATATCCTCATTTTTGGTGATGTCGCAAGGGAAATAAGCGACCTTTCCGCCATGCAAGGCTTCCAGTTCTTCTTTCACCTCAGCCAATTTGTCTTCGCTTCTGCTCGTGAGCATGACGTGCGCGCCTTCTTTGACGAGTTCCTTCGCCACCGCCTTGCCCAATCCTTGGCTCGAAGCGATGACCAACGCCACTTTGTTCTTAAGCCCCAGATCCATTTCCGTTCCTCCTTCAACTGCTCTTTATTATCCTGACCTCATACCCATACTATAGCCCAAAAACGCCAACATCACTAGCATTTCACTCACGCCACTGCATTTGTCCCTGCTTGCCGACTGGATAATCTGTTATAATGGAAGACGAACTTATTTGGCTTACCGATAAGATACGCGCAACTTTTTTATTACAAAATACTAACCGATGGACAGGAGACTTTCCCATGAGAATACTGCATACAGCTGATTGGCATCTCGGCAAAATCGTCAATGATTTTTCCATGCTGGATGACCAGCGCCACTACTTGATGGACCTGATAGAGACACTCAAAGAAAAAAATATCGATGCAATCATCATGGCCGGGGACCTTTACGACCGCGCGTTGCCTCCGAAAGAAGCGGTTGCCTTGGCCAACCGGACGCTGACCCGGATGGTGAAGGAATTGGGCGTCCCTGTGTTCGTCATCGCCGGCAACCACGACAGTAACGAACGGATCGAATATGCCGCCGATCTGCTGGCCGAGAGTCGCCTTTACATAGAAGGAACGATGAAAGAGGTCATCCGCAAAGTTCCCTTTCAGGGAACCAATTTCTATCTGTTGCCATTTGCGGATCATGTCTTTGTCCGGGAAACGCTTAAGGATGACAGCATCAAAAATATGGAGGATGCCGTGCGTGCGCAGTTGGCGACCGTCAAAGCAACGATGAACCCGGATGAAGTGAACATCCTGATTGCGCATGGCTATGTGATCCAGTCCGGAAACGACACGAGCGAGCCTTCCGATTCCGAACGTCCGCTCAGCATCGGCACTTCCGAATACGTGGATGTGTCGCTGTTCGAAGATTTCGATTATGTCGCATTGGGCCATCTGCACAAGGCCCAGAAAGTCAAAAACGACAAGGTCCGCTACAGCGGCTCGATCCTGAAGTATTCCAAGTCGGAAACCCCGCATCAAAAGCAGACGAGCATCGTAACGATAGAAAAAGGCAAATTGGAAATCGAACCGCTCCGCATCAATCCTTTGCGTGATATGCGAACAATCAGAAGCACGTTTTCCGAGTTGATGAACGGCCAATCCGACGATTACCTGTTTTTTGAACTGGAGGATACGGAATATGTACTGGATGCGATGAATCAATTGCGCCGTCGCTATCCACACGCGATGGGCCTCGAATACGTCAGCCGGAGAGAAACCGAATCGGTGGCCCTGCAGCATAACCGCGAAGATCTCCAACAGTTGTCATACCCGGATCTCTTCAAGGATTTTTATGAGCAATACCGCGCCATCGAATTGGATGAATCCGGTCAAAAAATCGTTGCGGATGTCTTTGCCGCTTTGGAAAGGAAAGATTAGATGAGACCCTTAAGATTAGAAGTGAGTGCCTTCGGGCCATACAAAGAAAAAATCGTATTGGACTTCACACAATTCCAGAACCAAACGCTGTTCCTGGTGAGCGGGCCAACAGGTGCCGGCAAGACCACGATTTTCGACGCCATTGCCTATGCACTTTATGATGTCGCCAGCGGAAGCAGCCGGGAAAAAGACACGTTCAAGTCCCAGTTTGCAGCGGAAGAAACCATCTGCTACGTCGATCTGACGTTCGAATACAACGGGAAGACCTATCGCGTCAGACGCTCCCCTGCCCAGACGGGTCCTGGAAAGAGCGGTAAAATCATCAACCTTCTGGCTGATGTGGCCTTTTACCATGACGACACCGTGACGACGAAAGCGCGCGATGCCAATGCGGAAATAGAACAGCTGCTTTCCTTGAACTACGAGCAATTCAAACAGATCGTAATGTTGCCCCAGGGAGAGTTCAAGAAACTGCTCGAATCGAACAGCAACGAAAAAGAGATGATCTTCCGGAACATTTTTGGGACCGAAATCCTGAAAAGTTTCCAGGAGGAGCTGAAGGAGAAAGCCAAATCCCTGCAAAGCCAAGCGACTTCCGCACAGGACTCGCTTCAGACAGCCTACTCGTTTGCCTCCGGAATATATGACGACGCCTTGCAGGAAGTGCTCATCTTACAGGACACCGAACGCATTTTCGTTCGGATCGCGGAACTGTTGGCGGCCCTCGAAGAAGAACGCAACGCCAAAGAACTGCAGCTCGCGGCTTTGCGTCTACAAAGCCAATCCACTAGCGATACCATCAAATTGCTGGAAGACATCGCACAGCTGGAGGCACGGCTCAAAGTTCTTGAGGAAGAGGAATCATCTGTCCTCGGATGGAAACGGCAGTTGGAACGCCATGAACAAGCCGTCAAAGCCGAGGAAAAAAGATTGCTGTGCGTCGCTGCAGTCACTAACAAGGATGCAAAACAGGAACAAGCCAAACAAAATGACGATCTTTTCGACCAATTGAATCAGGATTCTCGCGATAAAAAGCCGGCGTTCGAAGCTGCTGAAGTTGCGATTTCCCTGATTCCGGACTTGCGTGAACAGGTCGATGCCGCAAAGGAACAGGAAAAACAGCTTGTCGCATTGGCTAAGAAAGAGAAAGAACTGGCTAGTTGCCAAAAAGCGTGCGAAGATGCCACGAAAGAACTGCAGAAACATGCGGAACTCCTGCAAGCGCAAAAAATAAAACAGGAACAATGCCAGCAGAAGCTAGTAACGGTGAAACGAGCCCAAAAGGATGCTGCCATCATGCAAGAGCAATTGAGTGCCTGCAGAATGAACGTGCAGCAATCCGATCAGCTCCACAAAAGGATCGTCCAGGCCGAAAAATTGTTGGCTGAACAACTTGAAAAAGGCGAGCGATTCCTGATTCTCGAAAAAGCATACGTGACTGTCGATCAACAGTTCAAGGATGAAACCCTCCTCTACAACCGCAACATCGCCGGCATCTTAGCCGAACAGTTGGTTGGCGGAGAGGCTTGCCTTGTCTGCGGTTCAACACACCATCCCGCCCCCGCGAAAAAAACGGCGGACACCCTTTCGGATCAGGAACGGGAGTTGCTGGAGAAAAAACGGAATCAGGCCTATGCGGAGTACCAACAAGCAACTGCCGAACTTTCCGGCATCCGAAAACAGCTGGCTGATCTCTTCGATGATTTCGCCGTCCAAGCTGAAACTTTCGAAAGCTACAAACAGGAGCAGCAAGAAAAACGCGATGCGGAGATTGCGTCGGAAAAAGCATTCCTCTTGGAAATGAAAAATATACAGAAGGTGCTTGATGAAGAAGATGCCCTCTTCAGAGAGCAAAGCGACATCGAAGCGAAACTGCAGGCGATCGACCAAAACCGTATTGCCCTTCAGCAAACGCTGCTCTTGAACGAAACCCTTTCCCGGGACCTGTTGGCCGAAATCGACCAGGATAAAAAAGTTTTGGGCGACAAGAACATCGCAACCGTGCAAAAAGAGATACTGCAGCTCAGCGAAAAGATTGATACTTGCACAGGCAGCTACAACAAACTGAAAAGCGAGCTGACGGAACTCGAGAAACAGCTAGCTGTCTGCCTTGCCAACCGGACCACCTACTCAGCTCAGGTAGAGGAAGCCACAACTGCTTTGCTGGATGCTGAGACGATATACACAACGGCACTGGATGCTGCCGGTCTGGAAGAACCTTTCAACCATCTGATTTTGGATAAGGCTCTGTGTCTGGACATCCAGAAACGGATCCGCAGTCATGAAGACGACCTGAATGTCACAGTGACCCGTTTGCGCGATCAAAGGAAAGCCGCAGCCGCATTGGATCCTGATCAGACAATCGCCTCCTGCGCCGAGCAAAAAGTGCTTCTCGACAATGCCATCCGCGAGTCGGAAGAGCAAAAAGACCAGCTCGCAGGCGACATCCAAATGCTCAGAAAAGCGGCCCAAGAAATCGCCGCAATCTACAAAAAGCAGCAGCAGATCATTGCCGATTACCAGAAATACAGGACCTTGTCTGACATCGCCAACGGCACCAAAGAAACCGACTATATTTCCTTCGAGCGCTATGTGCTGGCGATCTACTACGAGGAAATCATCGAAGCCGCCAACCTTCGCTTCCAACAGATGACCAACAACCGTTACCTGTTATTGCGGAAGGAAGACAAGGGAAAAGGTGCCGGAGCCAAAGGTCTGGACCTGGATGTATTCGACCATTACACCGGCCAAACCCGCAGCGTCAAAACGTTATCGGGAGGCGAAAGCTTCAAGGCATCCCTTGCGCTCGCCCTTGGACTCAGCGATGTGATGCAGAGCCGCAGTGGGGGCATCCAGATCGATACGCTGTTCATCGATGAAGGCTTCGGTTCGCTGGACCCCGAATCATTGGATTCCGCAATCGAAGCGTTGTTCTCCCTGAACAGCAGCGGACGTCTGGTCGGCATCATCTCACACGTCGAGGAACTAAAGACGCGGATACCAGTCCACATCGAAATCGACCGCACCGCGGAAGGCAGCACCGCTAAAATTATTGTGTAGAAAAAAGGAAAGTCCAGCTACATTTACGTAACTGGACTTTTTTTTGCGTCTCCTGATCCTTTGGTTCAAAAGCGTCTGATCAATCTTCCCTTACAATTAATACATCGCACGGTGCATGCTTGATGACATGATTCGTCACTGAACCGACCACCAATTTTGCGATGGTGCCTTTACCGGTCGCACCCATTACAATCAAATCACAATTCCATTCTTCCACAAGCGTCTTCGCAATCATTTCCTTAGGGCTGCCAGTGCGCATTTCCTTGTGCACCGCGACCCCGTTTGCCCGCGCGTATCTGTCAAATTCATCGAATAAAGAGTCCTTATCTTTCTGCAGCTGTGCAGCTTCATCGGCATTATCTTTTTTATCAAGTATCGCAACAAGATAAAGCGCGGCATCGTTCCTTTCAGCGATATGGACCGCCTGTTTGAACGCCTTGATCGAAGCCTCCGATCCGTCCACTGGGATCAATATGTTTTTATACTGAACCATTCAAACTCACTCCTTTGGAATAATCAACCAGAAAACGCTTTCCTTACTCTTATTTTACTATACTTACGGAAGAAACAAAAGATTAGCGGTGCTTCGGTTGATAAATTTACAAACCAAAAAAGAGCCCGGGTGGCAGGCTCTTTTTGGTTATTTTGTTACTCCGATGAATATTCCATCGGGGTATAGCTTCATTTCACTTGAGCTGAAAGCTCTTGTCCATCTAAATTTCTCTGCTTTCCAATTGACCGATTTCTTTGACATCCTTGCGCAATACTGCTTGAGATAGGTTCGGACGGACTTTGTAGGCTGATTTCGATGACATGACGGCATTCACTAAGCCAGTCTGGATCATTTCCGAAATATCATCAGTCCTCAAGTAGGAATACACGATTCCGGCACAGAGCGCTTCGTTCGTTCCCCATATGTAGGTGTCGCTGTTGCTGTTCTTCAGGTCATAGACGTGCATGCCGTATTTTTCGCTGGCATAGCCGACGCTCTGACTGTTTTTGGTGATGATGACATGCTGCACCCCTTTATCCAACCAAAGCTGCAAAGCTTCCCGCAAAGAGGCATCATCCTTGATTTCAATCCCGAAGTGTTTCTCGGTTTCGTCATGCTTCGTAATCAGCAGTTTCAAACCCTTCAGATTTTCCGGGATATTATACAGTTTCAGCAAGGATGCGCTGACTAGGGTGACCGGAATATTGTACTTCGCGCCGATTTCAAGCAAGTGCTCCACGCTTTCTTTCGGACAGTTCGAGTCGATTATGATCATCTTCGCCCTCTTTAGTGTCGCCAGGTGTTTCAACAACCATTTCGGCTGCATGTATTCATAGATATCCATTTCGGCTAAACCAATAATCATTTTTCCGCTTTCATCGATGACTTCCATAAAGGTGCCTGTCGAAAAGCCTGGGACCATTTCCACTTCGGAGGTCTTCATCAATGGTCGCATGGATTCTTCGATCGTATGCCATTCCGCATCGTCCCCGACTAGTGACAGCATAACGACGTCTTCCTGCAGCCTGCCCAGATTCTCAGCGATACTGAGGGCAACCCCGCCGATTGATGTCTGTGAGGTGACATTGTTCGATTGTCCATGAACAAGACCGCCTTCCACGAAATAGCGGCGATCGATACAGGCAGCGCCGATGCAGACAATCGGTCGCGTGTCATTGATGACATAGGCTTTCCCCAAAAGGTATCCCCGTCTCACTAAGCCGGAAATGATATTCGCCACTGCGGGACGTGACAGACCAATCTTTGTAGCTAAATCTTGCTGCGAAATGAAAGGATTTTCCTTTATGTAGCTCAGTATTTTTGATTCTTTTTCGTTTAAAGCCATGTTTCAATTCCCCTTACTTTATGAAAACTCGGCAATGCCGAACTTATTCTTTTAGCAACATTTTATGCTCCTAAAGGTATAGTATATAACCAATGACCGCCGTTGCCAAACGAACACGGCACATTGTAACCTTTTTTTAATGCCTTTGCATCATTCAGGGCGGTTTTATTACTAATCATTACTGTGCTATAATAACAAGAAATATTTCAAGGGAGTTGCACATATGATTCATACATTTATTTTTGACGTCGATGGCACAATCGTTGATACCGAGGATTCCATCTTCAGAGGTCTGGATGACATCCTTCGGGAACATGCCGGCAGACCTGCCACACAAGAAGACATGCGTACGATTTTCGGCATACCGGGTATGGAAGGCTTGCAGTCTTTGGGCTTCACACCTGCAGAGGCTGCCGAGCTGCATCCGAAGTGGAGTGCACAATCGAAAACTTATGCGGACAGCGTGAGTATCTTTGCCGGAATGGAAGATACACTGCGTTATTTGAAGGAAAACAATCATCTGCTGGGTATTGTCACCTCCAAGACAAAAGAGAGTTACGAGCTGAACATCACACCATACGGTTTGGATGACTATTTTGACGTCATCATCACATCCAGCGATACAGAAGAACACAAGCCTTCCGGACAACCTTTGACGGAATGTTTGCGCAGATTAGGCGTTTCCGAAAATGAAGCCATCTACATCGGGGATTCCATTTACGACAACCAATGCGCACGCAATGCCGAAATCGCTTTCGGCTTGGCTGAATGGGGATCGCATACGTCAGAAGGATTCGATGCCGATCACATCTTCAAGACACCTTCGGATATCTTATCGATTTTATAAAAAATGCAGGCAACCTGGGAACAGGTTGCTTTTTTCGTTTAAGAATGGATCGATACGGTCCAAATTATCATATTATGGTTCTCACCGTACGTCCTCAACGCGCTTCAGCCTTGTCAGCAGTTCATCTGCCGCTTCTTCATTTCTATTTCTCATGTATAAGGCATGGCTTTCCAGATAGGAATCCCGGGCGCTTTGCAATTCATTGAGGGTGAAGTGATAATCGCCGAGGCCGCGCATGATGCCGGCTTGGCATTCTTCATCTCCCGACTTATCGGCATATTGTTTTGCCTTGTCCAGATTAATTTTGCCCTTCATTGGATTCCGTTGCAGCAATGACAGCGTGGCCGCTTCATGATAGCTTCGCGCTAATCCGCAATAATCATCAGGGAAATGTGTCAGCCGGAAAGTGATTTCTTCCTCACACATCAGAGATGCCAAATCGTATTCTTCCATGTTGCGGGTATTCACCGCCAAGGCATGCAGACACTCAGCTTGCTTCTCCCAGTCTTTATTTTTTTTTGCGTAAAACAACAGTTCCTCGAGACATTCTTTGGCTCCAGCAAAATTTTTCTGCGCGGCATAGCACTTCGCCAGCAAGTTTACGACTTTTTGGTATTCTTCCGATTTCGGGTCATCCAGCAAATATAAAGCATCGATGTATTTTTTCTCAGCATGAGTATAGTCGTTCGCCTGCATCGCAATTTCAGCGATTTCGATCAGTTGATGAACTTCCTTATCCATAACGCATCCCCCTTGCATCACAAAGAAATTGTTATCGCTTTCAAATTCATCTTAACACCATTTGGGTGGTTTCACAAAGGATAACGTCAGCGGCAAAACCGGCGCCTTAAGCTAAATCGCCTTCTAGTAAAAATGAATTTCCTAACCCCACAATGAATGTACTACGAGAGTTACTGTAACATCCGCATGATTCCCGGCAAAAACCTTCTTGACGAAAATTTTGTTTAAAAAACATAGATATCATACATCAATAAGTACCTTTTACTATAATCCTTTGCTCAATCCAACATCTCTATCGGGATGACGTTCTTCACCATGGAAAGATAGTTATCCGGCGTTACTTGAAATCCTTCATAACCGTTCAACCCATGCTCTGAGGCCAACTCTTCAGAGTAATCTTCCAACTTGTAGATTTTGAAATCACGCCTTGTGTTCTCGACATTCCCCGGATCCGCCACATAATGCGAAACGGTAGGCTCGAATTGGACATTTTCGACGGTCACCGTATCATCATCGGCAACGACAAAATCGAAAGTCACCATGCCGCCGAGCGTATTGTAATCAGTCATTGAATGCGCGATGAAATTCCCCAACGAATAGACCACGAGTGTTTTGTTTTGATTTACTCCGGTGACCCACCCGATCGGCTGTAGAATATGCGGATGGGTCCCGATGACGACATCGACCTCCAAGTCGGCGAACAGTTGGGCATACGTGCGTTGCATTTCATTGACTTCCTGCGTGTTTTCGTCACCCCAATGCGCCGAAACAATGACAACATCGCTGACGTTTTTGGCATTGGCCACATCCTGACGAATCAGCGCTTCATCAAAGTACGAAACGCGATAGGAGGTGTCGGGCTGAATACCGTTCGTCCCGTAAGTATAGGTCAAGAAAGAGAACGTGACGCCATCCCTTTCAATCGTCCGGATTGCATCGCGATCCGACTGGCTCTCATAGATGCCCGTGTAGATAACATTCTCTTGTTCATTCCAGACTGCGAGGGAATTGAGGGCGCCGGGATAATCAAAATCCAGTGCATGGTTCGTTGCGCCGTTGACCAAATCAAATCCCAGATCGTTCATGTCCTGGGCGATTTCGGGTGGTGTATTGAATGCCGGATAGCCGGAATAGGCATAATCGTCCCCAGCGCTGATTGTTTCTTGGTTCAGAAAAGCGATGTCGGCTTCTTCGATATCCTTCGCCACATTCTCGTAGATAAATTTGAAATCATAAGTGCCGTCCGCCAGTTCCGCATCCCGGAAAATAGAATCGTGGATCAGGTTGTCCCCGACTCCGATGAAGGAAATGACTTTCTCCTCCTCAGCTACTGCTGCAACATCCTTTTGTTCGGAAGAGTCATTTGCGGATGCAACTTCAGAAACTGTATCCGGTTCATCCGCGCACCCAAATAAAGAAAGTACCGCCATCGATGTCACTACCATTTTTCTCCTCATGTCATTCCCCTTCTCCAAAGGACTTTTACGCAATATTCGACAATTTGATTATACCGGACACGTCCGGTTTTGTCACTTGAACCAAATCGTTTGCAGCCATATTGTATTTTCAATGGCTGTGTATTTTTTGCCTCGCAACTCCGGCGAGGCTTCTTTCGCCGGAGTAGACCGGTAATATTATGTCTCTTCTCCGAGGGGGCTTCTGCCCACAGGAGGAGACCATCAGAATGTGGTCCTCAACTCCGGACAATCACCCCTCGCCGGAGAACAGCAAAAAAGCTGCCTCCTCAGAGACAGCCCTAATTTAAAAACTATAGTCTTGATTTGAAATCTTCGTATCCGAAGGTCTTGATGACTTTCGTGCCGTCTTTGACCGTATGGGCAGCGATGGCCGGCAGTTGGATGCCGTTGAAGGTCGTATTCTTCACCATGGAATAGATAGCCATGTCCGTGAAAATCAGGCGGTCGCCCGCCTTCAAAGGTTCATCGAAAGAATAATCCCCGATAACGTCACCTGCCAAGCAAGTCTGTCCGCCCAAACGGTATGTATGTGCCTTCTCATCCGCTTCACCGGAACCGATGATGAACGGACGGTAAGGCATTTCCAATACGTCAGGCATGTGGCAAGTCGCTGATGTATCCAGAATCGCCAGATTCATCTGGTTGTAGGTCGTTTCCAGCACACTCGCAACAAGGAAGCCCGCATTCAAAGCAATCGCTTCGCCAGGCTCAAGATAGACTTGCACAGCATATTTCTCTTTGATGTAGTTGACGATCTTCACCAATTTAGCGATGTCGTAGCCTTCTTTGGTGATATGATGTCCGCCTCCGAAGTTCACCCATTTCATGCCATGCAAGTATTTCCCGAATTTCTCCTCGAATGCGACCAGTGTCGCTTCCAAAGCATCGGAACCCTGTTCGCAAAGGGTGTGGAAATGCAGACCGTCCAACAGTTCGACTTGGCTTTCATCAAAGTTGACAGCAGTCGTACCCAAACGCGAAAATGGACTGGCTGGGTCATAGAGTGCATGGTCCTGAGTGGACAGCTCCGGATTGACGCGCAGACCGATTTCGATCGGGCGATCGCTATTTTTCACCATTTCGGCATACAACTTCACTTGGTTAGGGGAATTGAAGACGATGTGATCCACTATCGGGAGCAACGCCTCCATTTCTTCCTTCTTGAAAGCCGGCGCAAAGACGTGCGTCTCTTTACCGAATTCCTCATGACCCAATTGTGCTTCGTGGACAGAGCTGGCGGTCGTGCCGTCCAAGTACTCGGCGACCAAAGGGTAGAAGTGATACATCGAAAAAGCTTTCTGGGCCAATAAAATCTTGCAGCCCGTCTGATCCTTGACCGATTTCAGGATTTCCAGATTGCGGCGCAATAAGGTTTCATCCACCACATAGCTGGGTGTCGGCAAGGCTTGAAAATCGATTGTAGTGTCCATCCGTACCTCCTAATCGACCAAGGTAGGATTGAAGTCCTCTTGCCAAGGCAAGCCATAGACGTTCAATGCTTCCATGAATGGATCCGGATTGAATTCTTCGATGTTGTACACACCTGGTTTTTTCCATTGTCCGGTCAAGACCATAGCTGCCCCGATCATCGCTGGAACACCAGTTGTGTAGGAAACAGCTTGCGAACCGACTTCTTTGTAACATGCTTCATGATCGCAGACGTTGTAGATGTAGTATGTCTTCTCTTTACCGTCTTTGATGCCGGTGAAGATGTTTCCGATGTTCGTTTTGCCTTTAGTGCGCGGTCCCAATGAAGCTGGGTCAGGCAATACGGCTTTCAGGAATTGCAGCGGCACGATCTGTTTGCCATCGAATTCGATTGGCTCGATGGAAGTCATACCGACATTCTCCAACACCTTCAAATGCGTCAGATAGCTTTCGCCGAAAGTCATGAAGAAACGGATGCGTTTGATGCCTTTGATGTTCAAAGCCAAAGATTCGATTTCTTCGTGGTGCAGCAAGTACATGTCTTTTTTGCCGACCTGATCGAAGTTATACTCGCGTTTGATTTCCATCGGTTCCGTTTCGATCCATTTACCGTTTTCCCAATAGCTGCCGTTTGCGGTAACTTCGCGGATGTTGATTTCCGGATTGAAGTTGGTTGCGAAAGGATAACCATGGTCGCCGCCATTGCAGTCCAAGATATCGATTGTGTGGATTTCGTCGAAATGGTGTTTTTGGGCATAGGCGGAGAATACGCTCGTTACGCCCGGGTCAAAGCCTGATCCCAACAAAGCGGTGATGCCGGCTTTTTCGAAGCGTTCGCGGTAATCCCATTGCCATTTGTATTCAAATTTAGCTGTATCTTCCGGTTCATAGTTCGCTGTGTCGACATAATCTGTTTTTGTTTCAAGACAGGCATCCATGATGGTCAAGTCTTGGTATGGCAAAGCCACATTAATCACGATATCCGGTTTGTATTCATTGATTAGCGCCACTAATTCAGGAACATTGTTCGCATCCACTTGGGCAGTCGTGATTTTGGAACGCCCAGCATAAATACCGCTTTCGATCCGATCTTTGATTTCATCGCATTTTGACTTTGTACGACTAGCAATCATAAATTCTTCGAACACTTCTGAATTTTGGGCACATTTATGGCATACGACGTTGGAAACGCCACCGGCACCAATAATTAAAGCTCTACTCATCTTATTCATTCCTCCTGTAGGGAAAATTCATTCATCCATCCTGCGGGCCTTTTTCTGCAGATATCCTCAAATCGGGGCTTAACGACAGACAAGATATTATAACATAAAGCAGTATAGGATAATGTTTTTTTAGCGACAACGACAACATATCGTCATATTTCATAGACCTTGACACAGCTCCATCTTACCTTAATTCAAAAAAACAAGCGAGAATTTCCCTCCAATTGAAGGAAATTTCTCGCCTATCCTATTAAAATTTTTAAAAATTTAAAATGCATCACCCTCGGTGTTTGAAGTACTCCCAAAGTGTTCCCCGCACCAATAATGATGGCTAGTTCCACGGATTAGCCCTTCGAAAATTAGATAAATCGGGCCTATTGCGCTCTACGATGCTCAGTCGGTCCGATTTCCTAAATTTCTTTCAGGGCTGAACGAATCCGTTCCACTTTTCTATCTATGCGTAAATATTGTCCCATTTTGCTTCATACGCATCAATCTCATCTTTATAGGCCATCGTTTCGGTGATGTCGTCGATGCCGTTTTCCAATTTGTGCTTCCAAGTCGGATCGATGGCGAAAGGATACTCTGCAGTGCTGGTTCTTACTACTTGATTCGGCAAATCGATTTGGATGGTTTCATCCGCAGACAACTGCGCCAAAGCGTCACGCTGCTCTTGCGGCAACTCAATCAACAACAAGCCATTCTTCAAGGAATTCATGTAGAAGATATCGCTGTAACTGCCGGCGATGATGACGCGGAAACGGTAATCCTTCAATGCCCAAGCGGCATGTTCACGGGAAGAGCCGCAGCCGAAGTTATCCCCTGTTACGAGGATCGTTGCTTCTTGGCGGTCGGCATCGTTCAAAGGGAACTCCGGATTCGGGTCGCCGTTTTTCAGGAAACGCCATTCATCAAAAACGAAAGCGCCGAAGCCCGTTTTTTCGATCCGTTTCAGAAATACTTTCGGGATGATTTGGTCGGTGTCGATGTTGTTGTTCATCAAGGCAACGGTTTTACCGTTATGTACTTTAATTGGCTCCATAAGTCACTGCTTCCTTTCTGATGTCCACAAATTTACCGTTCACTGCTGCAGCGCCTACCATGGCCGGGCTGACCAAGTGCGTCCGCGAACCCTTACCTTGACGGCCTTCGAAGTTACGATTGGAAGTCGAGGCACAGTGTACGCCGGCAGGCACTTTATCCGGGTTCATCCCCAAACAAGCCGAGCAGCCTGGTTCGCGCCATTCAAATCCTGCATCGATGAAGATTTTGTCCAATCCCAACTCCGCTGCAGCATCACGGACTGTCCGGCTGCCCGGAACGACCATAGCCTGGATGTGAGCAGGAACTTTCCCGCCCTTGACGTACTTCGCTGCTTCGATCAGATCGGACAGACGCGCATTTGTACAGGAGCCGATGAAGACAAAGCCCAATGGAATCTCTTCCGCGGTTTGACCGGGTTGCAGATCCATGTAGTTATAAGCGCGCTCGTCATTCTTGTCCTGAATTTCAGGGAATTTCTCGCCGAATTGCACGCCCATACCGGGGTTCGTTCCCCATGTTACATAAGGCGCCAAGTCGGAAACATCGATAGCGATGTCAGTATCATAGACAGCATCAAGGTCGCTCTTCAACGTCTCCCAATCGGCAATGGCTTTTTCCATGTTTTCTGGTGCATAGCGACGGCCGCGCAGATAATCGTAGGTAGTCTGATCCGGTGCCATCATGCCGATTTTAGCCCCGAATTCGATGGACATATTGCAGATCGTCATCCGTTCCTCCATCGTCAAAGCTTCCACAGTATCCCCGTAGAATTCAATCGCGTAGCCACTCCCGAAGGCTGTCCCGTAGGTCGCAATCAGGTGCAGGATGATATCTTTCGCATAGACGCCTGCAGGTAATTTGCCGGTGATTTTGACGCCCATCGACTTCGGTTTCTTCTGCCAGATGGACTGCGTTGCAAAAACATGCTCCACCTCCGAGCTGCCGATACCGAATGCCATCGCTCCGAAAGCGCCATGTGTAGCCGTATGCGAATCTCCGCAGACAACAATCTTGCCGGGTTGGGTTGCACCCAATTCCGGTCCGACCATGTGCACGATCCCTTGGTTGGCAGTTCCGATGTCCATCAAGGGGATGTTGAATTCTTCGCAATTCTTCTGCAGCGCTTCAATCTGTTTCTTCGAAATCAAATCCTTGATGTTGAAGATATCTTCCGTCGGCACATTGTGGTCGACAGTTGCGATCGTTTTGTCAGGACGTCGGACTGGGCGGTTGGTTTCGCGCAAGCCATCGAAGCCTTGTGGTGAAGTGACTTCATGGATCAGGTGCAGATCCACATACAACAATTGTGGTTCACCTTCTGGTCCTGTAATAACGTGTCTGTCCCATAGTTTATCAAAAAGCGTTCTGCTCATACTGTCTACTCCCCTTTACTTTTCCAAAATGGCTTTCACTTGTTCAGTAAATGCTGTCGTTGTCGTTGTGCCGCCCAGGTCAGCCGTCAGGAAACCAGCATCCATCACTTCAGCTGCCGCTTTTTCAAGCGCATCCGCCTCTACATGCAGCTGGAAGCTTTGGCGCAGCATCATGGCAACGGACAGGATCATCGACATCGGGTTGGCAATGTTTTTTCCGGCAATGTCCGGTGCGGATCCATGGATCGGTTCATATAACGAAGGACCGGATACCGCGTGGCTTCCGGAAGGCAACATGCCCAATGAACCCGTGATGACGGAAGCTTCGTCGCTCAAGATGTCGCCGAACATGTTTTCCGTAACAATGACATCGAATGCAGTCGGATCTTGGATGATTTTCATAGAAGCTGCATCGACATACAAATGATCGACGGTAACTTCCGGGTATTCCATTGCAATTTCATTCACGGTTTTGCGCCACAGTTTGCTGCTGGCCAATACGTTCGCTTTATCGACGGAAGTCAATTTTTTGCTGCGCGTCATCGCGATGTCAAAAGCTTGGCGGACGATCCGATCGATTTCGCTCTTCTTATAGAAGAGCGTATCTGTCGCTTCCTCATCATTCCAATGCTTCGGCTGGCCGAAGTACAGACCGCCCGTCAATTCGCGGACAACGATGAAATCAGTGCCTTTAACGCGTTCCGTCTTCAACGGGGACAAGTGGGCGATGCTGTCGCTCACTGAAATCGGGCGGATGTTCGAGAAAAGTCCCAAAGTCTTACGCAATTGCAACAGGCCATCTTCCGGCGTTGTTTCGGCCTTTTCCCATTTCGGTCCGCCGATTGCGGCCAAAAGGATCGCATCAGCTTCGGAACAGCCTTTGATTGTTTGTGGCGGGATCGGATCGCCGGTTTCATCGATGCCGGCTCCTCCGAATGGGTATACCGTCACGTTGAATTCATGTTGAAATTTTTTGCCGATTGTTTCCAGCAAAGTCAATCCACTTTCCATTATCTCTGGTCCAATGCCATCTCCGGGCAATGCTGCAATCGTATAATTCATCTTACTTTTTCCCCCTCATCAGAAATGTGCTGATACTTTTTCAATTGTCTGTTTATTTTTTGCTTTACCGCTGGCTTGGATATAAGCTTTCGCTGATGCCGTCAGGACGTCGAAGTCGATGCCCGTTCCGTTATAGCTCTTGCCGTCCTCATCCTCCACGACCACGTGCACTTCTGCTTGTGCATCTTTTCCGCCCGTGATGGCTTCGATGTTGTATTCCTTCAAAATGATTTCTTGATCCAGGATGCGGTTGATGGTGTTGTAGATGGCTTCGATGCTTCCTGATCCAGTTGCGGAATCCTGCATCTTCGCGTCTTTATTGCGCTTGTCCTGGATGCCGACGATAGCTCCTTGGATGCCATCCTTGACAAACTGCACTTGCAGGCGTTTCAACTCATAAACCGACTCGTCCTCGATCGATTTTCCGACCATCAATGCATGGATGTCCTCTTCGGTCACGTTCTTCTTCTTGTCAGCCAGTTCTTTGAAACGGGCGAACAATATTTTGATTTCTGCCGGGTCGCTGATTTCATAGCCCATTTGCGCAATCCGATCCACAAAGGCGTGGCGGCCGGAAAGTTTACCCAACGGCAACGAATTGTGCTCCACACCGACCAATTGCGGCGTGATGATTTCGTAGGTTTCCGGATTCTTCAGCACGCCATCCTGATGGATACCGGATTCGTGAGCGTAGGCGTTGCCACCGATGACAGCTTTGTTGCGCGGAATCGGCATGCCGGAAAGGCGGCTGACCAAATCGCTTGTGCGCTTCGTTTCCTTCAGGACCATACCGGTTTCTTTTTCATAATAGCTTTTGCGGATGTGAAGAGCGACCGCAACTTCTTCCAACGCCGTATTCCCTGCACGTTCGCCGATGCCGTTGATGGTTCCTTCCACCCGCAGTGCGCCATTTTCGACTGCGGCCAAAGCGTTAGCCGTTGCCATGCCCAGATCGTCATGGCAATGGGAGGAGAAGATGACGTCATCAAAGCGGGTTACGTTTTGCTTCAGGTATTTGAACAGGTTACCGAACTCGGTCGGATTGGTGTAGCCAACCGTGTCAGGGATATTGATGACTGTTGCGCCCTTTTCGATGGCCAGGTTGATGACTTCAACCAGGAAGTCCCAATCGCTTCGGGTAGCATCCTCCGGAGAGAACTGGACTTTCTCGAATTTTGATTTGGCATAAGCGATATGATGGGCCACTGACGCCAATACTTCTTCTTTGCTCATTTTCAGTTTGAATTCCATGTGGATGGGGCTGGTCGCGATGAAAATATGGATCTGCGGATCGACTGCATCCCTCAAAGCATCGTAGGCAGCATCGATGTCCTTTTCGTTACAGCGGGCAAGTCCTGCTACTGTCATGTTTTTGACAGCGCCGGCGATCGCTTTTACGGCCTCGAAGTCGCCTTCTGAAGAGATCGGGAAACCTGCTTCAATAACATCGATCCCCCATTTTTCCATCTGCAAGGCAATCTGCACCTTTTCCTTCGTATTGAAGTTCACACCAGGTGTCTGTTCCCCATCGCGCAGGGTCGTATCAAAGAATTGAATGTACTGTTTTTCGGTCATGGTCTTTTCCTCCGGTTCATTTTTCGTTTATTGGTTTCATTAAAGAATCATAAGAGTAAATTTCGAAAAAAAATGCATCCACAAATAATGGATGCATTTCGAAGGTCAATAAATAATCGCTTCAGCCCCATTATTTGTCAATGCCAAGCAGGGCTCAAACGACTGATATTCCAGTGTCCAAGCCCTGCTATAATAATAAGCCGTTATAAGAAGGGGTTGTCCCCATGATTACGTTAGCTGATACGTTTGCATCTTCCATGACGATCCCCTCCTCTTTTTTTGTAGCCTTCTAATTTTTCGTTAAGTTTTATTATCGTATTCTCATTTTATGCAAAGTGGCTTCTTTTGTCAACCCCTTTTGCTGTTTCCTTACAAAATCATGTGACGGTGTGTGGAACCGGAGGAGCGCGGTGGACTGTGGTCGATGATTATGGTCCCCAACTCCGATTAGGCCCCTTTCATCGGAGTTCACCGGTAACTTTCGGCTTCTCCTCCGGCGAAGCCTCGCTCATCGGAGGAGGCAACTCTAAATGTTAGTCCAACTCCGGCGAGGCCTCCGTCCCCGGAGCAGAGCGATATAATCTCAGGCAGTACACTAAAAACGAGGTTGCCGCACTTTTAGTGGGGGCAGCCTCGTTTTTGATGGATAACTTATTCCGGTAATTTGATGCTGTCTGGATCGATTCCCAGTGCTTCAGCCATCTCTTCATTTATGACCAATTGCAGTGTCTCAGGGAATTGGACAGGCAATTCGGAAGGAAGCTTGCCTTCTTCCAGAATCTGCAAAGCCATTTCGCCTGTCTGGCGGCCTAATTCCTTGAAGTCGATGCCGTAAGTCGCGAGACCGCCAGCTTCAACCATTTCTGTTGCGCCAGGAATGACCGGGATTTTTGCTTCCATAGCGATTTGGCCGACAGTGGCCATCGTGCTGGATAAGGTGTTGTCCGTTGGGATGTAGATCGCATCGACTTTTTGGACCAATGACTCCATCACTTGTTGGACGTCATTGGTAGAGGTAACAGTCATGATTTCGACATTCACGCCTGCTGCTTCCAACAAGGCTTTCGCTTGATCGCTCTGTACAATGGAATTCATCTCGCTGGAGTTGAAGATGATACCGACTGTTTCCGCACTAGGTACGATCGACAACAACAATTCGATCTGTTTGTCCATCGGTGCTTGGTCGCTTGTTCCGGTGATGTTCGCGCCTGGTTCTTCTGCACTTGCTACAAGCCCAGCATCGATCGGATCGGTTACGGCGGTGAACAGGACTGCATTTTCTTTTTCAGCGTTCGCTATTGCTTGTGAAGCTGGTGTCGAGATCCCTAAAATGAGGTCGTTGCTGCCGGCTAAACGCTCTGCCATACTCTGCAGATTGGCTTGGTCACCCTGAGCATTTTGGTAATCCACAATCAGATTGTCGCCTTCAACATAACCGGCTTCCTCCAAAACTTCCAAGAAACCTGCGCGTGCTGCTGATAAGGATTCGTGTTCAAGGATCTGCAGGATTCCGATACGCACAGCATCCGCTGATACTGTTGAGCTTGCTGCGGAAGAATCCGTCGCTTCTTCTGTACCGCCGGCGCATGCACCGAGCAGCAAAGCAGAAGTCAGTGCCAATGTTGTCGCTACTTTCTTTTTCCAATCCATTCCAATCATTTCATTTCCCCCTATTTTTTGATTTGTGCGAGAACTGCTTAGGCAATCAATCGCTAGTCCCTAGTACGAAAAAGCCCATTCAGATAAAATTATCCAAATGGGCTTTTACTGATGATGGGACTGCGGCACTTTTGTTTGCGGTTGCATAAATCCTCCTAGCACATTAGTTATTTGCTTTCAGTTTATAAGAATTAAATAAGGATGTCAACGATAAAATTAAATTCAGATGAGCGTATTCTCATTTTCCGGAATATCGATTGATTATTGGATCAGCAGGCGATGCTCTGTAGGCTTCAGTAACTTCCAAACCAATTTCGGATCGGCCTTCTGATCCAGATATAATGCTTCATCTTCAGGATCCAGTATCACCGGCATGCGATCATGGATGGCATGCATCTGTTCATTGGCGGCAGTGGTGATGATGGAAAAAGCCGTAAAAGGTTTCCCAGTTTCATCCTGATACGTCTTCAATATACCGGCCATCGAAAAAATCGGGATATCCGCTACGGCAATTTTTCGCTTCAACTTCTCTTCGCCGACTTTCTCCCATTCAAAGAATGCAGTCGCCGGCACCAGACAGCGTGCTGTCCGGAAAGGCTGGCTGAACGTCGGCTTTTCAAGGATGGTTTCCGCCCTGGCGTTGATTAAAGGGCGCTTAGCGAAAGGCTCCACAAATCCCCATTTGTGGTGAAAAAGCTTGTTGCCCGACACTATCAGCGGTGTGCTGTTGGTCGGAAATATTTCCGCACGCTCTTCGACATCCTCTTCCATTTCCCCCAACAAGTACCTTTCCCACAATTCCCTCTTTGTCGCTTCAAGCGCATAACGTCCGCACATACTCCCGTCCCCTCTCCGTTTGGCTTTCCTTGATACCGATTATAAGGGAGACAGAAGCGTTATACAAAAAAAGACGTCCGCCAGGGAACGTCTTTTTCATTATTCACATAAAAAATCCGAAAAGGATCGGGAAAAAGACTGCAGGCGCATAATTCATGATTTTCAGATCTGTCAGCTTCAACATGTTGAGTGCCAGGCCGACAATCAAAAGAGAGCCCACGCAGGTCATTTCATTGATCACAGAATCAGTCAGAAGCGGCGCCAGGACATTCGCAAAAAGCGAAATGCCTCCTTCATAAACGAGGATCAGCCCGGCTGAAAGGAGCACACCGATGCCCAAACTGGATGCCATCACGATGGCTGCGATACCGTCGATCAGCGACTTCGCAAATAACGTGTCATGATTTCCTGTCAAACCGCTCTGCAGAGCCCCGACAATCGCCATCGCGCCGACACAGAACAATAGACTTGCTGTAACGAACCCATTAGAAACAGAATGTTCCTTATTATCAGAAGATACCCGGCTTTCTATTTCATCGCCCAGCTGATTGATTTTTTTATCCAGATCGATCCATTCGCCAACCAAAGTCCCAAATACCATCGATAGGATGGTGATCAAAATATTTTCGCCCTTCAACATGCCACTCACGCCTATGTAAAGGACACACAGAGCCAAAGCGTTCATCACTGCACTGGCTATCCTATCCGATAAACCTTTCTTCAAAGCCAGACCGATACTGCCTCCCAAAATAATGGCAGCACTGTTGACCAAACTTCCCAACAAAACCATTTAATCCCCTCCAACTGTTGTTACGTGTATCCTGATTACGTGATTCGAATACTTGCTTTTCTGCAAGCTCAGTACGTATCAGTATAGCCGCTTGCTTTCAGAAAATCAATGGACGAAAGGTGACGGAAGCATTTGTCTGGGAATGCGAAAAGACCACCATGTTACCAATGGCGGCCTCCTCTCATCATTCATGTTCTTCTATACTGTTACCGGATTGTTTTCAATGCTCCGGACCATTTGATCAATTCATTGAACATTGCTGTCGCATTGCCCGCATGATAATCGTTCGGCACAAAATTGCTCATGTTCTCGAAATCAGTCATCAATGAGAAGTTCACGGTTGTGTGCACTGTCGCTACGCTCAATTCGCCTAGGATGACGCGCATGTTTTCGTGTGCGCGGGCCCCTCCCAAGCTTCCGTATCCTACAAATCCGGCTGCTTTATCGGCAACTTCAGGTTTCAGGAAATCCAACGCATTCTTCAAAGCGCCACCGACTGCATGGTTGTATTCAGGTGTCACAAACACGTATCCGTCGAATGAAGCCATTTTTTCTGACCAAGCTTGGATCGCTGCGCCAGCTGCTGCTTGACGGTCTTCCGGCAATTTAGCGCCCAACAAAGGCAAGTCATAGTCTGCTAAAGCTACGATTTCGTATTCGATGCCGCCGTCATTGCGTTTTTCGGCAAATTCATGGATCCATTCTGATACTGCTGCTGAGTTTCTTCCTTCACGTACGCTTCCTGAGATAATTCCGATTTTCATAGTTGTTTTCCCCTTTTCGTCTGTTGTTATTGTTGTATTTTTATTTCCAAACAAAGCATTACTAATTCGAGATATTATAGATGTGTTTCCCAATTTTTTTCCTCCATGCACTTGTTTTTCAATGAAGGACTCACCTTCACCTCTCTTACATTTCGTAAGCTTGATATTATTATGCCACATCCCGGAATGTATTTCAAGTTATATATTCACGAATTCGAGATATTTTTTAAAAAAAAAACATCCATCCCGTCATACAGCGGTTTTGGATGCTTTTAAATCATTCATTTTTTTTGCAAAAACCTAAATCAATGCTGGAATACGCGCACACGACCTTTTAAACGATCAGCCAGGATGATGGCCAACACGGCTTTGGCGATGTCCCCTGGAATGAATAACAACATGCCCATCTGGAAAATTGCAGCCAAGTCGAATTGATTGCCCATGACAACATTCAGGATCATCGCCATGTAAGGCAAACCGATTGCGTACATGACGATCGTGCCGGCAACAGCTGAGATCCCATAATTCAAGAAGCTTCCTTCTTTATTATGCACGAGATAGGAAATCAAAGTAGCCGCTGCAATAAATCCAAACACAAACCCGAAGCTAGGAGTCAAAAAGGCTTGGAATCCTCCAAGCAATAATTTCAGTAATAAAGGCAGCAGTTGCGCAAAAAAGGCCGCTTTTGGACGCAAGAAGAAGCCGGTCAGCAGCACCATAAGTGTCTGCAAAGTGATCGGAACGGGGCCGACGGGGATGCTCAGGAAGCCGCTGACGAATGTCAAAGCCGCGAATATGCTTATTTGGGTCAAATCTCTTGTTGATAATTTCATGTTATTTTCCTTCTCTCTTTTTGATTTTGATGCTGATTTCGCCATAGGTCAGGGTTTTCGTTTCCCCATTTGGCAATGCTACAACTAGTCCGCCATCGTCGTCGATTGCGATCGCTTTGGCTTCGATCGTTTCGCTTCCTTGCGGGAAAGTGACTTGTTCACCCAAGACGAAGCAACGTTTGCGGTACTCGTCCAAGTAGGAACGGGATGCCAAATCAGGGTAAAGGACATAAAAACGGTTGAGTATTTCGGCAGCCATTTGGTTCCGTGTCACCATGGCATTTTTTGAATCGAACAACGTACCGGCAATCGATTGGATTTCATCAGGAAAATCCGTTTCAGGCGCCCGGAAGTTAAGGCCAATCCCTAAAATGATTGTTCCGATCGTCCGCGATTCCATATCCATTATCCCTTCCGTCAGGATGCCGCAGACTTTCCTGCCATCCAGGAAGATATCATTCACCCATTTGATTTGGGGTTCTTTTCCTGTCAATGTTTCGATCGCCTGACAGACGGCCACAGCGGCGGCAGTTGTGATCAAAGTGGCGTTATCCAGATCAGCAACCGGCTTCAAAACCAAACTCATGTACAGGCCCGATTCGCTCGGCGAGTGGAAAACTCTACCCAAGCGCCCTCTGCCCTTTGTCTGTTCTTCCGATAGGATCACGCCTTCGAAGGTCGCTTCTTCATTGACGATCCGTTTGGCCTCCAAGTTGGTCGAATCGATTGTTTTGTGCGCAATGATCCGGTGATTTTTCAGCGCTTCCGATAATAGCGGCACGATTGCGGCCTCCGACAACAAATCGGTTTCTATGGATAACTGATACCCTTTATTCGTCGTTGCTTCTATTTGATAACCCTCTTTTTTCAGCCCATTGATTGCTTTCCACACGGATGTTCTGGATACTTCCAACTGATCAGCCAAATCTTGGCCGGAAATACTTTCGCCTTTGTGCTGCTCCAGAAACTGCAGAACTTTCTCCTTTGTTGACATCCTTTCCCTCCATTCTCTTCTATAAAAAAACCACCACTTGAACCGAAGTGATGGTCTCAATGCTGTATTCAGTTTAACCTCTCGCCGGCCCTTTGTCAACCCGCCGAGAAAAATGGGTAACAATGTTTTTTTAGTGTTTCTTTGATTCCTTATATACGCTGACCATTTCGGCATAATCCGCCATGATCGTCTGCACAATCGGATTATTCATCGTCGGAATCGCAACAGCTCCGATTTTCGATATCGGCAGTACATTATTGCCGGTTCCGGAAACGAAGGCTCCTTCAGCATCCTTGACCCACTCGACAGGGATGGCCGTCTCGTTGATCGGAATCTGTCTTTTTCCACAGATTTCGAACACTTTCTTGCGGACGATTCCCAGAAGTACCGCGTTTGCAGGGGGCGTGTACAATTCTTTCCCTTTCACAAAAAAGACATTCGTGCGGCTGCCTTCCGTGATTTCCTCATTCCCATCCACCAGCAACAATTCGTAGACCCCTTTATCAGCCCTTTCCTGCAGCACGGCTTTCTGGTAATCCGACCGGACAAGCTTGATGTTCGGATCCAGCCTTTCGATACGGAACAGGCTCGTCGCGATGCCCTCTTCATAATAGCATTTTGGCGGGTAGATGCTTTGGGTGAAAAAGATCCACAAAACACTTTCGCTTTTTGACGTTTTTCCAAGGATGAACTTAAGGTTCTGATTCCCCACCTGATTGGCGGCTATCAGGCGATAGACGCGGTCCTCGATGGATTCCGCAGTGGCTGGCAGCGGCAGATCCAGATAAGCAGCAGACCGAAAAAAACGATCCAGATGATCCTCCAGAAATATTGCAATCCCATCCTCGACACGGATGACTTCGTATACCGTCCGGCCTTCAAATTCCGGATAGCTTTCGCCGTCAGCATTTTTTACTAGTTCATCGTTCAATAAGTAATAAGATCCTTCCACTTTTTCCATATTCGACGCCCCTTCCCGTTCTTATATTCCCTATTCTACTCCGGAATCCCGAAAAGTACATGCCAATTCGTAAAACAGCAGATATGACAGCCAAATGACAAACTATTTAAAAATTAGTAAAAGTGAAGAAAAACACAACGAGTCCCTTCCTTTTTTTATGCTGCGGGTGTATAGTATGGGCATCATGAAAAATACGAACACAACTACTTACACAAAGGATGATAGAATAAGCATGCAGATGCCACAATCCAATTGGAAAAATGATGTTGAATACGTCGCTTTGGTCGAAGATCTCATCTATCACGAAGAATTATTGCACATGGAGACCATTACCCATCACCACTTCACCAATCGTTTGGAGCATTCGATCCGCGTATCCTATAAGAGTTACCAGCTTGCAAAAAAATGGAATCTGGATGCTCGATCCACTGCACGTGCCGGTTTGTTGCACGACTTCTTCCACGAAGATCGTGATGCTGTCGCCCAGTTGAATATCGGTGCCCATGCAGATGCCCATCCGAAAATAGCTTGCGAAAATGCTTGCCGCATCACTGAAATCAGCTCTCTAGAGCGCGATATCATCCTCAAGCATATGTTCCTGGTGAGCCGTTGCGGCCTGCCGCGTTACAAAGAAAGTTTTGTCGTAACCTACGTGGACAAATATGTCGCGATCAGAGAGGTCGTCGAACCGATCAAAGAAATCGCAGGATCCCGCATCCGCAATCTGGTTTCCAAATTGAGCCCGGTAAATCTGAACATCAACATTTAAGTCTAAATTTTATGAAGAATTGACTGTCTCAGAAGAGACGGTCTTTTTTTATATATTCGCCTGCTTGTCCGATTCTTCGGTGTTATCGGACAACCTCCGACTCTCCCACATGTTGCTTGTCCGATTCTCCCACGATATCGGACAACCTCCAACCCTTCCGCATGCTGCTTGTCCGATTCTCCCCCGATATCGGACAACCTGCAACCCTTCCGCATGCTGCTTGTCCAATTCTTTCCCGGTATCGGACAACCTTCGGCTTTATCCGACGATCCAAACAAAAAAAAGCTGAACCCGCAATGGATTCAGCTTTTAGATTTGTACTATCAGTATTGTTTATATTTATTAGAAGAATACGTTTGTTACGCCATCGCCTGAAGCACGGAAGCTTTGTGCTGAAGTTGAACGGTACCCGTTCAATACTTCGTTAACTGCTTGGATTGTGTCAGCAGAAGGTACTTCTGCTGCAGCAGCTCCGTTGGAAACTACTGAGAACTGACCTGATGCATACAATACAGCATCAATTGTCGTTCCGCCCCAGATTCCTGATTCAACGCGGTTCATGATAACAGAAGCAACATTCAATTTTTCTTGGTAGCTTGGGCCTGCTTCAGCTTGGACTACTTGATACAAGAAGTAGCTCGCTTGGTAAGTCGGTGCTGCCGTTTGTGCTACTGGAGCTGGCTCAACATATGTTTCTACAGCTGGTGCTGGTGCTGCTACTGGTTCTGCTACTGGTGCAGCTGCCTGCACTTCTTCAACTGCTTCAACTGGTGTTTCGACTTCCACTGCTTCTTCAGAGCTGACATCGTAGCTCTTCACTTCTGAGTCTTGTTCAACAGTCACGATGTTGTGGTCGGCTGATAATACGATTGCGTTGCCGGCAATGATCATGTCTGCATTTCCGATGCTGTTCACATCAACTAAGGCATTCACTGATACATCAGTTGCCAATGCGATTGCTGATAAAGTATCGCCCCATTGGAAAGTGTATTTGCTGCCGCTCTCCAAGCTTTGGATATCCGCTTTGATTTGATCTGCTGTACGTGCTGTCCAAGTGGATGAAGTATATTCTGTTGCATTTGCTTGTGTAGGATTCGCTGTTGCCATAAAACCGATGGCTGCTAAAGTTGCGCTTGTTACGAATAATCTAGATTTGAAGTTTTTCATGTCTATTTTGTCCCTTTCTTCTCTTCGCAATGTTTTCGTATTGCAATTTATACTCTTCATGACCTTTTTTATTTGATAAATGAAGTATTTATCCAGGTCTCGATCGGAGTTCTTTCAACAGAGACAATCCTATCATGAATCAAATCGCTAAAGTTAAATATCCCTTCTTTGTTATTCCATCTTAACGTGACTGTCTCAAATATCTGTTTATCTTACAAACATAAGTCAAATATTACGCTGTCGTAATATAGAAAATCAATTTGTAACAATTGGCATAATAGCTGTCTTTTTTCACAAACTCCATGTCAAAATATAGACAAAATATTGATTTATCAGTTGTTACATCTGTAACATATGTTTCAATCCGTGTTATTTCTCAAGCGGGAAGGACCCAATTCGCTTTTAATGACTAAAAATTATTACAAAACATTTGCTTATTGTAAACATAATTGAACTACCCCCACCTACGCTATCGCTTAGAGGTGGGGGATTCTTAGGAACATCACTCTATCGAGCGATTATTGACTAAGCTATCCCCGTAGCTTCCTACGGTTAAAAGCCTCAAGGCTTCATGTTTTAGATTTATGCTTGCGTTCAGATCTCTGTCATGGTGAGTATTACATTGCGGGCAATCCCAGTCCCGGACAGAAGTATTCTTCACGTCTTTGTTTTGGTAGCCACAGCACGAACAGAGTTGGCTAGAAGGGAAGTTCCGGGCAACGACAACGACTTGCTTGCCGTACCACTTTGACTTATATTCCAGCATCGTCCGAAACTGCGCCCATGATGCTTCCGATATTCCTTTGGAAAACTTCTTGTTTTTCATCATGCCGGATGCATGCAAATCTTCGATGCCGATGACGTCGTGGTTTTTGACGATTTCAGTCGAAATCTTTTGCAGGTAATCCGTTCGAGTATTGCGGATTCGTTCATGAATCCGGGCGACTTTGACGCGCTGTTTCTGGTAGTTTTTCGATTCGGACAGTTTTCGTCCATCCTTTTTGGCCTGCCTTGCCCGCCGGGAAAGAATTTTTTGTTCCTTAGCGAGCTTTCGCTCCAGTTTCTGGAAAAACCGCGGGTTCTCATAGACTGACTCGTCTGAAACGACGGCAAAATCCTTCAATCCGACATCGACACCGCAAGCGGAACCCGTTTTCGGCAATAGTTCACTATCGGTTTCGACTAAAATGGAAATATAATAGTTGCCCGAAGGATTTCGTCGGATGGTCGCGCTCATAATTCTTCCGTCCACTTCTTTGGACTTGGCGAATTTGACCAGTCCCAACTTGGGTAGTTTCAGTTTGTTCCCCACTACAGCGATATTTCCATTTGTCTGCTTGGTCGTGTAGGACTGGATCGGGTTCCGTTTGCTCTTGAAACGCGGCGCCTTGTTCTGCTTTTTGAAAAAACGATTGAAAGAGTCGCTGAGGTTCCGCAGAGCTGACTGCAGGGCGATGCTATCGACTTCTTGCAGCCAAAGCGTCTCCGATTCTTTTTTCAGCACCGTCAACTTGGCCGAGCAGGCAGAGTAATTCAAACCCGCTCCCGTCTCCTCATAGGTTTTGTTCCATTCGGACAGGAAGCGATTGAACACGAAACGAGAACAGCCGATAGTCTTCCCAATCAGGATTTGTTGCTCCTGATTGGGGTAGATTCGGAACTTATAGTTTTTGTAGATCATCACAATCATTCGCCTCCCTATACCATATAATTATATGCGAACGTACGTTCTTTGTCGAACGGGAGGTCCATCGTTAACGGTAAGAATTTTTCGAAAAAAATAGGCTGACGCCTACCGCCATTCATCTCCCACCTACTCATTGGGCTGTACCCTTTTCATTCCTAGAGGTGGGAGTCTTCTGGCGGAAAAGGATAAAAAAACCTTACCGACTTCATCGGTAAGGTTAAGATGCATTCAATTTCAATAAGCGGGCGACGGGAATCGGACCCGCGACATGACCTTGGGAAGGTCGCATTTTACCACTAAACTACGCCCGCATGCTGGTCTGTTCGACCGGACTGCATGTTTCATTCTACCCCTAAATTGTGCTCACGACAATAGCTAAATAGAAAAAATGTGCAAATTTATGCGAAAAAAACTCCCTCAGCAATTACCGAGGAAGCCCGTGCTATTATTTTTTGCTTATTTGCTGCCGGTTACTTTGAATTTCGTACCGGACAACGCTTCATTGAAAGTCACTTCGGAAATGTCTTGGTTCGTCTTGACTGTTGCTTTCTTTCCTTCCAGATCAACCGTTACCTCTTCCACACCTGCAATCGCAGAGAATTTCTCTTTGACTGTCGCTACGCAGCCATCGCATTTCATTCCTTCAAGCATCAATTCTTTTTGCATAATCGTTTCCTCTTTTCTCTATATATGATATTCCCTTACCGTTTTGAGACGGAGGGTTTGAATCCTTTCAGACGTAACGCATTCAACACAACCGACACCGAGCTGAAACTCATCGCTGCTCCGGCGATCATCGGATTCAACAAGGGCCCTCCGAAGACGTGCAGGATTCCCATCGCGACAGGAATGCCCAGGACATTATAGGCGAATGCCCAGAACAGATTTTCCTTGATGTTTTTGATTGTTGCTTTGCTGAGTTCGACGGCTGTGGCTACTGCCATCAGGTCGCTCTTCATCAGAACGATATCCGCTGATTCGATGGCGACGTCCGTCCCTGATCCGATGGCGATACCGATATCTGCTTGGGCCAATGCCGGTGCATCATTAACGCCGTCTCCAACCATGGCGACTTTTCGGCCTCCCTGTTGCAGCTTCTTGACTTCTTCCGCTTTGTCTTCAGGCAACACCTCACTCAGGACACGGTCGATGCCCACCTGATTGGCGATGGCTTGCGCCGTACGTTTATTGTCGCCGGTGATCATCGCGATTTCGATGCCCATCCCACGCAGTTTTTTGATTGCCGCCGCACTGCTTGCTTTCACGGTATCGGCAACGGCGATGATGCCGGCCAATTCCCCATCCATTGCGATGTACATCGGTGTTTTTCCTTGTTCAGCCAGCGTGTGGGAGGTATCGGCAAATGAACCTAGTCCGATCGCATGGTTCAGCATCAACTTTTCATTTCCCAACAGAAGCTCTTTCCCATCGATTGTGACGGCAATACCGAAACCAGGCAGCGCATTGAAAGCGGATGGTTTCAACAAAGACAGCTCTTTCTCTTCAGCATCGCGAACGATGGCTTCTCCAAGCGGATGCTCCGATCCTTTTTCGGCCGATGCCGCCAACAGCAACAGTTCATCCGGATCGAGTCCTTCACGGACCAAGACATCAGTAACTTTCGGCTTGCCTTCCGTGATTGTCCCCGTCTTGTCGAAAACGATTGTCTGGATTTTATGCGTCACTTCCAGAGCCGTCCCGCTTTTGATCAGCACACCGTTCTCGGCACCCTTGCCGGTACCCACCATGATGGCGGTAGGTGTCGCCAAACCCAAAGCGCAAGGACAAGCGATTACCAAGACCGAAATCGTGATGGTCAGTGCGAAAATCCATGATTCTTGTCCCAAGAAGTACCAAGACAAACCGGCCAGAACAGCGAGCACGATGACGATCGGAACGAAGTAGCCCGAAATCGTATCAGCTAGTTTTGCGATCGGTGCTTTTGAACCTTGGGCATCTTCCACCAACTTGATGATCTGCGCAAGGGCTGTATCTTTTCCGACTTTTTCTGCCCGGTAATGGATGGAACCATTTTTGTTGATGCTGCCGCCGATGATCGCATCGCCCGCTTTTTTCTCCACGGGCATGCTTTCGCCTGTCAGCATCGATTCATCAACAGATGTCAGTCCTTCCGTTACTTTTCCATCGACAGCCATTTTTTCGCCGGGACGGACAACCAAAATGTCCCCTACCATGACAGCATCCAGCTTGATTTCCTGCTCATTGCCGTCACGAATAACGCGGGCTGTCTTAGGAGCCAAGCCCATCAGTTTTTTGATGGCTTCTGACGTCTTGCCTTTTGAAACGGCCTCGAAGTACTTCCCGAGCGTAATCAGCGTCAATATGACAGCCGCCGATTCATAGTACAAGTTCATGACAAGTTCGTTGTTCCCTCCGATTGCTGCAAAGGTGCCATAAAGGCTATACAGAAAGGCAGTACTGGTCCCTAAAGCCACCAGCGAGTCCATATTCGGGTGGCCTTTGAACAAGGACTTGAATCCTACCGTAAAAAATTTCGTCCCGAGTACCATCACTGGAATCGTCAACACTAGCTGCGTGAGCGCGAACGTTACCGGGTACATATTCGGATGGAGGCTCATCGGCAACGGTAAGCCCAACATGTGGCCCATCGCGAGATACAGAAGCGGAAGCGTGAATACCGCCGAGAGCCAAAAGCGTCTCCACATATTTTTGATGTGCTGCTCTTTCTTCGCTTGGTTTTGGTCGCTTTCTTCTATAGTAGCGTTCTCTTCGATAGCCTTGTAGCCCGCTTCGGCCACAACTTTTTCGATATCCCCTGGATGAAGCACGGTCGGATCGTAGGAGATGACCATTTTTTCGGTAGTCAGGTTCACGGATGCATCAGACACGCCGGCAACTGCCCGGGTCACTTTTTCCACGGTTTGGGAGCACGAGGCGCAACTCATGCCTTCGATCAGAAATGTCTTTTCTTTCTTGTTTGCCACCAAAACGTAGCCAGCCGCATCGACTGCATTCTTCAGAATTTCTTCGGAAAAATGGCTTTCATCGACAGCAACCGTCAGTTTCTCGGTCGCCAAGTTGACTGTGGCTTCCTTGACGCCTGCGACTTTAGCTGCCGCTTTTTCCACGGCTTGTGAGCACGATGCACAACTCATGCCTTCTATTTCATAACTTTTATTTTCCATCGGGCGATTCCTCCTTGTGTATGCAACCGGTTTGTTTACAGTTGCATTGTCCTGGCGTGCACATGCACTTCACTTCATCGACTGCCGTGCGTTTTTTGGCGGCAATCACTTTTTCCAACAATGCAACATCAGCGTGGCTAAGCGTCGCTCTTTCAATCAGTTCCGCTATCGTGCTGCCGACTTTTTTCGTACAGACGTGCGCCAAAAGGTCTTCGGTAGCGCCGCCGACGCTTTCCTGTTCGGATACGTTTGCGCTGTAGATGAATTTATTGCCGATCGGTTCTGTTGCCAATAAGCCTTTGTCGACGAGTCTTCCGATCAACGTTTTGACGGTGGCTTGTTTCCAATCCATTTTTTCCTGCAGAACCGAAATGATTTCCCGGCTGGTCGCCTCACCGTTTGTCCAGACAACGCGCATCACTTCCCATTCAGCATCGGTTATCTTTTTCTGTGTCGAATCGGTCATTTTTTTCATCCTTTCGTTGTTGTTCCTTGCTTCTGAAGTAAGTTTACATCTGTAGACGTTTTATGTCAAATGATTTTAACCCAAAACAAAAAACAGCAAGTTACCGCCGATCGGTTGGCCTGCTGTTTTGCTCTCAATTAATTTGTTTGTACTAATAGTAGGTCATCAGTACCGTTGCTCTCTTTTGCGCTTGCGCACGCGCCGGCGGTATAAGGTCGGCGCCATGCCTTCCTTTTCCTTGAATTTGCGGGAAAATTCCGCCGCGGAGGGCATCCCGACCAGTTCGGCTATTTGCTTTATGAAGCGTCCCGAGTGAATCAGCAAGTAGCGTGCTTGATCCATCCGGACACGATCCAAGTAGTCCATCAACGAAACCCCGTAGATGCGGATGAAGATCTGCTGCAGTTCCGACGAGGGGCCATGACAGGCTTCGGCAATGCTATTCACGCTCAATGGGTGTTGATAATGGTTATGGATAAAGCGTTCGGCTTGGCCGGCCCATTCCAGATCCGTAACTGTCTTCCCGTTCGGACTGCATCTGCGGCAAGGGCTGTAGCCGCTCGCCTCGGCAGCCTCAGCTGAAGTAAAGACGCAGACATAGTTGAATTTCGGAAGCCGGGAAGGACAGGACGGCTTGCAGTACAATTGCGTATTCCTGTCCGCATAAAAGAATTGTCCATCAAAACGCTGATCCCGTTCATTGATTGCTTGCCATTGCTCCACATTCACTGCTTGTTCTGCCCTATCCGCCGCCATCGTCTGGTTCCGTCCTCTTCAACTGTCATTTATGTCTGTTTCCTAATTATATTACATAAACCCATCATATGCTTCAGTCCCTCGCGAAAAATTTATACCTTCTCGCAAAAAAAACAGCAGCCGCACCGAATGGCACTGCTGCTGTTTGATGACGACCTGAACGATCTGTCACTTATACGATATTGCTTCCGGCATAAGTCAATCCGGCCTCTTCGCTGCGGACTTCCAAGAGCGCTTTTTCGATGATGGCCATGACCTGCTCTTCATCACCGCTGTTATTGACGATGTCGAACGTATCGATGTTGATCTTGATTTTTGGACTTTGATCGTACTCCTGATACCATTGCTCATAATTTTTGAATAGCAATTCATAGTAGGCCAACAACTCGGAATCATCCTCGATCTGCTCAAATTCACGGCCGCGCTTGCGGATATGATCCAAAATCGTCTCGAATGAACCATCCAGATAGATCAGCAAATCCGGCGCTTTTTTGGGCATGCCTTCCAGTTCTTCCATCATGTTCGCCAACAGATCATTGTAGATATCCATCTCTTCTTGGGAGATGTTGCCTTGCAGGTGGTTGACCCGCGTGAACAGCGCGTCTTCATATATGGAACGGTCCAAGACATTATTGTCATCAGTCAATGCAGCCTTGATGCTGCGGAAACGCGTATTCAAGAAATATATTTGAAGGCTGAAAGCCCATTTTTGTGGATTATCATAAAATTTATCCAAGATCGGGTTGTAATCGACGCTTTCGAAAAAGGCCTCCGTCCCCAATCTTCTTGAAATCATTTCAGTATAAGTAGACTTTCCAGCACCTATCATTCCAGCCATTACCAGCACGCTCAATCATATCCCTTCCTTTGGTGTTATCTGATTATTTCCGTATTTTATATTACTTCCGATCCACTAGTTCGCGGAACAACATTTAGTATCATACCATGCCTTCAAATCGAGATATAGTGTTTTTTTGATTAGAAAATCCACTTCCAGCCCAAAAATGACCCGTGTTTCTTGCTCCCGAAAACACTGGTCAAACGAGCCGAAATAAACTATGCTAGAAAAAAAGGAGGATGCCCATGAGTTTGAACCATCGCACCATCAAAATCGCTTTTGCGACAGTCATCGCCATTCTGATTGCGCAATTTTTCCAGTTGAATTATTCCGTTGCAGCCGGGGTCATCGCGATCCTCAGTGTGCTGGACACCAAAAAATCTTCCGTCCTGACGGCACTGCAGCGGATTGCCTCCACAGTGCTGGCATTGACGATCGCGACGATCCTGTTCCGCCTCTTCGGCTTCCACATCGTCGTGTTCGGCGTCTACCTGCTGTTTTACGTACCGTTGGCCTACCGCTTCAATCTGCAATCCGGCATAGCGCCGTGTTCGGTGCTAGTGACGCATCTGTTGCTGGAAAAGCAGACAAGCTTTCCTTGGCTTCTGAACGAACTAGCCCTGATGATGATCGGCGCCGGCGTGGCTATTTTGTTCAATCTGTACATGCCCTCCAAAGCGAGCCAGATCATTTTGCTTCGGGAACAAGTGGAGACGCAGATGAAGGAAGTGTTGCATAGTTTCAGCGTCGCCCTTCGCGAGGGGGATGACCGCAACCAAAGCAAGTTATTGGACGAATTGGATGATCAATTGGAAAAATACAGGCAGGTCGTCTATGCCGAATTCGACAATCAGTTGCTGGACCAATCGACCTATAATATCCGCTACTTCGATATGCGCAGCGAGCAGGTCACCATCCTGAAATATATGGCTACCAACCTTGGATTATGCGCGCTGCCGACAAGCGAAAACAAGATTTTGGCTGGCCTGTTCTTCCTGACTGCCGCCCAGCTGCATGAGCAGAACACCGGGATTTATCTGATGGAGGACATCGATTCATTGCTGCAATCATTCCGCGAAAGCGAGTTGCCGGCCACCCGTGCGGAGTTCGAAAATCGTGCCATCCTGTTCCAGTTGCTGAACGACTTCAGACGCTTCATCCAGACGAAAAAAATATTCTACGAAGAGTACGCAGCGGAAATAATTACTAAAAAATGAATTTTCCATGAGAAAACATTTGACACTTACTAATCGTGTTGTTATTATGTATATAAATTCAAACAACCTCACGGTGAAAAGAAGAGTACGGATAACGGAAATGCACAGAGAACCTCGGCAGCTGAGAAGAGGACAGGAAAGTCATCCAGAAAATGGTCTTAGAGTGATTGGTTTGCGAACGCCTTATGGCCTCAGCAAACCACGTCCGCATACGTTACAATGCCGCAGTATAACAAGACAGAACGGTCGTCTTGCGTACTGACTGAGGGGGCATGCGCGAGCATACCCTGAACCAAGGTGGTATCACGATGAGCAATCATACGTCCTTGCACAGCAATGTGCAGGGGCGTATTTTTTTTACTGTACGATATCGTTTGACAAAAAATAAAAATTGAAAGAAGGAAAATAACATGACAACAGCACAAAAAACAACAACTTTACCATTCAGAGCCGACCACGTAGGGAGCTTTTTACGCACGGAACCATTGAAGGAAGCACGTTTGAAATTTGCAGCCGGCGAAATCGACGCAGCCGCTTTGGACCAAGTGGAAACAGAAGAAATCACGAAATTGGTCAAAGATCAAAAGGAAAATGGTTTGAAAGGTTTCACTGATGGCGAATTCCGTCGCTCTTGGTGGCATATCGATTTCATCGAAAACCTGAACGGGTTTGAAGGCTATGTGCCGGAACACGGCTATGATTTCGGGGATGTTGAAGTCCGCAAGTATGCTTTCCGCAACGTCGGCAAAATCTCCTTCAATCCGAACCACCCTTTTCTGGCTGCATTCAAATCATTGAACGAAATCGTCGGTGATCAAGGCGTGACGAAATTCACGATCCCTAGCCCGAACGAAGTTTTCTATCCAGGCTACCGCAACGAAGAAATCTATCCTTCAGTTGAAGCGTACCAAGCCGACGTGCAACAAGCCTACATCGACGCTGTCCAAGCTTTCTACGACCTGGGCTGCCGTTACCTGCAATTGGACGATGTGCACTGGGGCTTCCTTTGCAACTTCGCGAATGATTCGGAAGAGTACAAAGCTTCCAAACGCGTTGCTGCTGAGAATGTTCAAGCCATCATCGAAGCAAAACCGGCTGATCTTGTCTTGACGACGCATGTCTGTCGCGGTAACTACAAATCCCATCACTCTTTGGAAGGCGCTTATGATCCGATTGCAGAAGAACTGTTCGGACAAACAAGTTTTGACGGTTACTTCCTGGAGTATGATACCGATCGTTCCGGCGGTTTCGAACCACTTGCCTTCTTCAAAGGCAAAGGCCGCATCGTATTAGGCCTGGTTACTTCGAAGACAGCTGAGCTGGAAGACAAAGAAGAAATCAAAGCCCGCATCAAAGAGGCCAGCAAATATGTTCCTTTGGATCAATTAGCGTTGAGCCCGCAATGCGGATTCGCCTCCACCGAAGAAGGCAACTTGCTGACGGAAGAAGAACAATGGGCTAAAGTACACCACGTTGTGGAAATCGCCAAAGAAGTTTGGCCCGAAGACTAATCGTTATATTCGAAAACGCACAATCTGCTGATTGTGCGTTTTTTTGGTGTGGTTTGGGTACCCTTGCTTATCCCTGCCCTGTTGTGTTTTCCAACATGCTGTAGTCGATTGGATTATTCTGCAGCATCTCATTGGCGATGGCGATGACATCCGGACCGGCACCCACTTTGAATACCAACTGCGGTTCAATCGCGAAGTTCACTTGTATATCCGCCTGTTTCGTCAATTGGCGATCCATCTGCCGGATCAGGATATCCAAACTTTGGATCGCGACATTGAACGGGGATTCCAGTTGCCGGTCGACCGCGTCATAGATCATCGACACGGACATCAGCACACTGAAGAGCGAACGGTCAAAAAGAGGGATGGGCAAATTCATCATCACCCCGCCATCAACCAACTGTCTCCCGTCGATTTCCGCAGTAGAAAAGACCATCGGAAACGCACAGGACGCAGCTACGGCCACTCCCAATTCGATATCCTGCGGGTAGATGAGCCAATCTCCAGTCGGGCTCGTGAAAAACTCGGGTTTGTTGGTGAAAACAATCAATTCGCTTGTATGGATATCAACAGTTGTGATCGCGATAGGCAACCGGCAGTCGGAAAGCATTCGGCAGCCGATTTTTTCAAATAATTGACAGGCCATCTGTTGTAGATTCTGCAATTCAACGAAGCCATTATTGTGTTCCCGTACATGCTGAAAGAGCAGATAGGCGGGCCGGCTGAAAACGCCGCGATCCGCAAATTCCCGTTCCTCTTCCAATAAGGTTTCCTCGATCTCGGATGCCGTAAGCCCGCTGGCCACCAAAGCCGCTATGACCGCCCCCATCGAAGTGCCTGCGACGGCATCGATTTTGACGTGATGCTTTTCCAGATCATGAAGGACGGCAAGCTGTGCAAAGGACTTCAGGCCGCCTCCAGCCAGACTGAGTCCAAACAGTCCCTTGCCTTTTTCTGCTTGTTCAGGCGTTTCCATATGCATTCCCTTCCTTCGCGTTCTTTCACTGTCATTATCCTCTATTTCAGCGGAATCCACAAAAAGAAACAATGTTGAAGGCTCGCCAACTCCGGCACAACGCAAAAAAGCGGCATTCAGCCGCTTTTCCGCATAAAACTATTCGAAGCCTAAGATAAAGATCCCTACCATGATCATCGCAATGACTGCGTATTGTTTTGCAGTCAGTTTTTCCTTCAAGAAGATCCACGAAAGGATGACGGACACCATACTATAGGAAGAAATCAGCGGCGCAACGATAACTGCATTTGCGCTGATCGCAAAAACATAGAAGAACTGCCCCAATGTTTCAAAGATGGCTGCCAAGCCGCGGTCTTTTTGATCGCGCAAAGCAAAGGTTTCCTTCTTGATCAAGACTAGATAAATCCAAGCCACAACCGCTACAATCAGCCAAGTCATTTCATAAGAAATGTTCGCCTGCATTTCGTCCATCCCTCTGTCGAAGACCCACGCATCCGCGAAAGTCCCTAGGGAATCGATCAATGCATATCCTAGAGGGAACAACAAAGCGATCGCGCCGTATTTGTATTTACGATCCACCATTTCCTTGTTCTCTTTCTTTTCTGCCTCAGCAAAACGTTGCTCGAATACCGACAGCAAGATGACGCCGAATGTGATCAAGCCTACCGCAAAAAACTGGAGGCCCGTCATGGATTGGCCCAAGAAAATAAAAGTCAGCAAGCCCGATATCGCGCCGGACGAGTTCTGTACAGGTGAAGAGATCGATAATTCCAGAAACCGCAGACCGGCGTAGCCGACCGCCATCGATAAGATGTACAACGCCGAAACCGGCAGGTACGTGATCATGTTGCTCGGATCGTAGACCACTCCCGAAGTCAGCATGACGTAGACCGCATGGATCCCCATGACCGCACCGACCATGATGACGATCTTCAGATAACTGTATTTATCTTTCGGATCGCTCCCCTTTTTATAAAACAAATCCGCGGTGCCCCAGGCCAAAACGGAAACTATCGCAAATAAAAACCACATACTCCATCCATCCCTTATAAAATAATTTCTAAAACTTACTTACTAATTATACTGGAAGGATGGAGAATGCAATAAAAATAACGCAATGTTAACAATATATTAACAGACTTATCATAAGCGGCAGTCAACATTGTCGCTTACGATAGATAATTAATGCGTGTTTCTGTACCCTGCAAAACGGAATCGGCACCGGATATTCATCCCCTACGATGCCGCTTCAAGGGTCAGTCGCGCACTCTTTTGCCCATGTAGACGAGGTCGCGTTCGATGCCGTCAAGCTCGGCTACTCTCGGTAAATATCCCCATTGTTCGAAGCCAAATTTTTTCATCAGCCCGATGCTTGGTGCATTGTGGCCGAAGATGAGGCAGACCAGATTGGTGATGTCCAACTCGTCGCAGGCAGCCAACACTGTTTCCATGATCTGCGTGCCCATTTTTTTACCGCGGTAGTCTTCATGGATATAGATGCTCAATTCTGCTGTCTTGTCGTAAGCGGCGCGCTCGTGGAAAGCCTGAAAGCTCACCCAAGCGCAGATTTTCCCATCCTCTTCAAAAACCCAGATCGGTCTGTAGCTCGGCGAATGGTCCAGGAACCAGCCCATTTTTTGTTTGACGGTCACCGGTTCCAAATCGGCCGTCACCATCCGGCTAGGAATCGTCTGGTTGTAGATGGCGACGATATCTTCTACATCGTCCAAAGTTGCGTTTCTATGTGTAAGGGTCATTTGTTTATTCCTCCAAAAATCAAAAATTCACAGCCCGACTTCTCGAAGGACTATACGCTATTTTACCAGTTTGTCGCAGTGATGTGCTATCTATTTTCAGAGGGGTGGAAAAATAGTGTTTGCCTGCCCCCAATTTCTGCAGGATTGCCACAGTTTTTCGTAATCTTCCCAATGAAAATCGGTTATACTGGATACAAGAATGGGGTGGATTAAATTATGAATGAAGAAATATATATCGCAGAAGATGAAGATGGCATCCGTTTGACGGTGAAGACATTTTTGGAGAGCGAGGGCTATGTGGTCTCCGACTTTCCGAACGGCGATCTGCTCTACGATGCTTTCCTGAACAAACAACCGGACCTGGTCATCCTGGATGTGATGATGCCGGGATCGAGCGGCTTCGAGATCACAAAAAAAATCCGCGACGTCAGTTCGGTTCCGATCATCATTCTGACTGCAAAAGACAGCGATATGGATTATGCGACGGGCATCAACCTTGGCAGTGATGATTACTTCACGAAGCCTTTCAGTGCCATCGCCTTGAATATGCGCGTGAAAGCGATGCTGCGCCGCATCAAGATGGATCAGGAACGCATGCCTTCCCGTCAGGAAGAAGCGACGCTGCGGATCGGCGATATCGAAATCGATCTGGCCGCCATGTCCGTCAAACAAAATGGTGTCTCCCTCAACCTGACACCGAATGAATACAATGTGTTCGTTTATCTTATAGAAAACAAAAACCGTGCCGTTTCAAGGGACGAACTTTTGGACTCGATCTGGGGCTACGGCAAGGACATCGAGACGCGGGCCTGCGATGATACAGTCAGAAGGCTGCGCAAAAAACTGGCCGGTTCCACAGTCGAGATCGAGACCGTTTGGGGATTCGGCTTCACCGTGAAGGAGTCGTCTGCAGGATGAAGATGAAGACATCAAAAAAAAGTTTGAAGATCCGGCTTCTGACGACCATCACTTTATTATTGGCGGCCGTCTTTGCCTTCATTTATCTGGTGTTCAATTTTTTCTTTACCCAGTACATCGAAACGACAGCTGACTCATTGCTTGCCGAAGCGAGACAAAATTACATCGAGCGTCCCTTCGATGAGGACAAAAAGTTGGAACCGGAACCCGCTTCATCAGATGGGAGCATTGTGGATGAACCCCGGGAAAAAAATCCTGAACCGCATACGGCCTTCTCATCCAGCGTCCAAAAAACGATCATTTCCGAAGATTTCGAAATACTGTTCCCACAGATCCAGGACACCGGATTCAGTGAAGATGATTCGTTGACGAATTTCGTTTCCGGATTGGAAAGTTCCGACATCACGCTGGCATTGACAGCCGATGGGAATTTGGAATTGGAGGATAATCTCTACTACTATTCCATCGCTCCCAACGCCGAGGAGGACGGGACCTATGCGGTATTCTTCCTGAACATGTCCGATCTGTTCGTCTTCGAGCAGAACCTGAATCAGATCCTTTTGATCATCATGCTGATTGGGCTGGTGACCATCGCAACCATCACCTACCTGCTCGTTTCAAGGATCACGAAACCTTTGCAGACGCTGGCCTTGTTCGCGAAAGAGATCGGTGAAGGAAACTATCAGACGATCGATGAGGAATTCATCGATCTGGAGCTCCATGAGCTGAAGACGACCATGAACGAGACCACCAAAAAACTCAAGCTGTACGACGCCGATCAGCGCACGTTCTTCCAGAACGCTTCGCATGAATTGCGGACACCGTTGCAGATCATCAAGACAAACGCGGAAGGCATCGAAATCGGCATCATCGATGACAAAAAAGGCGCCATCGCGATCAAAAACGAGACCGACAAACTCGGCACTCTTGTTGAGGATATCCTCTATCTGTCGCGACTGGAGACCCGTTCATCGGATCGGTTGACCGCCACCAACGATATCCGTGAAACATTGGGCTATACCGCTGAACGCTACGCCAGCGTCAGCAATCAAAAAAATCTGCAAGTGCTGTTCGACTTCCAGAAGGATCCTGTCCTGTTCCATTACGATGAGCGAGACTTTGAACGGGCCTTCCAGAATCTCATCTCCAACGCCCTGCGTTACGCAAAAGGCATCATCCGTTTGGGCTGCAAGGAGATAGATAACCGGATCATGATCACCATCTACAATGATGGCGAACCGATTTCCAAGACAGACCTGCCGCATATTTTCGATCGCTTCTACAAAGGTAATAAAGGCGTGCACGGCATCGGGCTCTCCATCGTGCAATCGATCGTGCAGACTTACGGCGGACGCATAGAAGTCATGTCTTCCGCAAAAGGAACAACTTTCACAATCATCCTGCCGCAACAAAACAAATCTAATAAATAGAATCTGAGAATAAGGACCGAAACACTGACCGCCCCCATAGGCCAGCGTTTCGGTCCTTTTTTTGCATTGGGATGCGGTGCTCTATCAACTTTACGCATCTTTCCGCTCAATTTGCTCCATTTTTGCAACAACTCTCTGCCCTGTTTACGGAGAATTGTTTCCCAGATCGGCATAGAATAAGGACATCAAGAGAAACAAGAAACGAGGTCGAGCGTTATGAGCGAAATATGCTACCGAAACGAATTCAAACACGAAATTTCCCAAAAGAACAAAGTCATCCTCACAAGTCGGCTGAGAAAGGTCCTGAAACATGATGAGAATTCAGTAGGCAACAGTTACAGCATCAGGAGTCTCTATTTTGATACGATTTATGATGATGCTTATTGGGACAAAGAGGATGGCCGCAGTTACCGCGAGAAGTTCCGGATCCGTTATTACAACAATGACGCTTCCTTTATCCGCCTGGAGAAAAAAGTCAAGGACGGAGCAGTCGGTTATAAACAGAGCGCCTGCATCACGAAAGAAATGGCCGACCAACTTATCCAAAAAAAATATGACTGCCTTGCTGATGCCAGTCACCCATTGCTCCGAGAGTTTTATGCAAAGTGCAAAAGCCAATGCATGGAACCAAAAGTGATCATCACTTATGAACGGGAAGCTTTCGCCTATGGCCCCGGGAACACGCGCATCACATTGGATTTTGATATGCACGCCAGCACACAAGTATCCTCTTTCTTCCACGAAGGCCGTATCGGAATAAGGGAGCCCGGGATCGACTGCGTACTGGAAGTCAAATTCGACAATTATCTGCCTGGATGGATCCAAAGTCTGGTGCAGACAGAAGAAACAAACAGCACCTCGCATTCAAAATACGTAATTGGAAGACACCTAAACCAAATATAAGAAAATATCCAGGAGGAATATTGAAATGACAACATTCACAGATATCATTAAAAACAGTTTTTTGGAGGAAACAGCCGATTTTTCCATCGCGGCGGCTTCAGTTTCCCTGCTATCGGCGCTCTTCATCGGCCTGTTCATCTTCTTCATCTATAAAAAAACCTACGCCGGCGTCATGTATTCGAAACCCTTCAATACGTCGTTGGTCCTATTGTCGGTCCTGACCACTTTCGTCATTCTGGCAGTAACCTCCAACGTTGTCCTTTCCCTAGGGATGGTCGGTGCCCTTTCCATCGTCCGCTTCCGTACCGCCATCAAGGAGCCGCTTGACCTGGTCTTCCTTTTCTGGTCGATCAGCGTCGGCATCATCCTGGGAGCTGGATTGTATTCTCTGGCTTTCCTCGGATCTGCATTCATCACGGTCATCCTGCTCGTTCTGACAGGAAAGGTCGATTCTTCGGCCCCTTACATTTTGATGCTGCAGCTGGAGAATGAGAATGCTGAATTGCAGGCGACCGAAATCATCAAAAACCGTTTTGGAAAAATCATCGTAAAATCCAAGAGCATCACGGACGGTCAACCGGAATTGATCTATGAAGTAAAAGTCAAGAACAACGAAACAAGCTTCATGAATGAATTGAGCGCTATCGAAGGCGTCCAGAACGCCACTTTGGTCAGCTATAACGGCAACCAAGCAGGCTAAGAAACACGACCTAACATTAACTAAAAAACCATAACAGACAGGAGAACTACCCCATGAAAAGTACTATAATGAATCTAAAGAATAAACCTCTAACTCAAATGCTCGCACTGACAGGCACCCTTGCCTTATTGACCGCTTGCTCCACTGAAGCGAGCACCACAACAGCATCAAGCGACGGTTCGACCACTGAGGCTACCGTTGAATCCACTCTTGCATCAGACTCCAGTTATTCAGCAAGCAACGCAACAGCCATCACTTTTTCCGACCAAACCATCACAGTCGACGGATCCGGAGCTGCTGCTGACGGTTCGATCCTGACCATCACGCAACCCGGCACGTATATCCTCAGCGGAACCCTGAGCGAAGGCCAGGTCCGTGTCGAAACAGTCGATGAAGCCGATGTCCAGATCGTTCTCGACGGGGCTACTATCACGAATTCCACCGGAGCCGCCATCTACGTGAAAAGCGCCAACTCCGCGACCATCACTTTGGCTGAAGGAACGACCAATACTTTAAGCGACGGAGAAACGTACACCTTCGAAGACAGTGAGGATGAGCCGGATGCTACCCTATTCAGCAAATCCGATCTTATCCTGAACGGAACGGGAACTTTGGGCATCGATGCCAATTATGCTCATGCCATCAAAGGTAAAGATGACGTGACCATCGCAGAAGGAACCTATGAGATCACTTCTGTCGGCGACGCCATCAAAGGCAGCGATTCGCTCTTCATCAGCTCGGGTACCTTCACGATCGATGCGGGCGGCGACGGACTGCAGTCCACAAACGAGGAAGAAGAAAGCAAAGGAACCTTGACTATTGAATCAGGCACTTTCGCGATCACGGCAGCCTCTGACGGCATCCAAGCCGCAACCGATCTGCAGATACTTGGTGGCGACTTTACGATCACAACCGGCGGCGGTAGCGCGAACAGCAGTACAGCGAGCGAGGCTTGGGGAACATGGGCAGCACCTTCTGAAGCAGCAGCCACAACTACCACCGAGGAAACAACTAGCGCCAAAGGTTTGAAAGCGACAGGCTCATTAGCGATCTCCGGCGGCACCTTCGTATTGGACACATCCGATGACTCCATCCATACCAATGATGCGATCCAAATAACGGGCGGAGACTTCACGATTGCTTCTGGTGATGATGGTATCCATGCCGATAACACCTTGACAATCGATGACGGAACCATTAACATCAATCAAAGTTATGAAGGTATCGAAGCAACCGAAATCACGCTGAATGGCGGAGACATCACTTTGACATCAACGGATGACGGTGTAAACACAGCCGGCGGAAATGATGCGTCAGCCGTCAGCGGACGCCCTGGTGAAAACACGTTCACCTCTACTGCAGAAGGAGCAGGACTCTTGACCATCAACGGCGGAACGCTTGTGGTAAACGCGAGCGGCGATGGACTCGACAGTAACGGAAGCATCGAGATGAACGATGGCACCGTAATCGTCAACGGCCCGACCGACAGCATGAACGGTACGTTGGATTACGACAGCACGTTCAACATGAACGGCGGTACGCTTATTGGTGTCGGCAGCTCCGGAATGGCGATGAGCCCTTCTTCGACCTCAGCACAAAGCTTCCTGTTCACATCCTCTATCCCATTGGTTGCGGATGAAGCCATCCAAATCACTGGACCGGACGGAGAAGTGATCATGACCTTCGAGGCTTCCACAACGGCTCAGTCGCTTGTATTCTCCAGTCCTGGCCTGGTCAACGGATCTGCTTACACAATCACAACCGGCGGAACAGTTTCCGGCGAATCCGCAACTGGTATCTACGAAGATACGTCCTTCAGCGGCGGTTCATCCACCGTTGATGTCAGCGCCACAACTGAAGCAACCAGCGGCCAAATGGGCGGCATGGGTGGCAACTCAATGCCCGTATCCGGTGCGTCCGTGAAATAAACGCACATCAATAAAATATCTTTCCTAGCCGAGCAACCCGGAAAAGAGTCTAACCATACCCTCTTTCCGGCCATTGGCAAAAATTAGCCCCAGAAGAGGTAACTGCTATGAAAAAAAGAAAAAAACTAAAGAAAAAATATGCACTTTTCCTGTCTACTTTGTTCCTTGTGGGCTGCGTCAAGTTCCTATTGTGGGACTTAGCGAAATCCCAAGAAGGGGAAAGTTCCGCATCAGCCCAGACCTTGACGACGGATGTCGCGTACGCGGTTGATGAAATGCAGGAAGCGGATGAAAACAGTGTGGCTGAAGCAAATGCGCTTCTCCAGAGCAGCACGATCATGACGACAGCCGGAGAGGATTTGGCGGCGGATTTGGATGAACTGAATGCTGCCTACCCTGACCAGCTTGGCTTTGTCCTCATCAATGAGCAGACCGGAGAAGCAATTACGACCAATGAATCCCGCGTCTTCACTAGCGCGAGCCTCTACAAACTGTTTTTGACGTATGCCATCCTCACCCAAGTCGATGCCGGCACACTCTCGTTGGAAGACCAGATGGCTGACGGCGCGACCATTGACGATTACCTGACCAGCACCATCACCGTTTCAGACAATGAAACGGCTAAGGAACTCGCCTATCTGATCGGATGGGACAACATCGAAAGCTTCATCCATGATCAGGGCTTCGTTTCAACGAGTTTTAACCCTTATCTGGAATCCGACGGTGTCTATTACAACGGAGACTTGGAAACAACGCCAGCAGAAGTCGCTTTCTTGTTGGAACGTTTGTTGGATGGCGAATTGCTTTCAGAATCCAGCACCGAATACTTTCTAGGACTCTTGGGCGATCAGCAGCTCGTCTATGCATTGAACATTGGCCTTACCGATGAAGTAACCTTTGCGCATAAAACCGGCTTGTTGACTGACGTATCCCACGATGCTGGGATCCTGTCGATGGACGGTCAGAATTACATCGTAGCCGTCTTGACGGATGGTTGGCTGAACGCGACCGATGACGCGACCCCAGTGTTCGAGGGAATCGGCTCGGCAGTGATGACTTACTTATATGCACAATAAAACAAAACCACATGCCGAAAGCTTGGTCATTCGGAATATTTTTTCGGACCCCAAGCTTTCGCTATACAGCAACGAATTTTAGCGGATAAACCTCTCATTATAATCTCGAAACCATAGCCAACAAAAGGCTTATCATTAGCTATCTGCCCTGAGTTGCGGTAAGGTATGGAGGTACTATCTATTTGCTGACGTTAATATTTTTTATAGCCAGCTCAAATCCAAGCCAGTACAGGTATACTTCCAGGAGGAGAACATATGAAATTACAAGTAGAGAAACGCGAAAAAGTTGGCTCATCTGCAGCGAAGCGTGCACGATTGGACAAGAAACTCACTGCAGTCATCTATGGTAAAGATGTTGAAGCAACTCCAGTATTACTTGATGCAAAAGATTTTGACGAAGTGCTTAAGCAATTAGGTAAAAATGCAATCTTTGAAGTCAGCATATCCGATGGAAAAACGATGCAAGTCATCCTTAAGGACATCCAACAGGCTGCCCTTAAGAACGAGATCCAAAACGTCGAATTGCAAGTAATCACAAAAGGTCAAAAATTGACGATGACTGTTCCGATTCACTTGGTCGGTAGTGAGGACGTCAAAGAAGGTGTCTTGACTCAAACATTGAACGAATTGGAAATCGAAACGGAAGCTACCAATGTCCCTACTGAATTCCAAATCGCTGTGAATGAAATGACCATCGGTGATACTTTAACAGTTGCTGATATCAAAGTCGATGCCGACATTACAGTCCTTACGGATCCAGAAGAGGCAGTTGTTGTCCTTTCTGCTCCAGTAGCCGAAGAGGTTGCAGAGGAAGAAGCTCCAACCGAAGAAGCTGAAAAAGTAACTGAATAATTTTCAAATCAGATAAGCTTAAAACCTTGATTGGCACACTTACAGGTCTCATCAAGTTTAGGCTTACCTGCACAACAAAAAAGTTTCGGTTTTGAAGTTCAAAACCGAAACTTTTTTTGTGCATACCCAATTAATACCTGAACTATACTGCTTAGGAATTCTTCAAAGCAATAAGTGGCTCCAACCCATGGCTTTTCCCCAAATAGTTTTCCAGGAAGCGCTGAGCCAAACTGCCTTTTTTGATGTTGGCCCGCGCAGCTTCGATGGAAAACCATTCCGCCTGATCCACTTCATCCGTCATGCCATTAAGGCCCTCGCTCGCGACGATACAGGAAAAATTCAGCATCAAGGTGTTATTTTTTTCAAAATACTCGCTTTTGTTGTAGCGCAAGCCGACCGTTTTAAGTCCAAGCTCCTCGGCGATTTCACGGGTTGCAGCTTGCTCCGCATCTTCGCCCTTATTGACGTATCCCGCACAGAGAATATAATCTGCCCCACCGTACTGCTTGATCAACAAAATTTTATCCTGTTCCTTGTTCAAGATGACCATGCTGACAGCCGTGTTGAACACAGGGAATCGATATCCCTCGCAACTGTTGCAATAAGGGATATTCCCTTCATTTTCCAGATGTTTCGCTTCCAGTTCTGTTCCGCATTCCATGCAATAATTCATCTAATTGGTACTCCCTTTCCGATTATGATTCCGTTTGCTCCTTCTAAAACCGTTACCCCACTGCAAAACTCATAGGACAATATGGGATATTATAGCACGCCGGCCTTGACTTTCTTTCCTTTATCCTTAAATATATTTCTCAAAAAAATCCCTAACTTATTGGTCGTAACGTTTGTCCTCCGTCAGTAATCGCACTAAAATAGGATTATCAAGTGGAATAATTCCTTATGTATATTCACACTGTTTTTAGCCGCCCAGTTCAAATGCCTTCTGCTTCGGGAAGATTATTATCAAGCGAGGGGATCACAATGGAAGAAGACGTCAAAAAAAGCACCCGCGAAGAAGTATTGGAGCACCGCCAAGCAATTTTGAAGGATCTGATTCTTCGCCTTCATGCAGGTGATGACTACGAACAGATCAAGAAGGAATTCAAGGAACATTTCGCGACGGTCAGCGCTCTGGAAATTTCGATGATGGAACGGAGACTGATCGAACAAGGCATCGCAGTCGAGGAAATCCAGCGTCTTTGCTCGATCCACGCCGATTTATTTGCCGATGCAGTGACTTATGGACAAGCCCCCTCTCCGGATAGCGAGAAACCGGGGCATCCGATCCGGGTGCTGAAGGAAGAAAACGTGGCCATCGAAGCGACGCTCGACCGGATTGCGCGCCTTTTGGAAAGTTATCTGGTTGAGCATGATTCAGCTCTGAAAACCGGACTGCTCAAGCAACTGGATATCCTCTGGGGCTTCGACAAGCATTATGCGCGCAAAGAGTACGCCATTTTCCCGATCATGGAGCGCTACGGCATGACTGCCCCACCGAAAGTTATGTGGGGGGTGGACGACGAAATCCGGGGACTGTACAAGAAATTGAAACAGATGGTGGAAGGCGGGCAGCTTGACAACCTCAAAGTGACTTTCGAAACACTGCAGCAGGAAATGAAGGAAATGTTCATTAAAGAGGAAGATATCCTCTTGCCGATGGTATCCGATTCTTTCACTGAAGATGATTGGCTGAAGATTGCGGCTGAATCAAATGAAATCGGCTATTGCATCGTCCACCCGGAATCGCAATGGCTGCCTGAACGCGCCGCTTTTGAAACTGGAGAAGCAATGGGTTCCATTCCGGAAGGCAACATCGCCTTCGGGACCGGCTTCCTAACGGTGAAAGAGCTGGAAAAGATGTTGAACCGATTACCCTTGGAGCTCACCTTCATCGATGCGGATGGGATCGTGAAATATTACAATGACGGGCCGGGAGAAAAGATTTTCATGCGCACGAAATCCGCGTTGGGAAGGCAAGTCGAAAACTGCCATCCGCCAAAAAGCGTTGCGCTCATGAAGCAATTGGTCTCGGATCTGAAATCCGGAAAGAAAGACCAGGAAACCATGTGGTATGAGGAAAGCGGAAAGTTCATAGTCGTGAATTATTGCGCGCTCCGGGATGAAGACGGCGCCTATCTGGGTGTTCTGGAATATGTGCAGGAGGCTCAGTCAATCCGCGATTTGACAGGGGAAAAACGCAACCTTTCCGAGTGAAGTCTGTTTGTTCTTTTCACCGGAGATTCCACTCTTTTCTCCAGATAAAAAGTCGGTGACTCAATCGTTTTTGATTGAGTCACCGACTTTTTTTGGTGTTCATTTTTATTATTTGATGATTTGGGAGGTCGGGCAGTGCTTTTCTGCCGACGCGCTTTCTTGCACAACACCGAGATGGACCATCAGTGCGGTCCCAGCGATACAGTCGGCCTCAGCTTCTACCGGAGTAGGATCATTCATCGGGCAAACTGTTACGGTGCAAGCATTGCATTTTTTTCTGCCGCTCGCAATCAAACGGATTTGACGGAATAAGATGTACCCCATCAAGGTCATAAACAACAACAAAACGATCCAAGATTGAACATTCATAGGTTATTCCTCCTCTTCCTATTTGACCATCGGTTTCGCCAAGCTTCCCCAGATCGGCGAAGCTTTTTTAGGCGCGGGTCTGACGACCAAGAACACCAATATCGCCGCTGCTGCGGCCGCTATGCTGGCTCCCGCCCCGAAAGGCGTGCCCAACACGAGGACAGCTCCGAGCTGATTGATGATGAAGGCCAAGACATAAGCCAAAGTAGTTTGATACAAGACGCCGAAAAGCGTCCATTTAGCGCTGCCGAATTCGGTGCGCATCGCTCCGACAGCCGCGAAACACGGCATGCAAATCATATTGAACACAAGGAACGATACGGCGCTGACCGGGTTGAACAGTGTGCTGAATGCGGCAGCTACCTCCGCTTCCGAACCTGTTGTGTTCATCAGCACACCAAATGTGCCGACAACATTTTCCTTCGCTATCAAACCTTGGATGGTCGCCACTGTCGCTTGCCAAGATCCGAAGCCCAATGGCGCGAAGAAAACAGCAACCGCACCGCCGATCTGAGCCAGGATGCTTTGGTCGCCTTCAACCGTCATCTGCATTTGCCAGTTGAAGGAAGAAAGGAACCAGATCAAACTCGAACTCAAAAAAATGACGGTCCCGGCATTTTTTACGAATGCCATGCAGCGGGCTCCAACCGCGCGGAAAATGCTTTTCCATTGCGGCCAGTGATACATCGGCAACTCCATGACGAATGGCGATGCTTCCCCGGAAAAGATGGCTGTCTTACGCAACAGCACACCGGAAAAGATGACAGTCGCAATCCCCAACAGGTACATCGACAAGGCCACCCAGGATGCGCCGCCGAAAATGGCATTCGCAATCAGGGCGATGACCGGCAGTTTCGCACCGCATGGGATGAAGGAAGTGGTCAGAATCGTCATACGGCGGTCCTGTAGATTTTCGATCGTGCGGGAAGCCTGGATGCCCGGAACCGAGCAACCGGAACCGATCAGCAAGGGAATGAACGATTTACCCGACAGACCGAAGCCGCGGAATACCCTATCCATCACGAAAGCGACGCGGGCCATATAGCCACTGTCCTCCAGCAATGTCAAGCAGAGGAACAAGGCGGCCATCTGCGGCAGGAAGCCAAGAACTGCGCCTACTCCTCCGATGGCACCATCGACTACGAGACTGCTGACTGCTGGATGGATGTCGATGCTGTCGAAGAACGTTTGCACAGCCTCAGGAACGATGCTTCCGAACAACACATCGTTTACCCAGTCAGTCCCCCACGTCCCCACAGTTGTGATGGCGAAGTAGTAGACCGCATACATGATCAGGACGAAAACCGGCAACCCAAGCCAGCGGTTCGTTACGATATGATCAATCACGACTGAGAAGGAGGCTTTTTCGCTATTTTTCACGAGCACTTGGCGCGTAATTTTCGTCACAAATTTATAGCGTTCGTTAATCAGGATTGCTTCGGAGTCGTCGTCCAATTCCTTTTCATAACGGCTGAGCAGACCTTCCATGACAGCTTGGCCTTCTTCGGGAATCGCAAGTTTTCCGGCAGTTTGTCTGTCCCTTTCGAAAAGCTTGATGCTGTAGTAGCAACGTAATTTTTTCGGAACCAATGGCGCAAGAATTTCTTCGATCGTATCAAGGATGCTTTCCACAACGATACTGTATGTAATCGGTTCTGCTACTGATATAGGTTCAGCGATGGCCTTGAACAACTCTTCCAATCCGCTTTCCTTCAGTGCCGAAATCGTTACGAACGGCAATCCGAATGCGCGCGACAAACCGGCGACGTCCAGTTGATCGCCCCTTTTCTCGACGATGTCCATCATATTGAGAACAACGACAATCGGCAGATGCAATTCCATCAATTGGGTAGTCAGGTAGAGATTTCGCTCCAGATTGGAGGCATCGACGATATTGATGATCAGATCCGGTGCATCCAGCGTAAGATAATCGCGCGTGACGATTTCCTCGATTGTGTAAGGGGAAAGCGAATAGATGCCCGGCAGATCGATGACCTGCGTTTTGCCGTCATGCAGTAGCGTGCCGGCCTTCTGTTCGACGGTAACCCCTGGCCAGTTGCCGACGCGTTGGGTGGAACCTGTCAAATGGTTGAATAGAGTCGTTTTCCCGCTGTTGGGATTTCCGACCAGCGCTATGGTTTTCCCCATCATTTTCCCTCCTCGAACGTAACTTCGATCATCTCAGCATCTTTTTTGCGTATCGATAATTCATATCCGCGCACCATCACTTGGATCGGATCGCCCAATGGAGCGACTTTTCTGACATAAATGGCAGTGCCTTTCGTGATGCCCATATCCATCAATCTTCTGCGGGTAGCGCCTTGTCCTGTTATCTTGTTCACAATCGCGCTTACGCCGATCGGCAAGTCCCTTACATTCGTCAAAATCGTCCCCTCCATTCTTTCAGCAATAGTAATTTCCCGACACTAATTGAGAACCATTCTCATTAAGTCATAGCTTAAGGCATAGACGCCTTCGGGTCAAGATAATTCGTGCATTTTTACTTATTTTTTTTCATCAGTAATGCGTGGATGCATCAGGCTCATAAGGGTTTGAAAAAAAAAAAGCACGGAAGAAGTCAACTTCTCCCGTGCTTGTGAAATGTTGTCTTTTTTCAGCGACGATGTTTGTCATAATTGTTTCGGCTGACACTCGAGACTTCCAAAACGGCCTTGATCACGACCGCGACCACTGCTCCCAGAACGGCTCCGATTGGTCCGAACAAGAGGATACAAACAACTGTCGCTAGAAACGTGTACAGCGGCCGGATGCCGAGTTCCTTGCCGGTAATGAACGGCTCCGCAATCTGACGAACAACCACAAGAATGATGTACAGCAGTCCGATTTGCCAAGCCAACGTTGTGTTCCCGAGCAGCAGATGGATCACCGCCCAAGGGATCATTACCATCCCGCTCCCCAGAATCGGGATGAGATCGAAAACCGCGATTCCCAAAGCCTTCAGGAACCAAAAATCGATGCCGAAGTACACGAATCCCAGACACAACAGGACAAAACTGATTGTAGCAAGCTTGATCGCCGATATGATGTATCCCTTCAAGCCCTTTCCGGTTGCGTTGATGATTTCTTTGATATAATAGCTGATCGTATCCAATGCGACCCCTCGCTTTCTCTTTATGAATTCAGTATACACGCCTGTGCGCCTGCCCGTCATCGGGCATTGGTCGGATTCTTTCGTCCTCTGCGCAAAGCAACTGATGGCGGATGCCATCAGGATAGTACTATGATAAAATGATATAGGAAACAGACACTGATTACACGCGAAAACACTTGGGAAAAGCGGTCCAAGCCCGCTCTGCCTCGAAAGAAATTTAGGAAATCTGCCCCTGAATGAGCATCGTAGAGCGCAATGGGTCAGATTTATCTAATTTCCGAGAGGCAGGCTTGGACCGCTAGACATCTTTTGGGGCGCAGAGCATACTGTAAATATGTGAGATGCCTATTGTGATGCACTTCTAACATTAACAATTGTTATATATTTCAGCCATAATTAAGGAGCATAAAATGGAATCCAACTATCTTCAGAAATTTTACGACAAAACACCACCCGAAAGAATCTCTGCCTTGCACGCGGCCGGCCTCCTGAATGAAGAAGCGACAGCCAAGCTTCATTCAGGATTAAGCTTGCCGCAGGAAATCGCCGACAACATGATTGAAAACCAATTGAGCACGTACGACTTGCCCTACGGTGTCGCCTTAAACTTTTTGATTGACGGAAAAGACTATATCGTCCCGATGGCCATCGAAGAGCCTTCCGTCATTGCTGCGGCCAGCGCGGGAGCGAAAATCATCGCCAAGGCGGGCGGATTCCGGACGACGATCCAGAAACGGGTCATGATCGGCCAGGTTGCCTTAAAAAATATCCTTGACAGCGATGCTGCTGAACAACTGATCCTTTCGCATCGGGATGAAATCCTGGAGGCGGCCAATGCTGCCCACCCTTCCATCGTGAAACGTGGCGGTGGAGCTCGCCGCATCAGCGTAAGGTACTTGGCCGCCGTTCCCGATGAAGGAATTCCGGCGTTTCTTGTTGTCCATCTCCATGTCGAGACGTTGGAGGCGATGGGGGCTAACATCATCAATACAATGATGGAAGGCGTCATCCCTTACTTGGAGCGTTTGACCGGCGGCGAAGCTTTGATGGGAATCCTGACCAATTACGCGACCGACTGCTTGGCGACCGCCGAATGTCGGATACCATCAAGTCTCTTGGGCAGAGGAAGTCTTTCCGGTGATGAAGTGCGCGACCGATTGATTGAAGCCTATCAGTTTGCCTACGTCGATCCTTATCGCGCCGTCACCAATAACAAAGGCATCATGAACGGCATCGACGCCATCGTGCTGGCATCCGGAAACGACTGGCGCGCCATTTCTGCTGGAGCGCATGCCTACGCCTCCCGCAGCGGACAGTACCGTTCGCTGACAACCTGGAAAAAAGCGGAAAATGGAGATCTGCTCGGAAGTCTGACGTTGCCGTTGCCGATCGGAGCTGTGGGCGGATCCATCAACTTCCACCCTGCCGCGAAAATGACGAAAGAAATTCTCGGCTACCGTTCGGCATCCGAACTAGAGTCCATCATCGCATCGGTCGGACTGGCGCAAAATTTCTCCGCCATCAAAGCGCTGGTGACGGAAGGCATCCAAAAAGGACATATGGGTCTGCATTCGCGTTCCTTGGCAATCAGCGCTGGCGCGGTCGGTAAAGAAATCGAACAGCTTTCAGAGCGGCTTAAAGGCGAAAAAAATATGAATTTGGCGACAGCACAGACACTTTTGGCGCAAATCCGCGGTGCGGATGCAGTCGATTGAGTCACAACAAGATCGATGGCGGAGGGTTCCAGAGCGAGCTGCCGGGCTGGATTCCCGTTTTTCCTCCGGTGAGGCTCTCCTCGCCGGAGTAGAGGTACCGGATTTTGTTTTATTCTCCGGTCACGGCGGCCTCACCGGAGTACAAGGCCGAAATTCGTTTCACCTCCGGCCAAGGCCGGCTTGTCCGGAGGTGCCGGCCGCCAGAACCATTAAAAATCAAAAACAGCACACCGTCCACCAGTTGTCTGCCTGACGGTGTGCTGTCTTCATTCATGCGATCATCTGGCTTTGTTCAGATAGATGCGTTTGTTGTTTTCCATTCCTTCAATACAGATAGTCGCAGGATCTGCATCCACATCTAATTCGATGCTTGAACCATCAATCGGCAAAACACGAGAAAAGATCTCTTCATATTCTTTGACGCTCACTTCTGTCCGTCCCGCGAACATTTTCCCGTGCTCAGCCGCGGTCAAAACCGCTTTGAACCCTTCTTGAAGCGTGACCGAGAAGAACTCACCGACCGCTCCGGAGCCGTAACTGAAGAGTCCGATTTTATCGCCCGCCTTCAGGTCATCGGAAAGTTCCAGCAGGGACAGCAGACTCAGATACAAGGATCCCGTATAAATATTGCCGACGATTTTGTTGTAGACAGTGCTGGTTTGGTAATGCGCTGCAAGACGTTCGCGGTCTGCTTCGGAACCTTCATTCAGCACTTCGCGCAGAGCTTTCATGCCCATTTTCGTGTAAGGCAGATGGAAACAGATGGCTCCGAAGTCAGCCAATGTGGCGCCGTATTTCGCTTTGAAGTCTTCCCAAACGTTCACGAAGAACGAAATGTACTGCTCATTTGAATATTTACCGTCGACAAAAGCCGTTTCCGAGTAGATGGGTCTCCAAAAATCCATCACATCGGCGGTCAGATAGCTGCTTTCGTTCTCCAGCGCGAGGATGCGCGGTTCCTTGCTGATGATCATGGCGACTGCACCAGCACCCTGCGTCACTTCGCCAGCCGTACCGATTCCATAGCGGGAAATGTCCGAACCGAGCACCAATACACGGCTTTCCGGATTCAAGGCGATATGCCCTTTCGCCAGTTGGATGCCGGCAGTCGCTCCATAGCACGCCTGCTTCAATTCGATGCAACGGGCATGTTCCTGGATTCCAAGCAGATCATGCACGTAGACAGCCCCTGATTTCGAATTGTCGATGCCGGATTCCGTTCCGAAAATGACCAAGTCGATTTTCTCCAGATCCTCTTTATCAATGATGCGCAATGCGGCATTAGCGGCTAACGTAACGGCATCCTGCGTGATGGGCGCGACAGCCATCTTTTCTTGCCCGATGCCGATCGTATATTTGGCCGGATCCACTCCTCTAGCCTCCGCCAATTTTTCCATATCCACAAAGAAGTGCGGCGCATAAAAGCCAATCTTATCTATCCCAATCTTCACATCAATTACCCCTTATTGTTCATATATATAACATTTTTGATGCCTCTCATCCCAAATGATAGACCAGACCGCACAAAAAAACAACCTCGGGCCATCCAAATTAAGGATATCTTAGAAATCTGATATTTAAAAATTGCGTTCTGTTTGTAATTCTTTACTAATTCTTATATGCTAAAGTGCACTGATTATCGTAAAATAAGAGATACACCGTGTGGAGGAACAGCTTTCCACATCAATGAACGTAAAAAGGAGACATTCAATGGAAGAAGTCGTAATTGTCAGTGCTGCCAGAACCCCCATCGGTTCATTCGGAGGCAGCCTCAAAAATTGTAACGCAGTGGAGCTGGGGAAAACGGCCACAGAAGCTGCGTTGAATCGCGCCGGCTTATCCCCCGATGAAGTGGATTCCGTCATTTTCGGGAACGTCCTGCAGGCAGGCATCGGCCAGAACACGGCACGGCAAATCGCTGTTGCTGCCGGGATCTCCTATGAAAAAACAGCCATGACGATAAACGAAGTCTGCGGCTCCGGATTGAAAGCAATCATCCTGGCGAGCCAAGCTATCCGTCTCGGCGATGCCAGAACAGTGGTCGTCGGAGGAACCGAAAGCATGTCGCAGGCCCCTTATCTCTTACCGAACCAACGTTGGGGCAGCAAACTCGGCGACATCAACACCATCGACAGCCTCGTGCACGACGGCCTGACGGATGCCTTTGATCAGCAGCATATGGGCATCACGGCCGAAACGGTGGCAGAAAGATTCCAAGTGAGCCGTGAAGAGCAGGACGCTTTCGCGCTGCATTCGCAACAAAAAGCGGCCGCTGCTCAAGCAGCCGGCTACTTCAATCAAGAGATTGCGCCTATCATCCTCATAGACCGCAAGAACCAGCAGAAGGTCGTAGCCGAGGATGAATACATCCGCAAAGACGCTACTATCGAAAGCTTGGGCAAATTAAGGCCGGCCTTCCAAAAGAACGGCACGGTGACTGCCGGAAACGCATCCGGAATCAATGACGGAGCGGCAGCCTTGGTGCTGATGTCGAAGTCGGAGGCCGAAGCGAAAGGCGTCCCTTATCTGGCCACAATCAAAGGTTATGCCGAAACAGGGATCGATCCTGCCATCATGGGATACGCGCCTTACTATGCCATCAAGCAAGTATTGTCCAAAACCGGATTGCTTGCAGATGACATCGACCTTTTCGAATTGAACGAAGCGTTCGCATCCCAGAGCATCGCCGTAATCAGGGATTTGGGCTTGCCTGAGGAAAAAATCAATATTAGCGGAGGCGCCATCGCCTTGGGACATCCTATCGGCGCATCCGGATCTCGCATTCTGGTGACTCTGCTGCATGCGTTGGAACGGACTGATACGAAGCTCGGACTCGCCTCCCTTTGCATCGGTGGCGGAATGGGCATCGCCATGATCGTTGAGCGCCCTTGAACTGTTTTTGACCGCACACAATCACTCCCCGTCATTTGATTTTGACAGGGGAGTTTTTTCATAAAAAAGAGCGTCAGAAAAACGCGCATTTCGATATGTTATTGAGTTTTCAACAAAAATGTGGCATACTCTTTATGAGAAATTTTTAATTTAAAAATGAGAATAATGTAGAGGAGACTGAATCCGTGACGACCTATCATAGCACAAGAAATTCAGAAAAAACACTGACGGCTTCACAAGCAATATTACAAGGGATAGCGCCAGACGGCGGATTGTACGTGCCCGATCACATTCCGGCTTTGGACATCGCATTGGATCGCCTGCCCGACATGACTTATCAAGAATTAGCTTACGATGTGATGAAGAAATTCTTCGACGACTTCACTGAGGAAGAATTGAAACATTGCGTCAATGCAGCCTACGACGACAAATTTGATGACTCCAGCATCGTTCCGTTAGTGAAAGCCGGCGGAAACCACTATCTGGAATTGTTCCACGGACCGACCATCGCCTTCAAAGACATGGCCCTTTCGATCCTGCCTTACTTGATGACGACTTCCGCCAAAAAGAACGGCAGCACGAAAGAAATCGTAATCCTGACAGCGACTTCTGGTGACACCGGAAAAGCGGCACTTGACGGATTCGCTGATGTGCCGAACACACGCATCATCGTGTTCTATCCTAAGAACGGCGTCAGCGCCATCCAGGAAAAACAGATGGTGACACAAAAAGGCGACAACACCTCTGTTGTGGCCATCGAAGGAAACTTCGATGACGCACAGACGAACGTCAAAAACATGTTCGGAAACGCAGACTTGGCGGCACGTTTGGACGCAGCAGGATTCCAATTCTCTTCTGCGAACTCCATCAACATCGGCCGTCTGATTCCGCAAGTGGTCTATTACGTCTACGCTTACGGCCAAATGGTGAAACAAGGTGCCATCGCTGCCGGAGAGCCGATGAACGTCGTAGTTCCTACCGGCAACTTCGGGAACATCTTGGCTGCCTACTTCGCTAAGCAAATGGGCTTGCCGATCCAAAAACTGATCATCGCTTCAAACGAGAACAAAGTCTTGGTCGATTTCTTCGATACCGGCGCATATGATCGCAACCGCGACTTCATTTTGACGACTTCCCCATCCATGGATATCCTGGTCTCCAGCAACTTGGAGCGTCTGTTGTACCTGATGGCCGACGAAAGTACGGAATCAGTCCAAACTTTCATGGATCAATTGAAGGAAATCGGTCGCTACGAAGTGACGGAAGCAATGAAAGAAAAAGCGAAAGATTTCTATGCGGACTACGCGACTGAAGAAGAAGTGGCGGCACAGATTGCTGCACTTTATCATGCTGATGGCTATGTCATCGACCCGCATACAGCTGTGGCGGCGCATGTCGCAAACACTTATGTAGCCGAAACCGATGATCACACACCGATCATCATCGCATCGACTGCCAGCCCGTATAAATTCCCGCAAGCCGTCCTGACTGCCATCGACCCTGAGTTTTCGGATGATTCCATGGAAGAAATGTTGGACCGTCTGAGAGAATTGAGCGGCGTTGCTTTCCCAGCAGCCATCGAAGAATTATTGCATGCGGAAGTTCGCCACAACACCGTTGTCGCTTCCGACGACATGCAGAAGAGCGTCGAGTCCATCCTGGGCTTGAACTGATTCCAGAATGTTTAAAAGCCTAGCCGGCGGTCCGGAATGTTTCCGGACTGCCGGCTTTTTTGCGCGTACTGGCTGCCTTGTCGGCTGTTCCGTATTCGTCTGTCTGCAAACAGCCGACAGATTAGATTCCTCTCGGCTGTTCCGCATTCGTCTGTCTGCGAACAGCCGACAGATTGCATTTCTCTCGACTATTCCGTGTTCGGCTGGCTGCAAACAGCCGACAGATTGTATTTCTCTCGACTGTTCCGCGTTCGGCTGGCTGCGAACAGCCGACACCAAAAACAAATCACAGAGATTCGCTTGAGACACCTGAACCAACAAGGATTTTTTTGCCAATTTTTGGTAGAATAAAGACAGAAAGAAACAGAATCGAGGCGCCATATGAATATACTGATCGACGGGGATGCTTGCCCCGTAAAAGACATCATCATCGAAGAAGCCATCAAACGCGACATACCGGTCACGATCGTCACCAGCTTTGCCCACTACTCCAACGCCCCCCACCCCTCCGGAGTGAAGACGGTCTACGTCGATTCCGGTGCCGATGCGGCCGATTTCAAGATCATCCAGCTAGCAAAAAGAGGCGATCTGCTGGTCACGCAGGACTACGGTTTGGCCTCACTCACTTTGCCGAAGGGACTTACCGTTCTTCATCACAAGGGTTTCGCCTACGATAACAGCAATATGGAACGGCTGCTTGAAGACCGCTACATGAGCGCCATGGTCCGCAAAAGCGGCAAACGCACAAAAGGCCCGAAACCATTCACGGATGCGGATCGGCACAAATTCCGGAAACTGCTTATTTCCAAGCTGCAGGAAGATTAACAGAATCAGGAAAGGGGGTTTTAACAGCCAAAATAAATTTATCTAAATCTCGTTAAATTTTTGATTTTAGCCACATTTGTTGCTATACTTGCCGTATAGAAAGGAATGTGGCTAATGTATGCAATCGGAAAATTCTCCAAAGCAACTGGGATATCCACATCGACGTTGAGGCGCTGGGATAGAGAGGACAAATTCAAGCCTGCGTTCGTGTCCGACGGCGGAACCCGGTATTACTCGGACGAACAGCTGAACAAAATTTTGGGCAAGACTATGACCACAGGTCAAAGTAAGGTGACCATCGGCTATTGCCGGGTGAGTTCACCCAAGCAAAAGGACGACCTGCGGCGACAGGAGGAAGACGTAAGAACCTATATGCTGGCTAACGGCTACCAATTCGAAATCGTAACCGACATCGGCAGCGGCATCAACTACAACAACAAAGGGTTGAACGAACTCCTCGACAGGATCACCGACAATCAGGTAGACAAAATTGTCATCCTACACAAGGACCGTCTGGTTCGTTTTGGTTTTAAACTGATCGAGAACCTCTGCAGAAAGTATGGCACCATGATAGAAATCATCGACCATACTGAAAAAACCGAAGAACTGGAACTTGTCGAAGACCTCGTTCAGATTGTCACCGTATTCAGTGGCAGTCTGCAAGGCAAACCCGCAAACAAAGCCAGAAAGATGATTCAGGAGCTGATCCAAGATGATGCTGACTAAGAAGGTCCGTTTGATTGTGACAGACGAAACTTCCAAACTCTACCAAGCAGCTGGCGTTGCCCGCTGGGCGTACAACTACACGATCCGGATGCAAGAGATGAACCATCGCTTCGGCGGGACGTTCATCAGCGACAATGAGTTGCGCAAGCATATCACTAAGATGAAGAAGCGAAAAAAATACGCTTGGTTGAACGAGGTTTCCAATAATGTCGTCAAACAGGCGGTCAAGGATGCCTGCAAAGCCTATAAAGTCTTCTTCAAAGGGCAAGCCCAGCATCCCCGATTCAAGACCAAACGCCGCTCCACACCGAGTTTCTACAATGACTGCATCAAGCTGAAAGTGAAAGGCAACCGCATCCTGTTGGAAAAAATCGGTTGGGTGAAAACCAACGAACCGTTGCCCGTGGATTGCAAATACTACAACCCGCGCATCAAGTTCGACGGCAAATATTGGTATCTGACGGTCGGCGTAGAGGTGACCCCGAAAATCGTCGAATTGGACGATCGGGTTGTAGGGGTGGATGTAGGCATCAAGGAGTTGGCTGTCACCTCCGATGGTATTTTCTACAACAACATCAACAAAACAGCCTCCGTGAGGAAAGCGGAGAAACGCCTCAAGAGATTACAGCGGCGTGCAAGCAGAAAATACAAGAAAGGAACGCCTAAATCTAAACATCTCCTAAAACTAGAAGGTGAAATCCGAAAGCAACACAGACGCTTAGCCAACATCCGAACCAATCATGTCCATCAAGCAACGGCGGAGATCGTGAAAACCAAACCCTCCCGCATTGTGATGGAAACGTTGAACATCAGCAGTATGATGAAGGATAAGCATATGGCAAAGGCGGTCGCAAATCAGAAACTCTATTTCTTCAAGCAATGCCTGCAATACAAATGCGAACTGAATGGCATTGAATTTGTGGAAGCGGACCAATGGTTCCCGAGCTCCAAGTTGTGCAACAATTGTGGAACGCTCAAAAAGGACCTGAAACGCAGTGACAGGGTTTACCACTGCGCGTGCGGTCACCATTGCGATAGGGATCTGAACGCAAGCTACAATCTGAGGGATTACCAAGCAGTCTAAGGGTAACTCGGATATGTACGATTCGTTGCGTCGGAATTTACGCCCTCGGAGTGCTGCAACAAACGAAAGTAGTCCGTCAGGACCAAATCGGGCACGAAGAACAGGGAAGCAAACATAAACTAGATTTAGTTAGATTTATGGCAACGGTGCTTCAAGATGCGCAATGAAATCATTATTGAAGATGTGAAACACATCGTCGCTGACAAGCTGAGGAACGAAGCAACGGGGCATGACTGGTGGCATACGTTGCGGGTTTACAACACGTCCATGGACATCGCTGCAGCGGAGGGAAAAGGCGATCGGCTCATCATCGGCTTGGCGGCACTTCTCCATGACGTCGCCGACCATAAATTCGGCTATACTGACGCCGACCGCGAAGCCATCATCACCGACATCCTCACACCTTTCGAGCTGAGCGACTCCGTCATCGAGCAGGTCATCTACATCGTGAACAACCTTTCCTTCAAGCAAGGGAAAAACAAGCACGTGCTGGAAACGATCGAAGGCCGGATCGTGCAGGATGCTGATCGCCTGGATGCGATCGGCGCAATCGGCATCGCACGCGCTTTTGCATATGGCGGGCATAAAGACCGGCCTCTCTATGATCCCGAGCACAGTGAGGATCCGGACAGCGATACGATTGGCCACTTCCACGAAAAACTGCTCCTGCTGAAGGACGGCATGCACACAGAAGCCGGCAAACAAAAGGCGGTCGCCCGCCACACTCGGATGGAACAGTTCCTCAAGGACTTCCATTCCGAATGGGATGGCCTCCAGTAACAACACAAATAAGAGTGGCTCCAAATCAGTTCGAATGATTTGGAGCCACTCTTTTCCATTAAAATGGCATTAGTAATCTGAAAATAAAGCAAGTTATTGATACTTACTCGCATGAGCCACTGCTAAATAACAGGCCCCGATAACGCCAGCATCGTTCCCCAATTCTGCAAGCTTCAATTTAGTCGATTGCTGTACATTCGGGAAAGCAAATCCCAAATAGTATTTATTGACTTTTTCAAGCAAAAATTCCCCTGCAGCAGAAACGCCGCCACCGATGATGATGGAAGCCGGATTCAACAGATTACCGATATGGCTGCATGCCAGACCTAAGAAATAAGCAAAGCGATCCACAACGATAGCCGCTAATCCATCGTCATCTTTAGCGAAATCGAAAATCATTTTTGAAGTGATTTCCTGGCCATCGTCGATCAGATTTTTTAAGGTTGAATCTCCGGCATATTCCTCTGCATGTTTGCGCGCTAGCTTGACGACCCCGGTAGCGCTGGCAACGGTCTCCAAACAGCCCCTTTTCCCGCAAGTGCAGTCAAAACCATCAGGATCAACCGTCATATGCCCGATTTCTCCGCCCGAGCCGGCTGTTCCGTGGATCAGTTGGCCCTCAGCAATGATCCCTCCGCCGACGCCTGTCCCTAAGGTGATAAAAACGACATCCTGATTGTCCTCGCCCGCACCACGCCATTTTTCTCCCAGCGCAGCTACATTGGCATCATTGTCGATGATAAATGGTATGCCCGTTTCTTGTTCCATTGTCTCCCTTACCGGTTGCACATCTCTCCAATTCAGGTTAAATGCTCCCGTAACGGTCCCTTCGCTTCTGTTGACTGCACCAGGAGAACCCATGCCTATGCCCAAAAAGTCTTCAGAAGTGAGTCGGTATAAGTCCAAATGATGTTTGATGGATTCGATAATTCCCGGCACGATTTTAACCCCGCCGTCACTGTTGTCTGTCGGGATACTCCATTTCTGGAGCACGTCCCCTTCTTTGGATAATATGGCCAACTTCACTGAAGTTCCACCCAAATCTATTCCCAATACTTTTTTCTGCATCTCGTATTGCCTCCAAATCAAAACTTTTTCACCGTTTACGATGCTTAATTGCTCACATTTTCAAAATATGAATGCAACGGTCCAGCTGTTTTTAACGGCTGTAGCTGTGTTCCCGTACGTCAATAACTTGTCCTGTCTCCGCTGCCTCAAAAATGGATTCAATGATTTTCATCAATTGAAGAACTTCTTCATTTTTGACGATAGGTTCCGACTCGCCTCTGACGACTTTAGCGAAATTCGTATAGAACGGATCCATTTGAGTTGCCACTTTTTCAAATTTTTCTTTTATGATCGCCTCTTCGGAAGGCGGAGCCATCGTTTTGGTCAGCCCTTGGCCAGCTTTTATCGGTTTGGGTGCTGCCACAAGTTCAATTCCACTCTGCTTCACGATTTTTCCTTTTAGATCCCAATCTTCTATCACCGCTGATCCTTTTGTCCCTTTTATGTACCAACGCGGGAGTTTGATATAATTGGTCGTCCCGACTTCTACAAGGGCGGTTACGCCATTTTCGAAAGTCAGATAGCTGATGAAGCCGTCGTCCACTTCATCGCCCAATATGTAACTCAAATCTGCAACAACTTTCGCCAACGGGCTGTCGATCATATACAAAAGCTGATCCAACAAATGAACCCCCCAATCCAAGAGCATGCCGCCACCGTGCGCTTTCAGATGGCGCCAGTCACCCGGTATACCATTGGCTCCCTGAACACGGGATTCGATGTGGAAGACCTCTCCGATTTTTCGGTTCTCGTACAAATCTTTGACCATCTGAAAATCACTGTCCCAACGGCGATTTTGATGGACCATAAACACGCGCTCGTGTTCCTTTGCGGTATGCATTATTTCCGACAGCTCTTCGCTGTTCAGTGTCACGGGCTTTTCACAAATGACATGTTTTCCTGCCTCCAAAGCCTGGACAGCGATCTCTTTGTGTACATCATTCGGAGTTGCGATCAATATGGCATCCACCGTTTCATCATCCAAAGCCTCTTCAAGACTGACATAGGCACTATAGCCATCCGCTTCACCAGCCTGTTGCCGACTTTCCAAAATATCGAATATCCCATGCACTTCTACTTCCGGATTTGCCTGAATCAGCTTAGCGTGAAAGCTGCCCATGCCTCCGTAACCAATGATCGTGACTTTTAATTTCTTCATCGTTAATCCTCTTTTCTACGCCCACCACATAGCGTGTGGGGTCTCTTTAATCAATACAGATTGCAGATTCGTAACAGCTCTGTTCAATCCTTCATCGATGGACATCAAAGGGTCTTCATGTTCAATGCTGACCACGTAGTCATAACCATACATCCGCAACGCACTCATCATATCTGACCATACTTTTACATCGTGACCACAGCCAACCGATCGGAATGTCCATGCTCTCGTTTTGACCTCTCCATACGGTTGCATATCCAACAAACCATACATATTGATGTTGTCCTGATCGAGATAGGTGTCTTTCGCATGGAAATGATGGATCGCTCCGGCTTCGCCCAGAATCTTAATGGCGCCTACCGGATCAATCCCTTGCCACCATAAATGGCTGGGATCGAGGTTCACGCCGATTGCATCACAGGTATTTTCGCGCAATTTCAAAAGCGTATACGGTGTGTGGCATAGGAAACCGCCGTGCAATTCGATGCCAATCTTGACGCCATATTCGCTGGCCATTTCTCCGATTTCTTTCCAGTAAGGAATAAGCTTATTTTCCCATTGCCATTTATAAATATCGGTGTAGACTTCCGGCCACGGAATGACCGGCCAATTCGGTGCTGTTGCCTCTTCACTGTCGCCTGCCGTTCCGGAAAAAGTATTGACGACTGGTACCCCCATCAACGCAGCCAATCTGATGGTTTTTCTTAGTATTTCATCGCTCGCCTTTGCCTCTACAGGATCTGGTGAAATCGGGTTGCTGTGGCAGCTGAATGCACTGATTGTTAAGTTCCTTTTTTTCAGTTCATCCAAGTACGCTGCTCGCTTCTCTTCGCTTTCCAATAGTTCATCTGTCGGACAGTGATGGTTCCCGGGATTCCCACCGGTTCCGATCTCCACTGCGTTCAAACCTGCGCGCTGAACTTTATCCAGCATGTCTTCAAAACTTAAATTTGCAAATAAGGGGGTAAATACACCTAGTTTCATACCGATTCCTCGCTCTCTTCATTTCATGATTTGTCAGCATTGACCCTCTTTTTATACGGGTTGCTGCCCATTTTTTATTTCTTCCAACGCTTGGCTGTTTCCGTAAGCAGGATACGCCCGCTTTGACGGTCTACACCAATCGATTCCGTTTATGATGACTTTTTGGATATCTTTATTGTAGTAAGTCGGGTATGTCTCATGACCAGGCTGAAAATAAAAAATCTTCCCGTTGCCGCGTCTATAAGTCATCCCGCTGCGGAAAACATTTCCGCCTTCATACCATCCGACAAAAATCAATTCATCCGGCGTCGGCACATCAAAGTGCTCGCCGTACATCTCTTCTTTCTCCAGCTCAATATATTCGCCGATTCCGTCAGCTATGGGATGGCTTGGATTCACTACCCAAATCCGTTCCTTTTCTTCGGCTTCACGCCACTTCAGGTCGCAACTCGTTCCCATCAATTTCATAAAAATTTTGGACATATGTGCCGAGTGCAAAACAACCAGCCCCATCCCTTTCAGGACATGATCATGGACGCGGTTGACTATTTCATCCGTTACTTCGTTATGGGCAATGTGTCCCCACCAGACAAGCACATCGGTTTCTGCTAAGACCGCTTCCGTCAAGCCGTGCTCCGGTTCGTCCAGTGTAGCTGTCTTTACATCCAAACCTGCTTCCTTCAAGAAACTTTCGATTTGCCCGTGTATTCCCTTGGGATAGACTTTTGCTACAGCCTCATCCGTTTTTTCATGCCGATACTCGTTCCATACCGTTACTTTCATTCGATTATCCCCTCTTCAGACCAGTATTTTTCCCAACTCTTCTTTATGTTGATTGATGTATACCGGCGCTCCGGTCTTGGCAGATTGATAAATAGCTTCCAGTATTTGGGTCACGACCAATGCCTGTTCAGGTGACACAACCGGTTCTGTATCGTTTTGGATGCTCTCAATCCATTGCTTCGCTTCCAGATAGGCCGGATCATCTCCCGATCCGTCGTAGAAGTCTACTCCACCAGGCTCCAACACCATCGTTTTGTCGTACATCATGCCATCAGCTTCACCATTGATACGCAAACCATCTTTCATGTCTGCTCCTCCGTTGGTACCGTGCAGAGTCGTTTGAGCCTCCCCTACATCCAAGGAATTCAAGGCCCAACTGGATTCCAGATAAATGGTTGCTCCATTCTCCATTACGATAAATCCGAAAGCGGAATCCTCTACGGTAAATTCAGCTGGATTCCAAGGTCCGAAAGCATTTGCGGCATTCTCCGTCTGTGCCAATTTATGATACGTATTCCCCACAACATACTTTGGTTTATAGTTATTCATCATCCACAACGTTAAATCAAGCGCGTGCGTTCCGATATCAATCAAAGGGCCACCACCTTGCGCTTCTTCATCAAGAAATACGCCCCAAGTAGGAACCGCCCGTCTCCTGATCGCATGCGCTTTAGCGTTATAAATATCTCCCAATTCTCCCTTTTGACAGATTTTATGCAAATAAGAAGAATCTTTTCTGAATCGATTTTGATAACCGATCGTCAGCTTTTTCCCGGTCCGATTCATCGCGGCTATCATAGCTTCTGCTTCTTCCGAAGTTTTAGCCATCGGTTTTTCACACATCACATGTTTACCGGACTCCATTGCCGCAATTGAGATTTCAGCATGAGAAATATTTGGTGTGCAGACATGAATGACATCAATTTCATCATTTTTTAAAAGCTCCATATAGTCCGTATAGACATTTGCAGCATCCGTCCCAAACGCCTCTCTCGCCTTGCTTGCACGTTCTTCGATAATGTCACAGAACGCCACCATTTCTGCAGCCTCCACTTTAGCCAAAGCTGGCATATGTTTGTTGTTTGCAATTCCTCCACAACCGATAATTCCAATTTTGATCATATTATTGACTCTCCTTCTATTATTTTCATTTTAACGGGATAGACCCGTCCTTTTTGATAGGATTGGTGATAATACATTCGTGTCATCCAATACACACACGCATCATCATTTCTTCGAAACGTAAACGTTTACGTTGATACTAAACAAAAACAACACGCTTCGCTACGTAAACGTTTACGTTACGGTCAAAAACTAAATTTCCCGTGTCGTTCCAGGTAAACTTTTACGTCAATCGGGAAATTTGTTACTTTATTTTTTTCACACTGTCTCTTTCAATGATTTGATATGGCATGATAATCGAATGCACATCGTCAGCCTTCTTATTTATAATTTTGAATAATATTTCAGTTGCCTTCTCTGCCATTTTTACTAATGGCTGAGCAGTTGTTGTCAACGGCGGTACTGACATCTCAGATATTTTCAAATTATCATAGCCCATAATAGAGACATCTTCCGGTATGCTTATACCTAATTTATACGCAGCAGAAATCGCTCCGATAGCCATTTCATCGCTCGCACAAAATATCGCTGTCAATTCAGGAAATTGCTTCATTAATTGAATGAAGTTATCTCTTCCATCATCGAATCCGAACCCGTTTCCTGATACAATTTGTCTCTCTTCAACAACCTTGTTAAGATTTTCTAATATTGCTTTTTTGTAACCGTCAATTCGTGGATTCCCCGCAATTGGATCTGCAGAACTTCCACTGATTAAGCCAATTTTTTTATGCCCCATCTTGATCAAATAGTTGGTAGCTGCATAAGATGCATCGTAATCATCAACTTTTACATATGGGATACTCGCATATTCAGCTGATTTCGTAGACAGCAATACACAAGGGATATTATTTCTTTTTATATAGTCATAATATTCCTTTCGCAGGATTTCACTGACGAATATAATGCCATCCACTCGCTTCTCGTGCAGCATCTTTAGATTCTCTTCTGTGCTTACAATATTCGATTTCGTATAGGTGACAATTAAGTTTGAACTTTCTTGCTTGGCTATAGCATCAATTCCATTAATAAATTCTGAACTTAACAGACTTGAAATCTCAGGTATGATAACACCTATCGTATTCGTTTTTTTATTTATTAGGCTTCTGGCGACTTCGTTTGGTTCATAACCCAATTCTTGAGCTATTCTCATAACTTTTTTTCTTGTTTCTTCCGAACATCCAGGCTGATTATTTAAGGCTCTGGAGACTGTGGCGATAGAAACTTTTGCTTTTTTTGCAACATCTAGTATTGTACTCACAAAGCATCCCCTATTTCGTAAACGTTTACGTGGAATAATATATCATGTGTTATTTATTTTGTAAACGTATTTTTTATTATCAAATAGACTAGTCAGCAGATTTGCTTCCTGACTCATATCTTTGCAATCCGCTCTAAAAAATGACCGAAACTGAAACGGACCGCATTTTTTTTGTCGCCGAACTGGATACCTTCCTTCACGATCACTTTTTCTTCCAACAATTCCTGCAGCAGCTCATCCATCTCGGCATCGGTTTTATTGGCGAAATGACAATAAAGATGGTAGCCGCCTTTTGCCGGTTCAAAACTTATCTCTTGCCCATATTTGGTTCTGAGCCACGTCTGCAATTTGTCGGCGCGCTCTTTCAAAGCCGTAACGATGATCGGAAGATGTTCAGTGATCTCGCTCGCCAAATAATGTTCGGCCAACAGCTGCGGCAAGAAACTCAATCCGGAGTCGATCTGATCGCGGATGTCGGCCAATTCCCGGACAATGGCGGCTGGTCCAACCATCCATCCGATCCGGATATGCTGACCGGCAAATTTGGATAAGGAACCGAGATACAGCACTTGTTGTCGTTTATCCAGGCTTTTCAACGGACGGTTATCAACCGTTTCATCAAAAACAAAGCTGCCGTATGCATCATCCTCCACGATCGGGATGCGCTTCAGTAAACAATAATCAAGTATGGCCTGTTTCCGCTCCGGACTCATGATCGTTCCTGTCGGATTCTGGAAAATCGGATTCAGAAAAATCATCTTCAGAGGATACTGCAAGGAAGCTTCCTGAAGACCATTGACGGTCATTCCCTCACCATCCATCGGAATCGGAATAATCCGCAGACCGGCAGCCTGAAAAAGCCGCAAAGAATAGAAATAGGAAGGAGCCTCGATGCCGATTGCATCACCTGGCTTCAACAGCCCTTGCGTAATCAAAAACAATGATTGTTGGGTTCCCGAAGTGATGAAGATTTCCTCCAGCGGGACAGTCATCCCGTACGCAGTCTTCAAGTGTTTTTGGACGCTTTCCCTTGTAGCTTTGATGCCGCGGTTTTCCCTGATGAAAGTGGCTTCCCCATGCAACATTTCCCCAAGCGAAATATCCGGGATCTTCAGTTCCGGCAAGAGGTCCTTCGGCAAATCCCCATTCCCCAAATCCAGTATTTCGCGCGATCGGTGCTGCGCCAATAGCTGTTTGACGTCCCTTTGATAAGGGGTGTCCACTGAAAGATTATCCGGCGTCAAGGAGGTCCGCCAATTGATGGTGGGCCTTGTCTGCATCCCCCATTTATTCGGATTCACGAATGTCCCGCTGCCCCTTTTGCGGATGAGGATCCCCTGCGTCGTCAGCTCTTCCAGTGCCCGAATGACGGTAGACCGGTTGACCTTCAGTTCCTCCGCCAGCTTGCGTTCCGCCGGCAAGGCTCGGCCGGGGACCAAATCGCCGGCTTTTATCTTCTCTTCGATCAGCTGCATAAGCTGTTGATAGAGCGGCATGCCCCTATCCTGATCCAGTCTCCACTCCGCCATTCCTTCACTCTCCTTGGTTTTTAATCATTATACACCAAATTGGTTGGTTCGGAAACAGTCCAATTGGATGTAGGCGTTCCTGTAAAAAGGGATTATGATTTAACCATTCGTTAATCATTTTATCATTTAAAACCAGGAGGATTATTTATGACAACAAAAATCATCGGTTCAGAAAAAGTAAAACGCGGGATGGCCCAAATGCAAAAAGGCGGCGTCATCATGGATGTCGTGAACGCGGAGCAGGCAAGGATCGCCGAGGCGGCTGGTGCCGTAGCGGTCATGGCATTGGAGCGCGTTCCATCGGACATCCGTGCAGCCGGCGGAGTTGCCCGCATGGCGGACCCTACCATCGTCGAGGCAGTGATGAACGCGGTGAGCATTCCCGTCATGGCGAAAGCCCGCATCGGCCACATCACCGAAGCGCGCATCCTGGAAGCTATGGGCGTCGACTATATCGACGAAAGCGAAGTGCTGACCCCTGCCGATGAGGAATTCCACCTTTTGAAATCGGACTATACCGTTCCTTTCGTCTGCGGCTGCCGTGATCTGGGAGAAGCCTTGCGCCGCATCGGTGAAGGTGCTTCGATGCTGCGCACAAAGGGTGAGCCGGGGACCGGCAATATCGTGGAAGCCGTCCGCCATATGCGCAAAGTCAACGGCCAAATCCGCCAGTTGATCACGAAATCGGACGATGAGCTGATGACATTCGCCAAGGAAATCGGAGCCCCTTACGAACTGGTCAAGGAAATCAAATTGCTCGGGAAATTGCCGGTCGTGAACTTCGCTGCCGGCGGTGTCGCAACACCTGCTGACGCGGCCTTGATGATGAGCTTGGGCGCAGATGGCGTCTTCGTCGGATCCGGCATCTTCAAAGCCGAAAATCCCGAAAAATTCGCCCGCGCCATCGTCCGCGCGACAACCAATTACGAGGACTATGCCTTGTTGGCCGAACTGTCCAAAGGCTTGGGTGAACCGATGAAAGGGATCGACATTAGTACGCTCCACGCCTCCGAACGCATGCAGGAAAGAGGCTGGTAAGCATGACAAATAAAATCGGCGTATTGGCCTTGCAAGGTGCGGTCACGGAGCACCTGCAGGCTCTGACTAAGTTGGGTGTCACCGCCTCTGCCGTCAAACTGCCCGCCGATCTGGACGGCTTGGACGGGCTGATCATCCCAGGCGGCGAATCGACCGCCATCGGCCGTTTGATCCGCGAACAGCATCTGGAGGAACCTTTGCGGAAATTCTTCGCAGCCGGCAAAGCGATTTTCGGCACCTGCGCCGGACTGATTCTTTGCAGCACGGACAGCAGCCATGCACCCGATGAATTGCGGCTCGGCTTCATCGACATCGCAGTCGAACGGAACGGCTTCGGGCGCCAAGTCGACAGTTTCGAAGCCCTGCTGCCATTTGAAGGCATCGCAGAACCGGTGGAATCCGTCTTCATCCGCGCCCCTTACATCCGCTCAGTCGGAAAGGGAGTCCGCGTGCTTGCAAGCATCGACGGAAAGATTGTAGCGGCCGAAAACGACCAGATTTTGGTTACTGCTTTCCATCCGGAATTGACGGACGATCTGTCGGTGTTCGAGTATTTTTTGAAGAAAGTCGGATAAAGTAGTGTTATCGGACAACCACCATCCTTGCTGGCTCCAGCTTGTCCGATTTCTCTCCGGTATCGGACATCCGCGACACTAACGCATGCTGCTTGTCCGATTTCTTTCCGGTATCGGACATCCGCGACTCTTGCAGGCTCCAACTTGTCCGATTTCTCTCCGATATCGGACATTCCGGCTGAAGCCCAAACGCATATTAGCAAATAAAAATCCCCTGCCAAACACGCAAGAGCGTGAGACAGGGGATTTTGTATTTGACTATTCCAAATCTTCGCCATTGCTGGCGATGGCTTTTTGGTACCAGTAGAAGGAATCCTTCTTCAGACGGTCCAAGCTGCCTGAACCGTCGTTGTTGCGGTCCACGTAGATGTAGCCGTAGCGTTTCGCCATCTCGCCCGTACCGGCTGAAACCAAGTCGATACAGCCCCAAGAGGTGTAGGCGACAAGATCGACGCCGTCCAGCACGATCGCATCACGCATCGCTTTGACGTGGTCACGAAGGTAGGAGATGCGGTAATCATCATGGATTTGGCCATCGACGATTTCATCCACAGCACCCAATCCGTTTTCGACAACCATCAGCGGCAGTTGGTAACGGGAGTGGAACGTGTTCAAAGCGACGCGCAGACCCAACGGATCGACTTGCCAGCCCCATTCCGATTCCGCCAAGTACGGGTTCTTCTCGCCCATCAAAGCATTGCCTTCACCCGGCACGCCGGATTGTGCAAAGCTGGCTGCGCTGGAAGCATAGTAGCTGAAGGAAATGAAATCGACCGTATGTGCAGCCAAGATTTCCTCGTCGCCTTGTTCGAACGTAACGTTGATGCCTTTAGTGGCGAAGTAAGCCAGTTTGCTCGGCGGATAATACCCGCGGGCATGGACATCTGAGAAGAACAGTTTTTCTTCTTCTTTTCGTTGCGCTGACCAAACGTCTTCCGGTTTTGCCGACAACGGATAGACCGGCGCATAGGCGATCATGCAGCCGATGCGGTTGTCGGGATCGATTGCCCGCGCAGCCTTCGTCGCCAAAGCGCTGGCGACAAATTGGTGATGCAAGGCTTGATACATGATTTCTTCCTGGCTTTCGCCCGCTTCGGCTTTCGAACCGATCGAAATCTGCGGCAGGAACGTCGCCATGTTGATTTCGTTGAAGGTCAGCCAATAGTTGACTTTCCCTTGATAGCGTTCAAACAATGTTGTCGCATATCTTTCAAAGAAGCCGATCAGCTTGCGGTTTTTCCAGCCGCCGTAGTGGTCGACCAGATATTGCGGCATTTCGAAATGCGAGATCGTCACCAATGGTTCGATGCCATATTTCGCCAATTCATCGAAGACGTCATCGTAAAAGGCCAAGCCGGCTTCGTTCGGTTCCAATTCATCACCATTCGGAAAAATCCGCGTCCAGGCGATCGACATCCGGAACATCCGGAAGCCCATTTCTGCGAACAAGGCGATATCTTCCTTGTAGCGGTTGTAGAAATCGATACCGATGTGCGAAGGGTAGTAGTCGCCGACTCCGGCGAAGCGCTCAGCGAAGTCGCGCGAGCAGGTCAGTTGGTCGATGACCGACGGACCTTTCCCATCAGCGTCCCAACCTCCTTCAAATTGATTGGCGGCTGTAGCGCCGCCCCAGAAGAAACCTTCCGGAAATCCTTTACCTGCTGACATGACAATTCCTCCTATTTCTGTACCAAAGATGCGCCGTTTGTTGCGATGACTTCTTTGTACCAGTTGAATGATTTTTTCTTGTAACGGTTCAAAGTACCGGATCCGTCATCGTGGCGGTCGACATAAATGAAGCCATAGCGTTTTTTCAATTCTGCAGTCGATGCGCTGACCAAGTCGATGCATCCCCACGTCGTGTAGCCCATCACTTCGACACCGTCCGCAATGGCTTCGGCAACTTGCACCAAGTGATCGTTCAAATAGTTGATGCGATAATCATCGTTGACGGTCGGTTGGCCATCCTCACCGGTCACCAGCTGATCGACTGCACCCAAACCGTTTTCGACGATGAACAATGGTTTTTGGTAACGATCCCAGAAGTCGTTCAAGACGATGCGCAGGCCCTTGGGATCAATCTGCCAGCCCCACTCGGAAGCCTCCAGATAAGGATTCATCACCCCGCCGAGGATATTCCCTGCCCCTTTCACTTTCTTGGACTCGTCTGCTGTTTGTGTCGAACTCATGTAGTAGCTGAAGGAAACGAAATCGACAGTGTTCTTCAGGATTTCTTCATCTTCAGGAGTGATGTTCAGCTCGATGCCGTGCTCACGGAAATAGCGCTTCATGTAACCAGGATACGTGCCGCGAACATGCACATCCGAGAAGAAGAAGTTTTGGCGATCCGCTTCCATAACCGCGATGATATCATCAGGATGGGAAGTCAACGGATACGTCGGCATTGCGATGACCATGCAGCCGATTTTGAAGTCCGGGTTGATTTCGTGGCCGATTTTTGTCGCCAAAGCGCTGGCTACCAATTCGTGGTGGCAAGCTTGGTACAGATCGGATTTCGACAATTTTTCAGGAACTGTCGCGATTCCGCCGCTCATGAATGGCGCGTGGATGATCGAGTTGATTTCATTGAACGTCAACCAGTATTTGACTTTGTCTTTGTAGCGCGTGAAGACCGTGCGCACATAATTTTCGTAGAAACCGATCATTTTGCGGTTAACCCAGCCATCGTATTCGCGGGCAAGGTGCAGCGGTGTTTCGTAGTGGGACAAAGTGATCAGCGGCTCGATGCCGTATTTTGCCAATTCATCGAACAGGTCATCGTAGAACTGCAAGCCAGCTTCGTTCGGCTCCGTTTCGTCGCCGTTCGGGAAGATGCGTGTCCATGCGATGGAAGTACGGTATGTTTTGAAGCCCATTTCCGCGAACAAGGCGATATCTTCTTTATAACGGTGGTAGAAGTCGATCCCTTCCAATTTCATGTTGTCCGGTGTAGGACCATCCGTGATCGGCCCAAATCCGCCTTGAGGGGTTACGTCCTGAACGGAAAGCCCCTTTCCGTCAACATTATAAGCACCTTCGTATTGGTTGGCGGCTGTTGCGCCACCCCATAAAAATCCTTTTGGAAATACAGTTTGCATGTGATCGCTCCTATTCTTTATTCTGGTTCTATTTTATGCACGGGTCTGACTCATTGCGTGACAGTCCCGAATTATGAAAAATCATCCCAAATGGGTTCGGGCGCCTGAGACCACAAACCAAATTCCCGAATATCTGGTTATTATTCGGGAAGCTGGCTTGCGGTCTAGGTTTTTTCCCCGGATATCTGGTTTTTATCCGGAAATATTTCTTGCGGTTGAATTGATTTCCCGAATATCTTTTGTTTATGCGATGACCGTCAGCAAATAGTCGCCGTCAGCCAATGTTGCTTCTTTCGTCGTGATGACATCCAAGTAGTCATTGCTGTTTGTGACGATGATCGGTGTGATGATTTCATAGCCTGCTTTTTGGATAAAGTCGATGTCGAATTCCAACAGCAATTGTCCGGCTACTACTTTATCGCCTTGTTGCACATGGCTCGTGAAGCCTTTACCATCCAATTGGACCGTATCCATTCCGACGTGGATCAGGATTTCCGTTCCGTTTTCAGTCGTCAAACCGATTGCATGTTGCGTCGGGAACAAGAGTGTTACAGTTGCGTTTGCCGGAGCATAGACTTCACCGACAGTCGGACGGATCGCGATCCCTTTACCAAGTGCACCAGTCGCAAAAGCTTCATCCGGAACATCTGACAAGAGAACCATTTCGCCGATCATTGGGCTAGCGACCAAGTCTTTTTCAGCTGCTGCGCTCAAGTCTTTTTTCATTGCTTCAACGACTACAGAGTTTGTGTTTAAAGTTGTTGCTGTATTTGTTGCAGTTGCTGCAACTTCAGTTTCTCCGTAAAGAACTGGGATTTTTGATAAGAAGACAAGCAGGAATCCAGCAGCAAGTCCTACCACAGCAACGATGAGGGAAGCCCAGAAATTGAAGCTCATTGTTCCGTTTGCATCCAAGTAGCTAGGGAATGAGAAGACGCCTAAGCCGCCCATACGGTAGCTCGTCAATTTGAAGATACCTGCCACGATACCGGAGATGGCACCAGCAATACAGCTCAATTGGAACGGACGTTTCATCGGTAAAGTGATTCCGTAGATAGCAGGCTCAGTTACCCCGAACAACCCGGAAATGAAAGCCGGAATACTCAATTGTTTTACTTTTGCTTCTTTCGTTTTCAACATAATCGCCAATACTGCACCGGTCTGTGCAAATGAAACGCCTAATACAGTAGCCAGCAATTGATCATAGCCTTGTGTCGCCAAGTTATTGATTGCGATCGGCACCAAGCCCCAATGCAAACCGAACATGACGAATACTTGCCAGCCTCCACCCAATACAGCGCCTGCGACGATTGGGCTCAAGTTATAGATCCAGGATACACCAGCCCCAAGCAACGTCGCAGCCCATGTGGAGAGCGGTCCGACAAACAAGATGGTCAAGGGAACGACGATCAACAAAGTTGTGAAAGGCACCATGAACAATTTCACAACATCCGGAATGACTTTCTTCAAGACATTTTCAACTTTGGAACCCAGGAAAACTGCCAAAAGAATCGGCACAACCGATGAAGCGTAGCTCATCATAATGACCGGCAAGCCGAAGAATGTCATGTAGATTGGCGATTCAAAAATGGAACCAGCAAACAAAGTGTACAATGGATCGATTCCTGCAGGATTGACCAAGCCTGGATAGACCATTGCGGTTGCGACTGCCATCGCAGTAAAGCTGTTCATTTTGAAATGTTTGCTGGCAGTGAATGCAAGGAAGATCGGCAAGAAGTTGAAGAATCCGTCACCTGCTGCTTGAATCAGGACATACGCCCCATCAGTAGTCGACATACCCGCGGCAATCAAAAGCGCTGCCACACCTTTCAGCATCCCTGTAGCTGCCAAAGGTCCCAGGATTGGTTGGAAAATTTTAGAAATCATATCGATGAATTGATTGAAGATACTGCCTTTTGGACCTTCGTCTTCAGCAGCTACCTCACCGCCGCCGTTCAATCCGCCGACAGCGTTGACTGCTGCGTAGACGTCAGGAACGTGGTTGCCGATAACGACTTGATACTGGCCACCGCTTTGGATGACTGTAACGATGCCTTCAAGTTTTTTCAGGTATTCCGTGTCCGCTTTGCTTTCGTCAACCAATTTGAAACGCAGACGCGTGATGCAGTGAGCCAGGCTGCGGACGTTTTCTTTGCCGCCCACATGAGCCAAAATGTCTTTTGCTAATTCTTCATATTTCATGTTATATCCCTCTTTTTCTATTATTTTTTATAAAAAAAACCTAAATAGAGAGCATGGGAATTTCTTCCGCTGCTGTCTACTTAGGTTTTGCCTGCTTTACCAGTAACAATCCTCTTGAGAGCATTTTAGGTATTCACTTTTGCTGCACGACCCGATGGATATGGATTGTGAGGTAAACAAGTTCGTCGGTCCCGACTTGGAATTGATGGGCAGCTCCGACATAGGTCGATATTTTGTTGGCACAGGTATAGGCAGCCGGATAGTTTGCCTTCACTTGCTCCACCAAGAAGGTGTCTGGAGCCGTCTGGAAAACTTCCCCCATGACGACCCGCTGCGCAAAGTACTGCAGATGGGTGTAGAAACGATTATAGGAAATCGATTCTTCATCGAAGGCGACTCCGAAATGCAAGCGGACGATGTTCAGGATGTCCTGAACAATCCGTGTCACTTTCATTGTCTCTTCGATCAATTGCCCTTCCTTCTGCGCATTCACGAAATGAAGAGCGATGGATGTCGCTTCATCGGGTGCCATCATGACACCGGTGTGTTCCGCGATGAGTTCCAGCCCGATTTTGCCGAGCTCGTATTCCCGTCGATAGAACTTCTTCACTTCGAAGGCCAAAGGGTTGGTCAAAACGATCCCTTCCTTTGTCCGCTGGATGGCGTAATGGATGTGGTCGGCAAGCGTCAGGTAGACGTTTGCTTGGAAGATATGATTCAGCCTTGTCTCGGCCTCTTGGATGATCTTAAAAATGGCATCTGATTCTTCTTGCGGTAAATCCTGATAAATGGCCTTTAATTGATCTGCTGAATCATTTTCCTGGATGACGAAGGTTTTCTCGATCAAAGACTTGTCGAAAACGTCCCCTGATCTTTTCTGGAAACCGATCCCTTTTCCCATCACAATGACTTCAGATGAATCGCCGGCTTTCGCCAGGACCACGTTGTTATTGTAGACTTTTTCAATCTTCATCGATTATCCCCATTCCCCCTTCCATTAAAAAAAACCTAAACTAACACCAAATGATGTGCACATCATCTCGTATCAATTTAGGTTTTGCCTGCACAACCAGTAACAATCCTATGAACAACATGTTAGCACTTCCAAGAAAAAGATGCAAGCCCTTTCCATAAAAAATATCATTTTCATTTAGCACGTTGTTATGTCAGTATTTTTTTGAAAACAGATGTTATTCGCTTTATGACTAGTGTGCTGCGGAGCAGCATTCTGCGGTAAAAAGATGGATTTTTTGGTTTTATTCATCTTTTCGATCGACATTCTGACTTCTGATGACAAAAGAGGCAGCCTCGCTAGGAGGCTGCCTCTACGTTACGCGCGTTCTTTGGTGACCATCATCTTCTGGAAAACGAAACGGTTGTTCAATCGATTCACGAAATTCTGCGTCACCGTACCGGTGAAGAGCATAGCGAACACAGTCCCGAGTCCAACTCCAGCGATTCCTTCCAGGAACAACAACGAGAAGACGACGCTCAACCCGACACAAGTAGCGTCAAATCCCGTCTTCATCTGCTTGACGGTTAGTCCGAAATGCTCGGACATCTCGCGCACAAACAAGTCGAATGGAAGAGCCGGCAAGCGGCAATTCAGCATCAGACTGATCCCGAGCGACAACATGAAAAATCCGGTGAAAAAGAACACAATCCGCAGCGGGATGTTTGCGACGATGCCCGAAAATAGCAATTCAAAGAAATCCAGCAGGTAGCCGAACAACAATGCCAATGCAATCGAAAAGACATATCCCAAAAACTTCCGCGTAATCAGAGCCATCACCAGCACAAGGACCACTTGGAAGAGAAAGTTCCAGCTGCCGATTGTCACGTGCGCAAACATTTCGTTCAACACCACCGGCACGGATGAAATCGTCGACACCCCTAATTCACTTTTAATCATCAACGACACGGCAATGGCATTGCACATCACGCCCATCGCCAAAGCAAGTTCACTTGCCAACACTTTTTTCTCCATATCTTCATCCTTATTCTATCCTTCACATTTTTTACTCTTTGATGACCAGTCCGAGCATCACAACGAAGTCCAGCGCCTGTTCTTCGCTGACGATTGCGCCTTTGAGATCCTCAAGTGTGACGCTGATGCGCTCAAATCGGCAACTGCTGATGTCGATTGCCTTCAAAGGGGTTCCGGTGAAATTGATTCCGGACAGCTCACACTCCGAAAAATCGACTTTCTTCAGTTTGCATGTATAAAAATCGGCCTCATTCAGGCGACAGTTCTCGTAACGGACATTCTTCTGCTTGCTGAATCCCAAAGCCGCCATCTGCAGGTTGCATTCCCGGAAAAGCACGTCCTCAAAGACCCCTTCGGTCATCGAGGTACCAATGAGCCGGCAATTCACGAAGCGGACACGTTTCATCGTCACTTCATCCAGCTGCACATTGGCGAAATCGCAGCTTTCGAAGATGACATCCCGCAAGTACAATTGCGGCACCGTCGCTTCGCTGAAAGTCACGTTCTGGAATCTGACTTCGGTGAACTCCACTCCTCGTCTGTCGCCAAGGTCGATGGCAGTATCTTTGAAGAGGGCATGCTCTAGGTAAGGTTCATCCGGATCGAAGCAGTCGTCGAAATTTATTTCAGGCAAATCCTTTGGTATTGCGGGTTCCATGATCTTTACGGGCACTTTGCTTCATTCCTTCCAAAAAGTTCGCTTACTCTAAGTATACACGAATAATCTTCGCTTAGATATCCTTGCTTTCGTGATCTGCTCTTTCGTCCGGAGTGATATAATGGAGGCAAGGAAACAGGACAAGGAGGAATTCATATGGATCATGCATATGCTAAAGTGTTTCGGGGGACTGCTTTCACGAGCAAGTCGCCTCAAGAAGTGAGCGTATGGGAGGATTGTCTGTTTTGTCTGGATGCGGATGGGGTGATCCGGTGCATACTGAAGCAGCAGGATCCTGAATATGATAACGTTTTGGCCGCATACAAAGGATCGGAAAAATTCCGTGAACTTGCTGAGGGACAGTATTTTCTGCCGGGGTTCATCGATCTGCACATCCACGCTCCGCAATGGGCGCAAGCCGGCACTGCCATGGACATCCCATTACATGATTGGCTGGACACCTATACTTTCCCGCTGGAATCGAAATTCTCCGATCTAGATTTCGCCCGCAAAGTCTACCAGGATCTTGTCACAACGCTGTTGGCGAACGGTACGACGACTGCGCTCTATTTCGCGACCGTACACAAGGAAGCCAGCTTTCTTTTGGCCCAGCTTTGCGCCGACAAAGGCCAACGCGGTTTGGTCGGGAAAGTTGTCATGGACGACAAGGCAGAGAATCCGGATTTTTACCGGGATGAAAGCACGGAAACCGCATTGGCGGACACGGAAAGTTTCATCCAACTGGTCCAAGAATTGAACAAGACGACCAAACAAGGCGTCTACCCGGTTGTGACTCCCCGCTTCATCCCGAGCTGCACGGACGAAGCGCTGGCGGGTCTCGGCGAATTGGCGAAAAAATACGGCACGCACATCCAATCGCATTGCAGCGAAAGCGATTGGGAGCACAACTATGTCCTCGAGCGGATGCACAAGAGCGACACGTTTGCGCTCCATGAGATGGGACTTCTGCAGGACAAAGCAGTCATGGCGCACGCCGTCTTCCTTTCGGATGCGGATGCCGATTTGTTTGCCGAAACCGGCACAGCAATCGCCCATTGTCCGATTTCGAATGTCTGCTTTTCGAACGGTGTCCTTCCCGCTGCCCGTTTCACTAGGAAAGGGATCGACATCGGCTTGGGAACGGACATCTCCGGAGGCTTCTCCCCCAGCCTTTTCGACAATATCCGACAGGCTGTCATCTCCTCGAGGATGCTGGAGGAAGGCGTTGATCCGTCGCTTGCGGCTCCGGAACGCGGCTTACCGCATTCTCGGATTACCGCTAACGAGGCGTTCTACTATGCGACTGCCGGCGGAGGACAGAGCTTGAGCCTGCCGATCGGACGGTTAGAGGAAAACTATGCCTGGGATGTCCAAGTGATCGACGTCAACGCGCCTAACGCCAAACTGCCGCTGTTCGACGAAGGGATTTCGATGGAAAATCTGCTGCACAAAATCCTCTTTTTGAGCCGCCCGGAAAACATCCGCGAGGTTTGGGTCCAGGGCGAATGCGTGCATAAAAGGAAGTAAATGAGTCGCAAGGCGAATTTACGTTGTGCTGCATTTGGTTTGCTGCCGAGGCAACTCCAGCTAGCCTCCGGATTGTTGATGATTCGGAGGTTTTTTGTATTTTCGAAACGTGGTTGTCCGGGGGCTGGTTGTCCGATTCTTCTGGGTTATCGGACATCCGCATCATCAGCGGGGCTCTGGTTGTCCGATTCTTCCGGGTTATCGGACAACCGCATCATCAGCCGGGCTCCGGTTGTCCGATTCTTCCGGGTTATCGGACATCCGCATCATCGTAGAAGGCCGGGATGTCCGATTCTTTCGGGTTATCGGACAACTACCTTATCGTTTGTTGCTGCGTTTTTTTAATCAGTACTTCCCATACGGGTCCCTCAACGCCTTTAATAAGTTCCGCTTCGGGTAAATAAAATGCCTATATGACCTATTCATGTTAGAATGAAAATAATATACTATTGGAGGATGCTATTATGAACCAAAAACTCGTTGAAATTTGCCTGCGTGTCAGAGATATTGACGCTACTTTAGACTTCTATACTAATCTATTTGATTTTGAAGTTGCCAGCCACAGAAAATTCCCTGAAGATAAGTTTGATTTAGTTTATCTGAATTCTCCCGGCTCTTCTGTACAAATTGAACTCACTTACAATTACGATGCCGAGCCATATAATGTAGGAAATGGCTTCAGTCATTTAGGTGTGACTGTCAGTGACTTAGAAAAAATGCATGAAGTTTGTAAAGCTTCTGCTTACGAAACAGGTGAATTAAAAGGACTTTCAGGCGGCACACCAACCTATTTCTTTGTGACGGACCCTGATGGCTATCGAATTGAAGTAAAGCGCGCAAAATAATTTTTCGAAAATTATTAATGGAAGCCTATCGTCTTTTCAATATGCCTTCATTTACCCAAAAAGAAACACGCAAGCAGCCAAGCGGATGCTTACGTGTTTCTTTTCATTCAAGCTGCTCAAGCAGCGTATGTTCAGACTTTTTCTTTCAGGATGATGTTCAAGACCAATGCAACGATCGTACCTGCCGAGATACCGGAAGAGAACAATCCGCTCAAGATGCCTGGCAATTGTGCCACTGTATCGGGAACAAAGGAAACTCCCAGACCGACACCCAACGCAGAAGCGACGATGATCATGTTGCGGTTGTTGAATTCAACGCGGGACAGTGATTGCACACCGGCAGCGGCAACTGTACCGAACATCAAGATGCCTGCACCACCCAAAACAGGTTGCGGCATGATTGAAATCAGGGTAGCAAATTTAGGGAACAGGCTCATCACGATCATGATGATACCGCCCATGATGGCTACTTTACGGGAAGCATTGCGGGTCAACGGGATCAATCCGGCATTTTGGCTGAAAGTTGCAGCTGGACCGGACCCGATGAAAGGCGCGATGAACGAACCGAAACCATCCGCACGGACACCGGCAGCAATTCTTTCATCCGTCAGTTTTGTTTCCGTAACGGCACCCAAAGTCTGCATAACGCCGACTGTTTCAATGACGGTTACGAGATAGCCGGATACGAAAGGAATCGCGTATTCAAGCTTGAAATCAGGCACTCCAAATTTGAAGAATTGTGGTAAGGCAAACCATTCAGCGGCAACTACCTGGCCGAAGTCGACCATCCCCAACGGAATGCAGACGACATAACCGATTGCGGCACCGATCAGAACAGCGGCTGGCGCGATTCTGCTTGGTCCGTAATGGTTGATCAAAGCGATGATCAGGAACACGAGCACTGCGATACCGATATTCATCGGATTACCGAAATCCTCAGATCCGAAGCCACCGCCTGCCCAGCCCATCGCAACGGACATCAGCGTCATCCCCATCAAAGAGATAACCGAACCGGTAACAACCGGCGGGAAAAACTTCAACAATGGTTTTACAAAATAACTTAAACCAACTTCAAGTAAAGCACCCAACATCGTACCACCGAAGTAGGCAGTGATGCCGCCCGCTCCGATGACGGCAGCAGCCGGTGCCACAAATGCAAAGTCAGTTCCCATGATCGTCGGCAAGCCCGCTCCGACGCGGAACCATTTCGGACCGAAACCTTTGGATTGAATGATTGAAACGATACCCGAAGCCAAAAGCGCCGCGCTGACCATATAAGCAGTATCCTCAACCCCGAAACCTGCGATTCCGGCAATGATAAGCGGTACTGCCACTAAACCACCGAAAGCGGTGATGACGTTCTGAAATCCTAAAACGATTGTCGTGCCTAAATCCGGTTTATCTTCCACACCGTAAGTCAGGCCTGTATGTACTTTCTCTTCCATGTTTCTCCTCCTGATAACGAACATTAATGATTGCAAAACAAAATATAATTCGTTTATTAACGACAAATAAAATTATATCGATATCACATACAATTGTAAAGTGTAAAAAACGAATTATAAGGGCTTTCATTATGAGAATCTTCACATTTTTAGACGTTAAAAGGGTTAAAAGCGAACGTTTCGAATTTTTTTTGGGTATTTGTATTGAAATAACGAATTATGCTTTATATATCATTGTCAGATACGGGTGCGATGTAGTCTGATTTTTTGTTATACTGTAGTAAATGAAACAGATGAATGGAGCATAAGCAATGAAATCAGAAAAATCGTGCGGAGCCATCGTGCTCTCCCCAGATAACACTAACCGAAAAGTATTATTGATCAAACACGAAAACGGCGGCCATTGGGCATTCCCGAAAGGCCACGTCGAGGAAGGCGAAACGGAAGTCGAAACAGCATTGAGGGAAATCAAGGAAGAAACCGGCTTGAGCACCGATCTAAGCACCACCTTCCGGAAATCCGTCAGCTACTCCCCTGCTCCCGGCGTAATGAAAGAAGTCGTCTACTTCATCGCCTTCGCCCATACGGAAACAATCGAAAAGCAGGATGCCGAGATCACCGACTTCGCCTGGATGCCGTTCAATGAAGCTTTGCAGGCCATCACCTACGACAACGACAAAAGCATCCTGCAGTCCGCCATCGATTTTATCGAAGGCATGAAAAACTAAGAAAAGCAAAGAAGGACCGCCTCAAATGAGGCGACCCTTCTTTGCATCCAAAATTCCAGTAATGTATCCTGCTCCGGCGAACGACGGCTTAGTCGGAGGTCTTTATGCTCTTCGAGTATCCTGCTCCGGCGAGCTCTGCGCCACCGTAGGACCGGATCGATTCAACTCCCCTTCTCCGTCCAATACCAATCTCGCCGGAGGTCAAGCCACCGAACGGTCGAATCGCAACTGCCCTCACAGAACTTCCGCTCAATTGCGCGTCAAAACGATTTCGACGGCAAACTTGTCGTAGCGATGGACAGAAGTGGAGAACTCAAACGCATTACCGGTATCAAGATAGCCGACCTGCTCGGCTACCGCCACTGGATCACCCTTGTCCAGTCCAAGCTCCTCCGCCTCAAAATCAGTGGCTTTGCGAACAGCAACCGTCCTATGCGCGCTCTGAATGTTCAACTTTAGATCATTTTCAATATATTCATAGATCGAGCCTTTGAGATTTTTATCCTTGATGTTCGGTATCAGATCAATCGGCATGTAGATTTTTTCCATTACGATTGGTTCGTCTTCCAAATAGCGTACCCGATAGATGTCATACACAAAGCTGCCAAGCGAAATATTCAACTTTTTGGCTGCAACCTCCGGCACCTTCACAATCGAAAAATTCAGTATTTTGCTGTGGACCTTTTTCCCGGCATATAGCGCAGTCATGCCGCGGAATTGATTCGCCATCGTCACGCGCTTGATTTCCTCCAGATTCAGGTCCTTCACAAAAGTACCGGAACCTCTCCGCTTGATGACCAATCCTTCTGCTACCAAGATGTCCAATGCCTTTTTTACAGTCATTTTGCTTGCATTGTAATGAATACACATATCTTTTTCGAAGGGAATCTGTTGATTGGCAACGTACTCTCCGTTTACGATTTTATTCCGAATATCATTGGATATGATGACATATTTTTGCATATTTTAGCATTGCACCTCTCGTAAAATAATTAAGCTTGACGCAAGAAAAATCAAAAAAATTAGGCTTTGTCGAAAAAAGTCTATATTTTCAGTATACATAAAATATGGCTCTAAGACAATCCTTCTTCAAGCTTGTCGATATCAGCAGGCGTATTCTACTTTATACGATAGTTGATAGGATCTCAAATCAGTCAATTTCAAAATCGTATCCATAAACACGAAAAAGAGCACTCCACCAAAAACGATGGTATGCGCTCTTTCGTCGTCTGTCACATTCAAATCGAAAAGAAGTTGTTCAGAATCCACTTGATTTTCAAGCTTGCGGGAACCAATTGCATGAATTTTTGATGGGCCGTCAACTCTTCGATGGCCTTCTCGTTTTTCTCCAGATACGCTACGACATTATCCAGAGAAACATCCCCTCCAGCAAGTCGTTCCACCATCCTTTTTATGTCGGGACCCGTGATCAAGGAGTGTTTGTCATGCAGTTGATATTTTTCTCCCTCAGTTGCGATGCTCTTGATGAGCAGCAGCAACGCGATATTGAACTTAGTCCCCCTGAATGTCACGATGCCTATATTCGTCTGATTGTCCTCATACCAATAGTTCCCGTCATCGTAGTATAGTTCACTCTTCAAAAAATCAAAATCGCGGGTGATCTTGTCATTGTTCAGGGTCAGATAATCTCCCGTCCGCAAGAGCTTTTCCATATTCTCACGCACTTCGTTGGAGACGAAGCCTTCGTCGCTGATGAATTTCGGGGGTCTTCCTTCTTTCGTCATTTCCACCATGATGCGCTTAGCCTTCACATCGATATCTTTCACGATCCACACCCGGGCCGCCAACAGAATTTTGCTTTCGATCTGGATATCGGGTGTGAACGGCAGACTGCCGATGCGCTCATGCTGGTAATGGACAGAAAAATCACTGGTAGTGAAAAACAGTGCATAGAAATCTCTGGAACGCAGCAGACGCTCTCCCTCCAAACCGACAATCGCCTCTTCATCCATGATTTCGATGAAGTCTTTTTCAACCATATAATCAATCAACAGCGCCAAATCTGCATCCGAAATCGCTGACCAGACCGGAAAGGTTTTATTCAGCTGCAACAATTGCGTCATCGGCATACTGACCTTTTGGAAAAGGATTGCCATCACCTGATGCGCCAAAGCATTGTAGGGAGTCTCGATCATTTCTGTTGCATCCAATTCACCCCGTTCCAGCAAATCCAATGCGGCATAGGTCTGAAGCATTTCCCAGGAGTCATCTTCCACAATGTGAAGGATGCTTTGGTGGCTTCTCCGTCCGCTGCGCCCCAGTCTTTGGCTCAACGAAGAAGTGGATGGAGGAGAACCGTACTGCACCACACTGTCCACCGATCCGATATCTATTCCCAATTCCAAGGTGGAGGTGCAGGTGATCGTGAACAGCTGATCCTCATTATTTTTGGCAAAAAATTCCACTTCTTCACGCAAAAGTTTGTCCACCGATGAGTGATGGGCAAAATAGCGGATGGGCGCGTTCTCTTTTTTTGCCATCTTATCCAATTTATGGGTGATTTCTTCCACTCTGTTGCGGGAATTCGGAAAAATCAGCATCGTTTCCGTTTTGGAATACTGATAGATCGCTGCCAAGGATTCCCTTGCGACAAAGGGACCCGCCTCACCACTCGTGTAGTCTATCGTGACGAGCAGATCATTTTTATCGCGGTCCACGAGAATATCCGTATCCCTCTGGCTGCCGAAGAAGGCTTTCGCATAACCGAAATCCTTCTTGTTCAAGGTTGCGCTCATCGCGATGAAACGTGGCGCTTGCATGAATTGGCTGATCCGTTGCAGCAACGATTGCAAATGAACACCACGTTCCGTCCCAAGAAAACTGTGCAACTCATCGATGATGATCCATTCCACCCCTTTAAAGAGGTGCTGCGCCTTGCCAGGACGATTCACCAGCATGCCCTCTATCGATTCCGGTGTGATCAACAGAATACCTTTTGGTTGATTGACAACTTTCTTTTTCTGAGCCTGGGAAACCTCACCATGCCAGGGCGTGATCGGTATATCCAAATACGCACTGAGTTCGCTGATGCGCTGAAATTGATCATTGATCAGTGCTTTCAAAGGAGAGATGTACAGCACCTTCAGCCCCGTATCCCAATCTTCCACGCTGTTCAGCGCCGGAATGAATGCCGCTTCCGTTTTCCCCGATGCCGTCGGAGCTGACAGAATAATGTTATGATCGGTATTGGCAACCTGTTTGATGGCAGCATTTTGAATACGCGTTAAGCTCGGCCAGCCTTTATCATAGATGTACTGCTGGATGTCCCGGCTGAGACTGTCAAATGCCTGCATCAGTAAACCTCTATTTCATCGTGGTCATCTGCGTCCTTCGCCACAACTGAAGGCTTTCTGCCGAAGCGATCGGCAAGGATATGGCTGAAAGAATAGTCCGGGTTCTGGCGCTGCAAGGACAGAATTTCGATATAATCCTTGATGACGGACCGCGGCGTCAGAAAGGCAGCAGCTCCTGGTCGGTTCAATTGTTCTTCCATATATTGCTTGATTTCGCTGTCCTTCACGGTCAGCGTCGTTTGATAGGCCGTATTGTATATTTCCAACAGCTTGGTCAAAAGGATAAAGATTTCCTCCGCTGTCAGCGGCTTCAGATCGATGACGGTGCTGTTCACATTGACATAGTCCTTATTTTTCATCAATTCGTTCCCGAAGCGTGTTTTCAAAGCGCCATAACTGGCCAGCCCTCTGCGTTCGTCATATACCGTGTTCTTCGTAGCGCCAAAATTGATGAATAAGCCTTTTGCTTCATTCGTTTTCGTTTCGTTGTACAGATTGAGGATCATTTCATAATTTTTTTCACGGGTCAACGAACGCGGTAATTTGTACAGATTGACGGATTCATCAAAGTTTATGACAAATCCCTTGTAGCCGATCTTCAGGAATAATTCCGCCAGATTTTTCAAGGCGATGAGATAATTCGAGTCGTTGATGACGTTCTTGATGCCCAATTCTTTGGAGGCTTCCGTTTTCGTCGTGATATCCCCGCGGATCCAGCGAATCGCCTCAATCTGAAGGGACATATTGTCGCCCGCAATCCCCTCGAAATACTTCATCAGCGCTTGCCCGAATTCATAGGAAAGCCCCGATGAATAGAAGGAATTCGTCGTCTTCAGAATGGCATTCTCCACCAATTTCCAATGGGTCTTTTCCATCAAAACGGGAACGGTGAGACTGTTTTCCGCGGCAATCTGCTCGAGCAGAACCTGAATCCATTGCTGCACGATAGTCTCAATCGCATTCCCGTCGCGGTTGTTCTTGATGACGATCTTATTGACGACTTCATTGTACAACGCCAACGCTTTCCCGGATGAATCATAGAAACGACGCGTTGGGGTCAAGTCGATCGTGGAGACGACGAAATTCTTTTGCAGCGCCAACGATTCGATCGTCCGCAACACGAAACTTTTGCCTGACCCGAAATCGCCTACCCAAAACCGCAAATCACTGTTGCCGTCCTCCAATTTTTGCAAGGTGTCAATGATTTCCTTGACTTCATTGCTCCTGCCTACCAACACATGCTGTACCCCTTTTACCGGAACAACGCCTGCCTCAAGCGAGGCAATAATCGTTTGGGCATCCTTCTTTCTTAGCTTGATTTCAGCCATCTATCCATTCCCTCATTTCTTCCATAAAATCCTCTTCAATGATGACCTGCTGTTGGCTTATCACAAGCACTTGATCATCAAATATTTCATACAGCACTTCATTCAATTCTGTTAGGTACGCCTGATGGAGTTTTCCTTTAGTTTTTGCGTGTTCCTTGAAATCATTCAAAGATATCCCGTTGCCTACCACCAACTGTTTCAGGAACAGCATATGCTCAGACTCCTGCTCGCTGTCCGGATTTTCGGGCTCTTCTATAATAGAAGCCGAAGGAGATACCAATGTGGAGACCCTACTTTCTGCTTCGTTTTGCTCCTCAGCCAGTGACATTTCAATCTCTGCAAAAATATTCAGGCTCAAAGCCGAATCCAGCCCTTCATCGGTTTTCTCCTCACTCAGGTAAGAGTCAACCATATCAATAATGGTATCCAAAGCAGAATGTGATGCGGTGATTAAGGCTGTGTCCAGTTTGATTTCTCTGCGTACCGGTTGCGTGCATTCCTTCAAAAGCCCCGGCAACCTTTCGAATGTCAGATCCGCATCAGCCAGTAACCGCTGATAATCGGCCTGTCTGGTTGGCTGAATGAAGCCATCCCGCTCTTTTTGCAGCGCTTTTGATACCGGCAAAGCCATCCTTTCCATTAAAAATATAAAAATGATGCGCTTATCCGGATCCTCGCTTTGCTTGATCACCTTCGTGGCTATCTTCTTCAAGTCCGGATCTTTTGCAAAAACCTCAAGCAGCCCGCTGATCTGCTCAAGCGATTGGCTGATTAACAGATTGGCGGCCTCATGCCAGACGGTTTTGTTCACGTCCCGCAAGGCTGTTATGGTTTGATAATCCAGCTCCAGCTCAACTTCTTGGCTCAGATAGCCTTGAATCTTCATGAACGTTTCATCCGGCAAATATTTTTGCAGATTCTGCAGGCTTTCCTCAGCAGGCACCACGCGGAGACCCTCGACCTCCTTGCGGATCATGTTTTCGGCTAGGAGATAAAGGTCTGCCGGCAAACGGACCGTTTCTGCCCAGATACGCTCATCATCCAGTGGTAATTGGAAATATTTCCTAAAATAATTATTGGGCTTGATCTTCCATTTGATGGAGCCATCCTCCAGATCATGCAACACAAGCTGCATAAGGTCTGCGTAATTCCGCAAACAAAGGCTCATGACAGACGGTACTTCCGTAAACCTCGTCACCCTTTTCCTCAGCTGATCGAAATACGCCATTTCGATCCCGTCAAAAAATTGTTTGTCGCGTAGCATTCCTGATGGATCCCACCAAACAATTTTGGTGCCGAATTGCGTCAATCCAAATTTTATTCTGGTCTCCTCATCCGGAAAGGGTAAATTTTTTCGGTACGCATCTACTTCATGCGTAAGGATTTTTTGGATATCCAAGGGTAGCATGGTTCTCAGGTCATAGGAAAAAAACACAGACACTTGAACATTATCCAGTCGATACGAAGAACAAACAACCTCTCTGGATAACCGATAGATTTCGTCAAAAGCAGTCACATGATAATAGTAACGCTCATATTTCACATGTTTTATGTTTTTATGCTTCTTTTTCAATTCCACATCGACGATGGCGCATAATCTTTCAAATAATGCACCAACCACTTCCTCGATTTGCCTAGTAAAATTGTCATTCAATCTTACGGGCGGCGAAACATAGCTGATCCAAGCTCTTTCTGAGGCCTTCTGCTCAGCTCTCTCTTTAGCTTTTTTCTGATGCCTCTGCTCCACGATGAGATCTCTTGGTTTGATGAAAGACTCCTCATTATTCACCAATTCAATGATCGATATCTTTTCTTCTTCAGTAAGCTTCTTATTTTTGAATATTTTATTTATGAAATCGAACATTTTGGAGGTCCCCCTTCCCCAGTCACAGTAAAGATACGTCCTAAGTATACGTCTATTGGACCGCATATTCAAGAACGCTTGTTCTATGAATTTTGGATTAAAGCCCTGTTCAATTGCCTTAGAGTTAGATTGGCGAAACACGGTCCGAAATGAGTTGCACATAGACGAAATTTTAAAGTTTCCAGAGTATATTTCCGTATATTCTAGAAGATTGATGGAATAGGTAAAATCTGTAGAATTAGATTGTTTTAATGAATCACAAAATTGATAAATGCGCATAGTGCGTATATAATGTAAATATGGACAGGAGTTGCAGTAATGCCACAGACAGCCAGACAAGTTTTGAAGTTATTAAAAGAGCTTGGGTTTATGGAAGTTCGCATCATCGGTGACCATCATCGTTATGAAGATGGCAACGGACATAAAGTAACGGTTCCCTACAGTAGTCTCAAAGATGAAATAGCTCCGGGCACATACAACAACATCCTGAAGCAAGCCGGACTAAAATAATTGATTTATATAGAGGAGGAAATCATTATGGCGCACACGCACTATGTTGCTTATCCAGCAGTTCTCGACGATAGCGAAAATGATACAGGAACATACACAGTAACCTTTCCGGATGTACCGGGCGCAATTTCCGAAGGAGTCGGAATTCCAGATGCACTGGCCAACGGCGCTGAAGCATTGGAATTGATGCTTTATGATGAAAAAAACCTACCAACAGCATCTCACTTATCAGATGTCCAAGCCGATAATCCCAAAGCGATTGTGAGCTATATTATGGTTGATCTTATTGCAGCCGCTAAAAAAGTAAAAATGCCTGTTGTCAGAAAAAATACAACGATTCCTGTCGATTTGGCTGAAAAAGCTGAAGAAGCCGGCATCAATTTTTCCGCGACATTGACAGAAGCTTTAAAAGATAAATTAGGAGTCTAGCTCGCTGGGCTCTTTTTTCGTATCCACATATTCCACTCAAAACACATGGGAATGAATGGGAAATTTTGAAATGGAGGAATATTTGTGAAGATTGTTTCTTGGAACTGCAATGGTGCATTTCGTAATAAGTTTAGTAGGTTGAACGAACTTAATGCGGATATTTATATCATACAAGAATGTGAAGACCCAAATAAAACAAATGCAGCAAGCTATACGCAGTTTGCAACCTGAATTCCCGGAATTTATAACGAGGGAAGGGCAACGCCTAACGCCTCGTATAATTCCTTCTGCTTCGTCGTAACCTCTCCCAACACGCGACCGTGCCCGGGGGCCTCAAATAATTCAATCATGTCCAGTTCGTCCAGTACACCTTGAAGGGTCCATTGGTTAAATAGCTCGGCATCCTGCATCTTCTTTTTCACGTAGGATAAGTAGATTAAGGCGATGAATTCCACAAAAAGCTTCCCATTCAGGGACAATTCGGATGAAACTTGCATTCTTCTGAAGTTGAGGCGCTCTTTTAAATTGCCGAAGGCTTTTTCAACAACATCCTTGCTGCGATAAAGAGACAACGCTTCAAACGGATCATTGACCTCATTAGAAAGCAAGGCGAAGTAACCATAATTTCTAACCGCATTGCGCATCGCCTCTTCTTTAGGCGTGATTTTCTTCCCTCGTTTAGGTGTCTCAGTAACTTCGAAGTACTTATCATAATCTTTCATACGATAATCTTTTAGTGTATTTTCCTTCAGATCTTGGTGAAGGGCTGTCAGATAGTCGTTCATGTCTACCTGATCTTTAATCGCTTTTTCAGGATTGTAGAACAGATGCAGATACGCGCGCTTTTCCAATTTTATCACATCACCTTTATACGGACGTTCCTGTTCGTATTCCCAGTTTATTGTGCGACATACACCGTAGGTGTTGAACTGTGTTTCGAAGTTTGACCAAAGTTTCAAGTTCTCACGTTCCGCTTCCAACACACCCTTGACATATTTGAGTTTGAGTTGCACTCCTATCACGAATTTCTGGTGGTGTTTATACAAGGCGTTGATATTATCCTTGCTGTAAAAACCTCGATCAAATATCACGTTGACCTTTTTGTAGCCCATTACATCAAATTCCTTCATGAGTTGCCGAACCGTTTTAACATCGGTGATATTTCCGGAGAGCTTGTGGTAATAAAAGGGCAGTCCGGATTGCGCCCCAAACAAGAGTGCCAAGTTGATTTGTGGCAAGCGGTCGTGTTCCTTGTTTCGTCCCTTCTTCACTTGCGATAAGACCTCTGAGTAACTCGATATCGACGTAGTGTCAAATGCCCAATACTCCTTTTCCATCCGGCGGTTGCCTTGTTTCTGAAAGAAGGCCATCCGGCCTTCCTCATCGATTGCTTGGAATAGGTCGCTGCTTCGTTGTGAAGGAATATCCTGGCAATACGGGTGATGATGCAGTTTTTGCCAATGGGAAAAACGACTCAAGGCGTTATTCTCTTCGAGAATCAAGTAATAGGCGATCGACAGAATTTGCTTATAATGCTCCGGGAAGATGGCCTTAAGGTCCGCGTATACGCCTGTCTGCTTGCCAATTTGATCGAGCAGATAACCTGCCCCATAGAAGATTCTTCGGACTTGTGTCATTGGAATCGGCCCTGGCTTAACTTCCGATGAAGTCGGGGCCGGTTTCTTTTTGTACGAACGTGTTGGGATGATTTCACCTGTAACCGGATCGACTTTTCCAATCAGTGTCCTCTTAGCGCGTGATTGTTGCTTTTCCTTATCCCAGTAGGGTTCATTCTGATAGGCATAAGTAATGCCCGTTTTCTTGTTTGTCTGAAAAATAACTGCCATATCAACACTCCTCGTTATACATTATATTATATAACGAGTTATAAGTCTACAAAAAAACCGCTATATATCAATCGTTACAGCGGTTTTTCGAATGATTATCGTTACACAATTCGGGAATGCAGGTTGCAAACAACCATATTTGGATTGGGCATGGACATAAAGGTTTGGGAATCTTTGCAAGAGATACGATAAAATTGAAAAATAATAATTGGCCAAGTTATGGTTTAGAGTACTTTCTATCTTGCAGAGTCGATGATAAATTCAATTTATTGGGCATATGGGGATGTAATAACTACATAGAAGATATTCACACCTACGTCCAAATCCATAAGCGGCATTTAGAAAATTGTATAATCGGGGGAGACTTTAACAGTAACGCTATATGGGATAAAAACATCAACGCAGAAATCACTCAGCGGTTGTCAGTGAATTAAAATCTGCAGGATTAGATAGCGCCTATCATGTATTGAACAAAGAAATTCAAGGATGCGAAACGCAAAATACCTTTTATTTATACAGACACCAAGCTCAACCATATCACATAGATTATTTCTTTTGCTCAACAAACATTATACAATCATTGGAAATAGGAGCTCACGACAAATGGATTTGCTACAGTGATCATATTCCTGTCATGGTAGAAATCGATTTATAAAACATTTATCCTCCCATCGTTTCGAACCTCAATAAAGCTCTTTATTATGAATTGATTTAAATGCCTTTTACCATTATAATAAGATCAAGATAAGAAATCGGGGGTGTCTCAGATGCTAAAAATATTAGATGTTAACACTAAATCAGTTACTGAAGCCAAAAAAGAATTTTCAAAAATTATCAAAGATATCAATCAAACCGGAGAGCCAACTTTTATTTTTAATCACAACAAGCCTGAAGCTGTCATACTCAGCAACACCACTTACGAAGAACTTGTAAAAAGAAACATGGTCCTTGAAGAAAAACTCTTTTATAGCCAACTAAACAATCGAGTTAAAGACGGTCCCGGTGAGCTCATTCCCTCTGAAAAGGTGATCGAATCCAACCAAGAACATAATCCTTTCTCCGCATTGTCTGATAAGGATTTGTTTGACTAATGGCTGAGGTGTATTTTTGGAAAGAAGCCGAAAGAGATTATAAAAAATTGGATGGCACTTTGAAACAGTGGGTCAACGCTGCTGAAGATCGACTAAAAGAAAGAGGATCAGAAATTGGTAAAGACATCGGAAACACTACCTATTCGAAGTTAGCAGGTTTTAAAGAACTAAAGAATCAAAGACTGGGTATTCGTCTCATTTTCAAACCCTGCAAAGATGGTAGTATAGAAATCATTGAGATCATTGCTATCGGAAGAAGAGCAGATGATGAAATATTCTTTACTGCGGAAAAAAGAAGAAAAAAACATTTATAAAGTGCTGATCATAATGTACCCTGCCCGATGAAAGATAAACTAGTCCAATCTTCACATTTTGAGGATTGGATTAGTTTTTTTGCTCTATAAAATAAACCCAGTTCGATCTGACGTTAAACTGTTGAAGCTATAGTTTCCTTATAAAATCGGCTAAACTAAAATGTTACATTATTCTAAGGAGTGAAGAAGCATGCCATAGTTTCCTTACAAAATCGGTTAAAATAAAACGTAAGTCGATTCGAGCAAAAGTGTCGGGTCGCCATAGTTTCCTTACAAAATCGGTTAAAATAAAACCACCCCTCACGGCTCTTTCGGCTGCGGGCAGCTATAGTTTCCTTACAAAATCGGCTAAAATAAAACTCAGCTGGAAAGGTGATCCGCTTTAGCTAAGGCTATAGTTTCCTTACAAAATCGGCTAAAATAAAACGATACTGTGGTAGAAGTCTGTACTTTTGCGGCTATAGTTTCCTTACAAAATCGGCTAAAATAAAACAAGCAGGCCGTCGCACATTGACTATCAAGGGCTATAGTTTCCTTACAAAATCGGCTAAAATAAAACATTCTTCTTCAATGGCCTCTCTCGCTTGTTGCTATAGTTTCCTTACAAAATCGGCTAAAATAAAACGTGTGGCGGCTAACTTATTCATGCTGATAGGCTATAGTTTCCTTACAAAATCGGCTAAAATAAAACAACACGAAAAAAGGAAAACAGAAATTTTTGGCTATAGTTTCCTTACAAAATCGGCTAAAATAAAACATCGCAGATTTAATCAATCCTCAAGTAATGGCTATAGTTTCCTTACAAAATCGGCTAAAATAAAACCGCAACGCCTTCTGCAACGTCCACTGCATCGCTATAGTTTCCTTACAAAATCGGCTAAAATAAAACTGATTGCCTTGCTGCTTGTTTACATGATGGGCTATAGTTTCCTTACAAAATCGGCTAAAATAAAACACGCTGCTTGAATGGCATGAGCGTCAAGGCGCTATAGTTTCCTTACAAAATCGGCTAAAATAAAACAATAAGCCTGATCAGATTGAGGATAGCATCGCTATAGTTTCCTTACAAAATCGGCTAAAATAAAACGCAAGCAAGCTTTAAAAGTCAGCATCCCGGGCTATAGTTTCCTTACAAAATCGGCTAAAATAAAACAATTTTCTCACCTCGCTTTCAGTTGTTTTAGCTATAGTTTCCTTACAAAATCGGCTAAAATAAAACAAAATTATTGTAATACCGTTCCATTGTTACGCTATAGTTTCCTTACAAAATCGGCTAAAATAAAACAAACCTGAAACCTCGTGAAACTCAATGGCAGCTATAGTTTCCTTACAAAATCGGCTAAAATAAAACCAAGGACACGAAAGATGTTGCGTTGGCAATCGCTATAGTTTCCTTACAAAATCGGCTAAAATAAAACGTGGCTGCACGTGGAAAGACAACACAACTTGCTATAGTTTCCTTACAAAATCGGCTAAAATAAAACTTACAAAATCAAACAAACTCATTCAGAAGAGCTATAGTTTCCTTACAAAATCGGCTAAAATAAAACAAACAATGGACTGATACCGATTTAGCAGAGGCTATAGTTTCCTTACAAAATCGGCTAAAATAAAACCTAAAGTATAACGTTGAAGCGAATGCTTCGGCTATAGTTTCCTTACAAAATCGGCTAAAATAAAACTACCATGGGTCTATGAAATAATAGAATTCAGCTATAGTTTCCTTACAAAATCGGCTAAAATAAAACATACCGGAAGAGTATTAAAGGATTTGAACGCTATAGTTTCCTTACAAAATCGGCTAAAATAAAACTGTCGGCTTTGTATGGCATTGTTGTTACCTGCTATAGTTTCCTTACAAAATCGGCTAAAATAAAACTCCGGAGAAACCGAAAAACTCTTGTGTCAAGAGCTATAGTTTCCTTACAAAATCGGCTAAAATAAAACTCAGCGTTATTGTTTTAGCACTTCCATTCTGCTATAGTTTCCTTACAAAATCGGCTAAAATAAAACCCGCAACGGCTCTAGATAAAGTCATGGAGGGCTATAGTTTCCTTACAAAATCGGCTAAAATAAAACCGGTCAATGTGTCGGGTCATGTCGAAGTTGGCTATAGTTTCCTTACAAAATCGGCTAAAATAAAACCACGTAGTTGATGCCGCCTGATCTGCGAATGCTATAGTTTCCTTACAAAATCGGCTAAAATAAAACAATTAAGATGTACGGCTTATAGCTTTGTAAGCTATAGTTTCCTTACAAAATCGGCTAAAATAAAACTCCATTGCAATCTATAATGAAATGCAATAGGCTATAGTTTCCTTACAAAATCGGCTAAAATAAAACATGAACCCTTGATCTCCCTCTTGTATGTAGGCTATAGTTTCCTTACAAAATCGGCTAAAATAAAACAGCGTGAAATATATAGGTGCAGGCGGAACGGCTATAGTTTCCTTACAAAATCGGCTAAAATAAAACAGCCGTGAAAACATTAGAAGGAGCTTTGAAGCTATAGTTTCCTTACAAAATCGGCTAAAATAAAACCATTGAACCCGCATATCGCACGTATGGTGCGCTATAGTTTCCTTACAAAATCGGCTAAAATAAAACTTTCATGATGCTTTGGTAGTTCTTGTTCATGCTATAGTTTCCTTACAAAATCGGCTAAAATAAAACCCGAACTCTTTCCAGCTTTTAAATGCTTAGCTATAGTTTCCTTACAAAATCGGCTAAAATAAAACCCTGACGACGCGCCAACCGTTGAACCAGAAGCTATAGTTTCCTTACAAAATCGGCTAAAATAAAACACCAACCATCCCATCATGTGTTTTGTAATAGCTATAGTTTCCTTACAAAATCGGCTAAAATAAAACAACAGGTCTGTTATAGTGCTATATGTGATTGCTATAGTTTCCTTACAAAATCGGCTAAAATAAAACATAAAGACTATTTACTGGAGAACGTCGCCAGCTATAGTTTCCTTACAAAATCGGCTAAAATAAAACATGAATTCGAACTTATGAAGCGCTTACATTGCTATAGTTTCCTTACAAAATCGGCTAAAATAAAACCACGTAGTTGATGCCGCCTGATCTGCGAATGCTATAGTTTCCTTACAAAATCGGCTAAAATAAAACTTAGCTGTGTCGACTTTACCAGTTGCCTTAGGCTATAGTTTCCTTACAAAATCGGCTAAAATAAAACAGAGGCGATGCCGGAAGCCGATGCCATCATGCTATAGTTTCCTTACAAAATCGGCTAAAATAAAACAATGGTACTTAATAGCGCATCACATTCCTTGCTATAGTTTCCTTACAAAATCGGCTAAAATAAAACAAGGGTTACAAAATGGGTACGAGGACAATGGCTATAGTTTCCTTACAAAATCGGCTAAAATAAAACTCCCTCTTCCATCTCTTATTTGATTACATAGCTATAGTTTCCTTACAAAATCGGCTAAAATAAAACCTCAGTCATAGGCGCATTGCCGAACTCTCTGCTATAGTTTCCTTACAAAATCGGCTAAAATAAAACTCGGGATTCAGCTATCTGAAGCAGTCGTGAGCTATAGTTTCCTTACAAAATCGGCTAAAATAAAACTTTAATCATTGATTACCCCTCCGCCGGTTTGCTATAGTTTCCTTACAAAATCGGCTAAAATAAAACATCTTTCCTCAACAAGAATGCACTGGGCTTGCTATAGTTTCCTTACAAAATCGGCTAAAATAAAACAAATGTACCCGACATTTAAACTGGCAACCAGCTATAGTTTCCTTACAAAATCGGCTAAAATAAAACAACTTTTTTTGTTTTATTTTCCCCCTACTAGCTATAGTTTCCTTACAAAATCGGCTAAAATAAAACGAATTCCATTGACTATTCAAGATGCAATCAGCTATAGTTTCCTTACAAAATCGGCTAAAATAAAACAAAATTACGGTATCACCTTTTTTGAATTTCGCTATAGTTTCCTTACAAAATCGGCTAAAATAAAACTTTTTCACAAACTTGCTTTGTTCCCCTATAGCTATAGTTTCCTTACAAAATCGGCTAAAATAAAACAAAAGTAGGTGAACTAAATGCTAGTTGACCGCTATAGTTTCCTTACAAAATCGGCTAAAATAAAACAACTAGCTTTCTTCCCTATATAGGTGTATAGCTATAGTTTCCTTACAAAATCGGCTAAAATAAAACCCTTGTCCCCTAATTCTTTTTATCTATATAGCTATAGTTTCCTTACAAAATCGGCTAAAATAAAACTGACGCGCTGGTTTACTTGGATCAAACGGCGCTATAGTTTCCTTACAAAATCGGCTAAAATAAAACGCCACGCGCTCCCAGAAACATTAACCGTACGCTATAGTTTCCTTACAAAATCGGCTAAAATAAAACAGTCAAAAATGATTGAAGTCGGAAGCACAGGCTATAGTTTCCTTACAAAATCGGCTAAAATAAAACAAGCGCGAGCTTTCGGATACTGAGAAACTAGCTATAGTTTCCTTACAAAATCGGCTAAAATAAAACATGCAACAATCCCACAAACCTATTTCACGGGCTATAGTTTCCTTACAAAATCGGCTAAAATAAAACTTAAAAGTAGGAATGCCGTTGTGCAGGGTGGCTATAGTTTCCTTACAAAATCGGCTAAAATAAAACTCACAGACCCAACTGGTGAAGACAAAGCCATTGCTATAGTTTCCTTACAAAATCGGCTAAAATAAAACGGTCCTCGTAACTTATTAGACCTGTGTATTGCTATAGTTTCCTTACAAAATCGGCTAAAATAAAACGAAACAATTGCAGCCACTCTCATTCCTAGTGCTATAGTTTCCTTACAAAATCGGCTAAAATAAAACGCCTCTGCACAGCAGGTCCTAACCTTCCTAGCTATAGTTTCCTTACAAAATCGGCTAAAATAAAACTCACTCCTGTTGGGTTTATAAACTTCTTAAGCTATAGTTTCCTTACAAAATCGGCTAAAATAAAACCCATTTTACTGAGTACCCCGCTTCCCCTTGGCTATAGTTTCCTTACAAAATCGGCTAAAATAAAACAAACGGTGGCGGGTTTGCAGGCGCAGTTTGGCTATAGTTTCCTTACAAAATCGGCTAAAATAAAACATGGGACGACGAGCTGGGCAGCAACGACTAGCTATAGTTTCCTTACAAAATCGGCTAAAATAAAACAGGTACGGCTGCTGTTCATACCTCCTCCTGGCTATAGTTTCCTTACAAAATCGGCTAAAATAAAACTTGGTGGAAGTTTGTTTCATCGACAATGCCGCTATAGTTTCCTTACAAAATCGGCTAAAATAAAACGATGTTGCTCATTTGTTTACTGATACACTAGCTATAGTTTCCTTACAAAATCGGCTAAAATAAAACTTAAATAAAAGTGCAAACACTTCTGTATGTTGCTATAGTTTCCTTACAAAATCGGCTAAAATAAAACTACGTCCGGCATCTGCCAGACGAAAGACAAGCTATAGTTTCCTTACAAAATCGGCTAAAATAAAACTTTATCTTGAAAGAAAACGAGGTCCAACATGCTATAGTTTCCTTACAAAATCGGCTAAAATAAAACGCACCTGGTCTATCGTGTCTCCTGTGTAGCGGCTATAGTTTCCTTACAAAATCGGCTAAAATAAAACTTCTAACATGATTAAGGCATTAAAGCCGTAGCTATAGTTTCCTTACAAAATCGGCTAAAATAAAACAAAAGGCTTCTAGGGAGTACCGCAAGGCATCGCTATAGTTTCCTTACAAAATCGGCTAAAATAAAACATGCGTATGAGACAAGTGATTATTTGATTGGCTATAGTTTCCTTACAAAATCGGCTAAAATAAAACGCAAGAGCAACAGCGGAGAGATAGAGAATTGCTATAGTTTCCTTACAAAATCGGCTAAAATAAAACTGACGCGCTGGTTTACTTGGATCAAACGGCGCTATAGTTTCCTTACAAAATCGGCTAAAATAAAACAAAGATGAAATGTATAACGAACAAGTCGAGGCTATAGTTTCCTTACAAAATCGGCTAAAATAAAACACATGGCATTTAACAAACGCATACCACTTGAGCTATAGTTTCCTTACAAAATCGGCTAAAATAAAACCCGATCCGAGCGTTTATGAAAAGCTGAAGGGCTATAGTTTCCTTACAAAATCGGCTAAAATAAAACTAAGTCAATTTTCAAGTTCTGCAATCGTTTGCTATAGTTTCCTTACAAAATCGGCTAAAATAAAACTCATGGACCGATGATGGCGGTATCACAAGAGCTATAGTTTCCTTACAAAATCGGCTAAAATAAAACTCATCTCTAAGAACTTGAGATAGTGACCTTGCTATAGTTTCCTTCCTTACAAAATCGGCTAAAATAAAACATATAGGTTCTCTACAGCAGTTCCTGATGAGCTATAGTTTCCTTACAAAATCGGCTAAAATAAAACGCGACTATGATAATTCAGATGATGAAATAGGCTATAGTTTCCTTACAAAATCGGCTAAAATAAAACTTCATCATCTATGTATTTAATGTCTACTGAATAATTAACAAACCTTATCATAACAGCGTTTTTAGATGTTTTTTGGTATAATAGATACATGGAATCCAGGGCAAAACACCAAAAACCCGTGCACTTTTTTCAAAAATGATACGAAGAGGCGATGAAAATGTACAAAAAGCAGACGAATCGGCAATTAACCATTTATGACTTCGATCAGCCATTGGGCCTTACGATGAACCCAGAAAACCGTTGGGTCAAAAAAGCGGATTCGATTCCCTGGTCAGTCATTGAAGATAAGTATGCTGCTCTGTTCAACAGTGACAGAGGAAACATCGCCAAACCGGTAAGGATGGCACTAGGTGCCTTGATTATTCAAAGCGAATTTCAGTATGCAGATACCGAAGTCGTCAATCAGATTCGCGAAAATCCCTATCTGCAGTACTTTGTCGGACTACCTTCCTATAAGGATGAAAAGCCATTCGATGCTTCTTCGATGGTGCACTTCCGCAAACGTCTCTCGTCCGAAATTCTGATTGAAATCAATGAATTGATCCTCAAACCTATAGAGGATGGAGCAGATGATTCCCAAACTGACGATAATGACAATAATGATGACAATGATGCATCAGGATCTGAGAATGAAGGGACGCTCATTCTAGATGCCACTTGCGCGCCTTCAGAAATCAAGTTCCCGCAAGACACGGAACTGTTGAACGAATGTCGGGAAAAGTTGGAAGGCATCATCGACGTAATCTGCGAAGCAAACCACCTTCCCAAACCCCGCACCTATCGGAAAATGGCCCGAAGGGATTATCTCAACATCGCGCGCAAGAAAAAGAAAAGCAGCAAACAAATTCGCAAAGCCATCGGCAAGCAACTGAACTACATCCGGCGAGATTTAGGGTACATCGACGCATTTCTGGAGCAAGGTTATACGCTAGGAACGAAGCAAGTCGACCTGTTGGGGACTTTGCGGAAATTGTATGAACAGCAGCTCTATATGCACACAAGCAGGACGCACAAAGTGCAGGATCGCATCGTCAGTATCAGCCAGCCGTTTATTCGCCCGATTGTCCGCGGAAAAGCCAAGAACCCGGTGGAGTTCGGAGCCAAACTGGACATGAGCATAACCAATGGGTACGCCCGACTCGAAAAAATTTCCTTCGATGCCTACAACGAGAGCGAATGCCTCATAGTTGCAGTGGAACGCTACAAAGAACGGATGGGAGTGTATCCTGAACGAGTTTTGGCGGATAAAATATACCGAAATCGCACAAACTTGAGCTACTGCAAAGAACTCGGAATCCGATTATCCGGCCCGTCGCTCGGCAGGCCCAAGAAGGATCAAAAGGTTGACAAAAAACAAGAATACACCGACAACTGCGATCGAGTAGAGGTCGAAAGAGGCTTCAGCCTGGCGAAAAGAAAGTTCGGGCTCAGGCTTATTCGAACACGCCTTGAAGAGACCAGTCTGTGTGTGATTGCTTTATCCATTCTTACAATGAACCTGTCCAAGGTTTCATTGCGCATTTTTTTGACTATCATCCAATTGATGAGCTTACCCAGAATTGAACCCCTTGTGAACCCGTAAGCTAAAAATAGCTATTTATTCAGCAGGCATTATTTAAAGAGCTTAGAGCTATAGTTTCCTTACAAAATCGGCTAAAATAAAACTGTGGAATTCTACTAAGAGAAAAGATAATCGCTATAGTTTCCTTACAAAATCGGCTAAAATAAAACCCGGAAGCGTCTTGCTTTGTAGCTTCAGCAGCTATAGTTTCCTTACAAAATCGGCTAAAATAAAACTGCTTCTTTCGGTACAGCCGGAGCCTCTTCGCTATAGTTTCCTTACAAAATCGGCTAAAATAAAACTCTGCTCTCCAGAACTCATCATAGCGATAGGCTATAGTTTCCTTACAAAATCGGCTAAAATAAAACCGTTCACTGTATCGGTGACTTTACCATAACGCTATAGTTTCCTTACAAAATCGGCTAAAATAAAACCAGTTGTCAAAAAACAGATCGTACCCAAAGGCTATAGTTTCCTTACAAAATCGGCTAAAATAAAACTAGCAAAAGTATCGGAAATAATCCGCAAGGGCTATAGTTTCCTTACAAAATCGGCTAAAATAAAACTCGTGGGTGCATAAAATAGGCCGAATCATAAGCTATAGTTTCCTTACAAAATCGGCTAAAATAAAACCGAGCCTACCACCTGTTTGTATTGGGTCGGGCTATAGTTTCCTTACAAAATCGGCTAAAATAAAACGTGTGGCGGCTAACTTATTCATGCTGATAGGCTATAGTTTCCTTACAAAATCGGCTAAAATAAAACTGATTGCTTTGCTGCTTGTTTACATGATGGGCTATAGTTTCCTTACAAAATCGGCTAAAATAAAACGCAAGCTAGGTAGCGGTGTGAACCTTTGTAGCTATAGTTTCCTTACAAAATCGGCTAAAATAAAACAAGAAATATTACAAGCTGAAGCAGCAGCTGGCTATAGTTTCCTTACAAAATCGGCTAAAATAAAACTCAATTCTAAATCCTTACGTTGCGACAGTGGCTATAGTTTCCTTACAAAATCGGCTAAAATAAAACCGAGAAGGGAAGTATTAACGATGCATGAAAGCTATAGTTTCCTTACAAAATCGGCTAAAATAAAACCCATTAAAAAAACTCCTATCCATTTTCATGGCTATAGTTTCCTTACAAAATCGGCTAAAATAAAACTTGCTAGCAATAACATATCTTGTTCGTTTGGCTATAGTTTCCTTACAAAATCGGCTAAAATAAAACTATTTATCAAATAACGCTCAACATAGAAAGGCTATAGTTTCCTTACAAAATCGGCTAAAATAAAACTCAATCGCATGTTGCTGAAGCTTTATCGTTGCTATAGTTTCCTTACAAAATCGGCTAAAATAAAACGCGAATCCGATCGCGCCATGCAGCCCCTCGGCTATAGTTTCCTTACAAAATCGGCTAAAATAAAACAACTGGAACGGAAAGGAAGAACGACGATGCGCTATAGTTTCCTTACAAAATCGGCTAAAATAAAACTACATCAACTCACTTGGAGATACCCCTCAAGCTATAGTTTCCTTACAAAATCGGCTAAAATAAAACTTAAATATCTTTGTATAGTGTATTGTTCGCGCTATAGTTTCCTTACAAAATCGGCTAAAATAAAACGTAAATAGAATCCCTGTTTCGGTGCTTCTTGCTATAGTTTCCTTACAAAATCGGCTAAAATAAAACTTAGTTTTGCGATTGCTTGTTCGTTGGACAGCTATAGTTTCCTTACAAAATCGGCTAAAATAAAACGGAGCTAAAGAAATAGCGAATTCAACTATCGCTATAGTTTCCTTACAAAATCGGCTAAAATAAAACAAACAATTCAATAGCATGAGAGGGATTGTAGCTATAGTTTCCTTACAAAATCGGCTAAAATAAAACAAGACTACCCTGTTGAGCAGTTGTTGGGTAAGCTATAGTTTCCTTACAAAATCGGCTAAAATAAAACTTTTTGGACGCACAAGAAGAAATGCGAAAGGCTATAGTTTCCTTACAAAATCGGCTAAAATAAAACACTCCTCTGTCGTCCATGACGCACTCGTTTGCTATAGTTTCCTTACAAAATCGGCTAAAATAAAACCAGCCACGTCTTTGCCAACAAACCAAGGTTGCTATAGTTTCCTTACAAAATCGGCTAAAATAAAACTACCGATTGGATATAGACCTCCACACACCAGCTATAGTTTCCTTACAAAATCGGCTAAAATAAAACTGTGTAATCTAACAGGCGCACATCTAATGCGCTATAGTTTCCTTACAAAATCGGCTAAAATAAAACCTATAAAGGAGATTGTCAAAAGATTTTTCGCTATAGTTTCCTTACAAAATCGGCTAAAATAAAACATCTCGCGCGAAAAAGCCCTTCATATCAACTATGAGGGGCCGTTTGGCGTGTCTAAAATACGGACAGATTGCTGGAATCCAGCTTCTCTTCTATGGGTGAAACGCCACCTACCAAAACTTTCATTTCACTAAATTGCTTTTCTGTCAAGGTAATTAACCTGACAGAACCCTTTTCCGGAACATTATCTTCCAAGCGCAACAGATATTTATTCACCATGTCTTTTCCGTTACAAATCCGATAATAAACCGAAAACTGCATCATTACATATCCCTCATCCAATAGGTACTTCCTAAATTTTGTTGCAATTTTTCTTTGTTCTCTCGTTTCCACGGGTAAGTCGAACATAACCACCATTCTCATAAAGCGGCTACTCATACTCGTGCGGTCGCAACGGAACCAATTCGGGCAATTTCAAATTGGTCGTTGTGTTATTTCTGCAACAATTGGTGTAGGAAGCTACCGTTTTTCGGATTGCATTGGTAAGGGAATGTAATTCATTATCGATTTTTACTTCTGTAAACAATAAGGAAACAAGATCACGTTTGTAAGAGGAAGTAAGAACTTTTTCTTCGGGATCAACATTTTGTGCCACCCATAAATCTACATATGGCCTGAACGGCTCAATCAGATCATCCGCAAGATTGAATGCATTCAGTTCATTGTGGTGATGGATCCCGAATGCTGGCTCAAAACCATATGCACACAGATCTCTAGAAATCGCTCCGCGCACTATGGCGTAACCGTAATTCAGTGCTGCGTTATGAACCGTTTCGTGCCTGCGATTAAAACTTGTATCAAATAGCGAACGAAAGTACAGAGCTGCTGCACTTGATTCTTTGAAAGATTTATCGCCTTCCAAAACTTGTGTGGCCAACTGATTCAATTCAGCAACATTGGGAGACGAAGTCAACTCCAAGCATCTAGCTTGATTCAACACTTTTTGCCGGATAATTTTTTGCCAAGCCCTATCTTTGAATCGTTTAGTCACACCCATCTGGTTCTGTAAAATGCTTAACTTTCTGGAATGATTTCCCAAAGGATTCAAGACTGCGCAGGGCATATGCTGCTTATTGCACGTATAAAGGACAACCTGATTTTCTGCCAAAAAAGAAATGGTTGGTGCTGTTAATGTACATTGTAAAGAATCAATCACAATGCTATCAATATCATCAACGGGGACCGAAATATCCTGATCCTGAGAAATAATTAATTGACGATTTTTAATACTTAATCGAGCTGGATTTTCAATATAGATATTTCGAAACCCCATCACTATCACCTCTTCATATTAGAAAACGTTTGTCTGGTTTTTTCTTTGACTTTACTCAGATTGCCTAAATAATCCACTTGCATTTTTTCAAGCGAACGTAATGTTGCAATACCGACGTTGACAGCTGAAAACGAGCTATCATTTGATCTGATTGTTATACAACCTAGAGCGATATTTGCACTTGAATAATATCCAATTAAATTCTCCATTTTTTCAACACCAATATTTTCTCCAGAATACGTTAAAGGCATCCCACTTTTGTGATCAACTCGTACAACGTCATTCTGATAAAGAGAGAAAACAAATTGATCCTCATCTGAGATTTCTGGCCAATCAACATAATTCTTCCCTTGGACACAATACTTCTCCGGCAGTTCCTTCGCCACGGTATCCTTCACATACACCGGCACAAACACATACTTCTTAGGTGTTCTGAACACATCAATACGCACCATTGAACCATTGTCAGCCATTGCCTTGCCGTCATTCAGTACAGCTTGCAGCGTAGATTTTTGAATGACTTTCACTTTTCGGACGGTATGGGTTTGCCCATTTTCTTGTGTATAGGTGAATACGCCATCCGGAAAAGCTTTCTCACCGCTGCCGCCGTTTTGCTCCATTTCTGCTTTCAAGGCATTATAAACAGGCATCCAGCCATTATCCTCTGACTTGTAAAACTCAGCATTTCCCGTTCCAATTTCACCGTTCTTGTTCAGTTTCAGTTTGCTGATGCTGACGCGACTCAGGGATTTCCCTTCATTCAACAATTTGCCGCTGCGGATTGTTTCCAAATGCGCCGGTCCGGTAATTTTCTTATTCGGTCTTCGCACCACAAACATCGGTTTCAGTTTATCGATTTCTTCATCGGTATAGGTGCCCAATGTATTCTTGATGTTCTTGATCAGTTCTTTCGGGTTATCCGATAATCGCGCATTCAATTCGTCCCGGAACCCTTCCCAAGGCTGAGGGAAAGCTTTACTGAACATTTTTTCGTATTCTTCACGCTTCTCCAAACTCATGTGGGCTAGATCTGATTCCAATGTGCCCTCATTCCACAAGGATTTGTTGAAGCGCACTTCTTGGCGCTTACTGTAGACTGTGACCCTTCTGACAAATGCGGGAGTCATACAAGCAACCACGACTGCATCCATCGCATGATGTCGATCATTATCCCTATATTTTGGACCGAGTCCCCAGCGTGCACGCATCCGAGCGGTTACGACACCATTATTAACGGCAACTTTCTCTTTAATGTTTTCCTTCTCGGAAAATTCGATATTCTGTCTGAAGTAATTGCGCAACAGTCTGGCAATGTATCGCGTGTCATTGATATTACGTGATTTCCAGCCGTCCACATCTTCAGGGCTTAATTTTTTCTTCAGTAATTTTTCACGTTTATTATAATTACGGATGGTTCCCGCAATTTTTTCCAAGTTCTGAATACCAACCGGATCATTCGCCAAATACTCCATCGGAATGCGGTTCCCCTTTTCACGGTTGGCGGCTGAACTGACCAACACCTTGTTGCCGAAACTATCGTCAAAGGAAATGCTGTAAGGAATAATATGGTCAACATCATAATGCCCATAGAATACATCTCCATACTGAATTTCTTTCCCAGTATATGGATCCATGTTGCCCTGTTCTCGCCACAATTTCAATCGGGTAATGTTCTCTCCGTTAACAGCTATGCCGTTTTCGCGTAATTCATTGGCAATACTTTCATTGCGCGCCATATTTTCTTTTTGGTTCTTCTCAATTTTACGGCGCTCTTCAAAGTTCTTTCCGAGCTCACGAGAAAACTCGATATTGATTGCATCCGGTTTACCGTACTCGCGGGTCAATTGGCTTACAACCTTGATGCATTGGCTGACAGCGCGTTTCACGACCGGATTGGACACATTCTCATGGATAAAGGCTCTGTCTATTGCGTTGTGTTTAAAATCATATCCAGCAGACTCTGCGGCTTTATCATAAGTTAGTCCCATCTCTAAATAAGGGATGATATTTCGCATTGCTTTCAAGGAAAGATGCCCGTATTGCGTCATCGTAAGCGGCAAGAGTGCTTCAACCTGTTCAGACGTCAAACTCAACCTGTCGGCAAATACTCTGCGGCGGCTCTTGTCGCTGGAATAAGTCGTCAGGATTGTACCGATTTCATCCTTTAAACTGCTCGGCATTGCTTCATAGACTTCCTTGCCAAGCGCTTTGCGTACTTTGTCATAGCTACGTAGTGCGACGAAGTTCGTCTTCTCAGTTTTGTCCTGTTCAGTCTTGCTGCCATAGGACAACAAATTGAATTTCGCTTCCGGTTCTAACTTCAACATTTTTTTGATTTCCGCATATTGCAGCTTATCCTTGCTGAAGGCTTTGTCGATGATCAATTGCCTTTGATCAGGGTTCAATTCTTTCCAATCGTCCCCGGCAAATTCCTGTATTTTCAGATTATTAAGTTTGCTCAACAGTTCAAAATATTGGAAAGTATAAGTTCCCTTTGCTGCACGATGTTCTTCTTTCTCAAAGGTGCACCAGCCGATCATCTTCTCGATTTGATCGCCGCCATATGGGCTTCCCTTGCCTGGACCCTCATCAAAATCACGCTGGGCAGTGAAGATTCCGGCTGCTTCGCCTTCACCATTACCAATGAATTCTTGTTCGAACGTATCCGTCAAAGCCTCATTGCCGAATCCGCGTTGAGCATTTACGATCTGTTTAATTTCGTCAGTGATAAAATCTCGCCGAGCGGTACCTAAATAACGATCTTTGCCATCTTTATTTCGTTTATGCTCCTCATATTTCGGATGGGCGTGCATATATTCGCCCAAAGTACGGTAAGTTCCCTCTTCCAATGCTGTTTTGATTTCGCTGATTGCTGATAGCACCATTCCCGTTTCAGCATCTGCATTCTCGATTTCAGCCTTCCGATTCGATTTAAAGCCACGATGTCCGGCGAAGAAGTAAAGGATTCGGAATAACTCTTCATTTGTAAGCTTCCGATCCAAAGCTTCTGTCCGCAGTTCATAAATCGTTTTGTGCCCTAATTTATGATTGAAAATATCCTCAATTTCCTCGGCTGTCAATAAACCATGACGAATAAACAAGCGCTTCGTCCGATATTTACGGAACTTGGTACGGCGTGTCCTTCTGCGAGAGCCTCTGTTGCCTCTACGCGGAGCTGCCAAAGACTCGCCCGATTTTGGATTTTCCGCAGCGGGAAAGATAACGGAATTCAGTATTTCTATTTTATAAGGGACGCCTTCATCGTCGGTACGTAACACAGCATACCCAACCGATGTGATTCCCACATCCAACCCAATCTTGATTCCCATATGTAGTCCTCCTGATTTTTGGATCATGTCAATATTTTAATATTATCGTACCAAAAGAAAACGTTTTATACAACAAAAAAAAGGCCTCCGAAGAAGCCTCTGCTGTCCAAAACGATAGTTATTCAGTCCAAAATTCGCATTAAATCATAGTTGCGATACTTCCTGTTTCTGATTGCAGTCTCGTCTGTATACAAAAGACCTGCATCAGATAAGGCTTTTAATCCCTTTCTGGCGGTGCCAGGAGCAAGATGCAAGTTTTCTGCTACGCGAGTTGCAGTTGTGTAGGGGTCGGAAAAAGTATACAGCCAAATATTTTTCTCGGATTCTAACGAACATTTTTTTAATCCATTCGAGGCGAGTTCTTCGACTGCTTTTAATTTGCTCAACAAAGAATCAGCCATCCGTCCGCATGCGGTGATAAAAAACTTGATCCAAGAATACCAATCAGGGTTGTCTCCTCTTACCCCGTTCAGCATGGCATAATAGCGAGCACGTTCTTTTTCCAACTCTTCGCTCACAAAGAATACCGGGACATCCACCAGATCTTCTTTAATAGCGATAAGAGCAATCAGAATTCTTCCCAACCTGCCGTTCCCATCCAAAAACGGATGAATCGACTCAAATTGAACATGCATGACAGCCGCTTTAATGATCGGATCGCACTCTTCATCAAATACGAATCCGTCCGTTTTGTTGAATTTACGGAAACTACTGTTAGGAACGCCATTCATGTAAAAATTTAAATTCTCCATGTATTCATCGATTTCATTTGCCGCAATCGGAATATACACAGCATCCTCTATCCTGTTGCTGGGACCTATGAAATTCTGTATATTTCTGAATTCACCGCCGGATGCGTTGGAACCTCGCGCATTTCCCATCAAAGTCCGGTGCAATTCTTTGATTAAACGTGTGCTGATGGGATAGCCAGTTTTAATGCTTGAAGCCCCTTGCCGCAAGGCTTCCTGATAATTGAGTACCTCTATCCTTTCCCAACTCGGATTTTTCTCGCCTCTTTCTTCTACCATATCGGTAAAAGTGACTGGTGTTCCTTCAATTCTGGTTGAGTGTATAGATTCCTTCAAATAGAACAAATTCTCAATATATTTCTTCATGAAAGACCGATTGTACTGACCGCTTGCATATCCAACCTTATAGTTGACCTCAGCCAACAGTTTGTAGATAACAAGCGCATGTTCGTTCGGTATCATAATAGGTAACTTTGATGTTCCTTCTTTCGACATGATAGCCTCCAAAAAAAGTGTAAAAGATAACCCCAGCTTCCGAAGAAACTGGGGTTAGAGCTTTGCGAGAGTCCCCGAAGGGAGCTCTTACTATAATTTCCTTATAAAGTCGGCTAAAACTTTATAAACAAACTATACTCTATTATTTAATGAAATGCAAACACTTTCTTAAACTTTATTATCCGAAAATTTAAACAGTGTTACTAGAATAATCCTGCATCCGGCAAATCAATCACAAATTTCTTGCGGTTGATTTCTTCTCCTGTTTCCAGATCAATCATGATGAATTGGTACTCGCTGAGCAGATCATAGGCTTGGCTCATCAAGACAAATTTCTCACGAACCATCCGATCACTGGCCTGTTCATTGGGCGAATCCGCCAAGAGCGTGACTTCATTGGAAATAAGATTATCCATCCCATCGCTGAAGTACAGTTTCACTTTCCTTGCCCTTCGTTCCGCTGAAACAGCTTGTACCTGTAGGAAATCAAGGTACGTAACGATATTCGTGATGCGGTCGGTATTGCTGATCAACTGTACATCCACCGATTTATGGATTTCCTTTCCGCGCTCCGTTGTGATTTCCAAGACAGGTATCATCACTTCCTGAGGCAAAATACCGCCGTGGACAAAGTTGGATCCGCCGCCTTGAATAGCCAATCGAGCCGCACCCCTTGGGATATGCACATGAACATCTCCATCGGCCAAGGCATCCACTTTGAAATCCAGCAACCCCGGATTCTGGCTGTCAGCTTCCCGATTCGTGAAGAAACGACGGTTCGAGGCGATGACATCCGTTCTGTCGGCATTCACTTTATCCAACGTACGCAAGGCATCCCGCGTGTAAAGGAAGCCGTGATCCGCCGTCACAAGGAAGCGAACGGCACTGACTCCGTTGAAGAGTTTGTCGATCAATCGAATCAGTTCCTGCTGTGCAAGTTCGACAGCCTCAAAAACATGGCTTTCGCTAGCAGCATGATCTCCGATCGCATCAATCGTATTGTGATAGATGTAGTAGATTGAGTTGCTGCCTTTAAACATTTCCCGCAGTTCGCTTCTGGAGCTGTTCAATACCGCTTTGGCATCGACAGCCTTCGCTCTATCTACACCCAACTTGGCTTCCAGGACGGCATTCCGTTGGTGCAGGCCTTTTGTGCCCATTTCATCGGCAACAACCTCGCCAGATGCGGACAGGCTCAACTGATGATGCGGCAGGAGACTTGCCATGCCCAGTTCGGTGTAGGAAGGAACGACACCCTGGAGAGCATGCGTTGTCACATTGTAATGCGTGCTTGCTTCCAGTTGTTGCCCCAACTCGACGGCCACTTCATAGCGCAATGCATCAGAGATGATCACAAAGATCCTGTTCTCTTTTACGGCATAGCTACTGACCCAATCTTTGTAAAAACGCTCCTGCTTCAAGGTGTTCTCAACTGAAAAAGCAGGAGCATCTTTGAAGAAAGTCATCCAAGTCTCGGCCAATTTGGCAAGAAAACCATTCTTATAATAGTTTTCTACCGTCATGCGCAAGTCCGCAAAAGCATCGGACAACGCGCTCCCTTTGTCAAAGGCAACGTAGAATTGGCGATAATAGCTATCCAATTGATAATAGCGTTCCTGATAGCTTTTCCAGAATGCCTCTTTCTGATAAGGGAACCCTTCCTTTTCGATCAGATGAATTTGCTTCAGCAAGCGGCTAGCCGCCAGCAAAGCTTCATACTCATTACCGAAGGAATCAAACCAATAGGACGCGCGACGGTTCAAGATGATGTTCTCGAATTCATCAAATAGGATAGCGCCTTCCGCCAATTGCACAGCGATGCCTTCTACCAGTTGCTTATCAAAAGCTTGGAACGTATCCGACTGCGCCAACCATTTCGCCGGCTTATTCTTCATCCATTTTACGATCTGCAATTCTTCGAAGACGTTATCCGACAGTCGGTTGTAGCTGTCCTGTTCATCACGCAGGTTCATCCAGCGGTTCAGGAATACGACGCAGTTATTCGCTTGTCTCAGCAACTGCTTCTCCCAATTCGCCGGGATTTTCCCTTCGAACTCTGCATCCAGCTTCGTTTGGAATACAGCTTGGAGCAAAGTGGCGATGCTTGGCTCAGCTTCCACGTAACCGAAGGATAATTTGGCCAAACGCCAGAATGCATCCGCTCTTCCGAATTTGATTACTTGTTGCCACAAGGTGTCCTGTCCGGCCCCATATTCCGCGAAGAGTGAGCGGAAGACGCCAAAAGCAGTCAATTCCTTCGTCTTCGTCAACACGCATAGCACTGCTAGCTCCAAGTCGTTTTCAGTGATATCCTGCTTCTCTGCCAGCACAGTTACAAATTGATTGCGGCGTTTTTTATTGTTGAAGAACAATTGATAGGATTTGAAGAACACATCACTGGTCTCAAACCTGATGCCCAACTCGTCCTTCAGGTTCTCCATAGGGTCCATCTTGAATTCTTGGCTGTAAAAATACATATCCAACAACGGATTCTTTTCGTTCTCCGGCCGCTCATGCTCAAAATAGATGAGCACATTCTGCTCGGGATGCACATGTTCCACCAAATACTTCGTTTCAAAATAATGCTGGTCATCGCAGCGCAAGACCAACACATCCTCCAGTTGATATTCCTTCAGTTCATCCGAAAATGATTGGGATTTATCATACCAGAAGACGATGCGGCGTTTCTGATAATCCTTTAACGGCTGTTGGAAAACTTCCAGCAGCCTTTTTTCTGCTTCATACATGTCCATTATCCCCTCAAAAAAATATCTCCCTTTATCTTATAGCAAACGGGACCGAACCACAATTCTATTGTTGCCAAAATGTCACATCCACCAGTTAGCAAATACAAAAAAGTTGCCAAAAGGAAACATTTTTCCCTCTTGGCAACTTTTTCTATTATTAGATTTTTTCGAATAGATTTTTTTTATCAGAACGGCCATTGTCTTTCTTAAACGGGATGTCCTGAAATTTGGCATAGTTCACTTTTACGCCATCGTCCAAATCCAAATCGATTTCCTGATCGGCCAACTGTTTCAGAATCAGATCGTATTCGCGCAACTCCTGCAGTTGCGCTTCATAAGCTTCTCTTTCCTTTCGCGCACGCGCCACTTCTTTAGCGGAAACATTGCCGTCGATGATGACCTGCGCATGTTCGATCAGTTGGTTCAAGGTAGTCGTCAATTTCAAGACATAGTCGGTACGGATACGCGCCAACGTGTATTTATCATAACGGTGCAGATACATCAAGCCCTTGAAGGCGCCCTTCTTCCCGCTGCTGAACTGCCAATAAATCGGACGCTTTTGGTAAATCTTCAGATGATCCTTGTAGAAATCCTTCATGAAATAACGGCGGATCGTGTCTTCAGCTGTCTCGGATTCCTTCATCCCCAAATGCGTTGCGATGAACTGCAGGTTTTCATTCAATGTATCCTTGCCATAAATGATCGCAACCAATTCTGTAATCTTCGAAACGATATCATCTTCAAAATAATGTTCAGCTGTAATCGGTATGATATTATCCTTATCCGGTTTGTACGAACCAAATTCATCAAGGTTGAATTCACCACCCGCAAAGGCAAGACCTGGTTTATCCAAGCGGTATCGACCGAATATTACACCGACCAAATAAGACAAGAAGCTGCGGACATCACGATCGACCTCTGCTTTACGAACGGTGACGTCTTTGTCTTCGACTTCTGGAGTCAGTTCATCTTGCAAGTCATAAATCTCTATGAAAATGCGGTTCAGTTCTTCTTCGTTGGATTTTAATTGGTTGAATCGTTCTTCTGCAATAGCATTCCAATTTGCATACGCTTCGAAAATTGTTGAATAACGTTCTGAATCAATTATCAGAGGATGTTTTTCAAAATCCCATGAGGTTTCAAATGAGTTCCAATCATTTTTAGAAATACTTATATTTTCACAAACTGTAGATTGTATATCTACATCAAATTCTTTATATGGCATTTTTGCAACACTACCATTCGTATAGTGCATAGTTGACATCGTGTATTTTGCTAAAAAATTAAATACTTTACTATTAAAATAGCCAAGTGTATTTTCTAGGTCTTCACTAAAAAAAGATGGTCCAGTAGCTTCAAAAATAAAACCTTCTGGAAAATAACGTGCTCCAAAATCTCCACTGGTTAAGTCTGACCATGTTATTCCTTCTTTAAAGTAAAATTTTTCATTTCTTATATTTGAAGATTTATAATTTTTAAGTTTTTTACCATTTTCTTCCCAATCTATTACATAATACTGATTCCCATACCATTTTCTAAATTGGCCCCCCTTATTTAATGGAACCCATTTTTCTCCTTTGAGATTAATGTCTATTTCATGCCATCCTCTTAAAAAAATATCATTCTTACTGGTATCTAAACCTTTTTTGGCATGTCCTATATCATCAATTTTTAAGCTACTAGAAAATATATCAAATACTTTCTCACTTGCCCAATACGCTATTGGACAACTTGGAATGCTTTTAAATTTATTTTGGTTTCTGTAGTAAGTACAATCTTCATTCATTATATTTCTTGCTTTCTCATCAGTATTGGTGAAAGAAACTAATCGAACGTAGCGACCTTTATATAAATCAAGCAAAAAATTTTTAACTATAAACGCAGTATTCTGAACAACTTCTCCCCCTATTTCCGGGAAAGTTCTGGTCCCTGTATGCAACATATTTACTATTGTCTGATTCCGAATAATATTTTCTCTTAAATTTTCAAATGATGATAGAAACATCCAAGAATGTTGATTAATCATTCCATAGTAACCATATTTTTGTGTCACAATTATTGATACATCCATAAAAACTGCATATAAATCTGATTTTGTATTTGGATAATGTTTTTTAACATATTTATCAAGTTTTTCATCCATACCTTTTCCACCCATATACGGCGGATTCGTCACAACAATATCATATTTCATTGTTAGCAATCTATATTGTTCAAGAAGTTCTTCAATAATAGGAACCTCAAAATTTAAATAGCCTTGAGCTATGATATCTTCAACACGGCTAGTTCTTAACTGTTTGATAGCTTCTTCTATAAGCTCCACATCAATGAATTCAAATTTTAGAATAGAACCATATATCCTTGCATCAAAAAATTGAGCATACAGATTTTCTAGTGCCGCATTTACGTCATCTTCATTAGGTAAAGATGTATTGTGGAATAATGCTAACCCATTGCTTTCCTCAAATCCAATCAGATTAAACGTAACTTCTCTGCTGAAGAAGCGTCTGTCATAGGAACGAGCCTTCATGGCGATTGCGAATGAAGCTAATTGTGCTGCGCGTTTATCGATATCCATTCCATACAGATTATTTTCCACAATCAATTGCGGAATTTCTCTTGGATTGTATCCTCGTTCCAGATAGATTTCACGAAGAACATCAAAGGCATGTAGCAGCATATGTCCAGACCCCATAGCGGGATCCATCACTTTGATGTCTTCCGGTTTCAAACTCTCATACTTTAGGGCTGCCAATTGTTCCATAACTTCCGGTGTTTGTTCGGCTGCATCCAAATAGTAATGCAGTTTATCCTTCAGATTGCTGGATGCATTATTCTCTAGCCACAGGCGCCCCAAAGAATTATCGACCAGATACTCAACGATCCATTTAGGCGTGAACAGTTGTGTAGCGGGTCCTATCGATTGTTTGCCGATTTTCTTGTTCTTCTTCAAGTCCGAAAAGATCTGGTCTTTTTCTTCGGAAACATAGAATTGATACAACCACCCAACGATTTCGATATCATCCCATGCTTCTTCAGGGATAAGCGTAATCAAGTCCCTGATGATGCCGTTGTCCTGCAACAAATCATTCGGTAGCAGCAGATAGAAATCTCCTTCCACTGGCGAAAAAACATTCGGCAACATTTTTTCCAGTTGCATCCCTTGTTTTTCGATGATGTATTTAAATAATTCGTTGGTATTATGCGTATCTTGTAAGTGATAGATCAGTTCCTTATCAAGCGACAATTCCTCAACCAGTTGCAGGACTTCCGTAACCGCATCCGGCTCCACTTTATTCGCCTTCAAAGACGATAAAATGCGCGTTCGGATCGGCAAGTAATCATGGACTTCCATGAAACGCAAGGCGACCAGACGATTGAACCAAGTATAACTTGCCGTCTCCATAACTGCTTCGTAGCCATCAATCTCTACTCTTCTGCGCAGATGTTCATATTGCGTTTGCGTCTTGTTATCAAAAATGTGTCCATTTACGATAAAACCGTCAGCAAGGGATTGGATAGGTGCAATCCCTTGGGCGGTAATACCAAACTGGGCCGCACGATTGCGGACACCAGTTGTTATTTTGTGTCGGGCACTAACTGCAAATTTCTTTAATGCTGTATTATCCATTGTTACCCTCACTTTGTTGCAATTTTTAATCATTAGATGAAACGAATGGTTTTGCCTTGTTCGAGAACTTTTTCCAGTTCGTCGTGGATGGCAAGTAACAAGGCATCTAGCTCTGCTTCCGTTTCGATTTTCTCGTAGTTTTGCGGAATCAGTTTGTTTTTATGTACAAATTCCGGTTTCTTGGCTATTGGCTTTACCGGATCTACAACAACAGGATCGCCTCCGCCGTCTATTGGTGGTTTCGGAGATACAGGTATAGGCGGAGGTGTAGGCTGTATTTTCGAGATGAAATCATTGATTTGCGTGCTTAACTGTTGCGTCAAATGATCGATTTGTGACCGATATGAGAAAAGATCCGTCAATGTTTCCGCACTCAATATCTTGTTCTTCAAAAGCGTGAAACGCTCTTTGATGACCGGTTCAAATTTAGCTCTGACTGTTTCCATCGCTGTAATGGTGTCCTCCAAAGTGGCTACTTTTTGTTGGATTACTTCCAGCAGGGGTTCAGATTCTTTATCCAATTCTGCAATCAAGGCTTGCTCATATTGCATATTCAGATCGGGTAATTCTTTGATGAAATCATAGGGCATACTCATCGCCAATATTTCCGAGATGCGCTGACCGGCTGCTTTTGCTTCGGCAGTCTGCAATAAGTCTTTGTCGATCTCATAGCGTTTACGTAGCTTGAAGCTGGTATCGAATACTGGTTTTTGGGATTCGAAAAAGGATTGGACGGGCTGGATATCGTCGTACAGATCCAGAAGTTCGTCACGTTTATCGTACAGACATCTGAAGAATTGATCGGCATCTTGGTACTTGAGGATTTCTTTCAATGTCTGCAATAACGCTTCGATTTCCTTTTCGCCAGGATAGCTACGGTGACGATATTCATCCAGCAAGTTTGCCATTGTCTTTTGGGTACCGATAAACAACCGCATCGTTTCTTCTTTCAACTCATCTTCTTTTTCGGACACCAGATTTTTCCCGTACATTTCTTTCGCGATTACTTTCGCATTGCGGATCAGTTCTTCGCCGATGACTTTGCGTTTTTCGACCATGATTTTTGCCTGCGATGGATTTTGTTTGATTGTTCTTGGGAACATGGCATCATGAATGTTCATTGTATTGCCGCTGGATTTGAACTGGATTTTTTCGTCTTTCAACAAGCGGATCAAACTAACCAAAATGTCGTCCTCACGCCAACCGTATGGCGCTTTCCCGAACACTTGGACGATTTCGAATAAGGACGTGATCATCTTGCGTTCCGTATGTTGTTCGATGTATTGTTCCAAAGCGTCAGTTGCCAAACGGTTCGGATCATCCGAATTATCGTGCATAAAGTTGATTTGGCCTTGTGAAATGACGCCGCTGAAATCATCGCGGTCGTAGAACTTATTGATGTACTTGATTTTCAGATACATATTTTCTACTACGTCATGCAGCCCTTGATCAACCTTTGTGGTCGGATTTCCTGCAAGGGATACTTCACTGCCGTTGATGTAATAGGTGGCGTTTTGGACAGTTTCGCGCACTTGCCGTTCAACAGACTTCATCAGGTCATTCCGTTCATTGGATTTGCGGTCGATGATTTCACGTTTCATTCCTGAGTTTTGTTTGCTTGATTGGTTGCGCAAATACTCATTGATTTTCAACAGCATCATCGTGTCATCGTAGAACGTTCCGGAATCGCCCAATGCGATGACCAAACGGTTTTCGCGCGTGGACAGTTGTTGAAGCGTTTCACGATTGCGGTAATCATCGCTGTATGGTGTCACCACATGAATGCCGATTTCCGCAGTTGCATTCCCGCGTGCGGATTCATCGATCCATTTGGCGCAGTCAAAGTCATAAGCGACAGTCTTCTTCTCCGCAAAAGGTACGTATTTATATTTCTTCAGTTCCAACACGGTGTCATAGATCATTTCACCGATATATGATTGCATCTTCGAAGTCGGTATATCCATATGGTTGATTTCACGATTGATGTCCTGCTCTTCATTCGTCAAGAACAGGTATTCCAATCCTGTACGTTGTACCAAGTACTCTTTTGTCAAACGGTCCAAAGCAGCAGTGATATCTTCAGTCAATTTCAAACGGTCAGCATCCAGTTCATCCAACATCAAGGTCGTGATATTCTCGACTGTGCTCGGAACGGATTTCAAATAGCGGATCAGATAGAGGACTTTCAGCACATCAACATCAAAAGATTGTAACGTCGGAGTGGACTGTGCTTTGATGATGGTCGCTCGGACAGAGTGATCCAAGCCTTGGTCAAGGTGACCATAGAAGGTTTGGAACGGAACCAGGATACCCAGATTTTTTTCAGCATATTCCAACGCGGCATATTGGACCGCACCCAACAAATTCCGCTCTCCGCTGGCAAAGTGCTTCCCGGCCGAACTGTTCTCACGGATTTTCGTGAACACTTGCTGCAGCAGATCCAATTGATACGGGATCATCGGATAAAATTCACTGAAATTCTTTAGGGAATCATATTTTTTCAATGAAATGGTCCCATCGGAAAAGTTGATTTTGTTTCGTAATGAGGCCTGAACTTCGCCTGTATACAATAACTGCACTGCATCTTTGCCTGTATCATTCTTTTCCAACAGACGTTTTTTGATTACTTCATCCGCATTAGCGGAGCTTAAGCTCAATCGCGTATTAAAGCGGCCTTGGATTTTAGAGAAGTCCTGAGAAGAATGGATATCTTTTTCAAGTTCATCGATATCTTGTTGGCTCGTTACGATGACCCAAACTTTTCCGAGCGTGTACTTGCCCAAATCTTCAACGATTGTTTGCAGGTCCAGCATACGGTGGACATCATCGGAGACGAACTGCCCCATTTCATCAGCCAGGAAAACCAAGTGATAGTCAGCCGGCTGCTTGTCCACATATTTTTTGATACGTTTTGCGAAGGAATCCACACTGATTTCATAGCTTTCTTCACCGTTGTCGATCCAGCGGCGGGCGCTCTCTTCGCTCATATTGGCGACTTCAACAAGGGTTTCTACAATCATATCTTCGTTGTAATAAATCTCCTCGCGGGCATCTTCCCAGGCCAGATCAGACTTCTCTTGGAAGACTTGCTTAAAAGGCTTATATTGGCCATTTTGATCAAGGATTTCTTCCATTTGCGCAACCCAAGGGATGCTAGCGGAATAGCCCAACTTTTCATTGAAGACTTTGTTGAAGACTTTGACGATCGAAAGCTTACTGTCGCCGTTATCATCCTCAGATTTCGAAGGTGTGTTGAACAGGATAATATCGCTTGGTGCATCTGCTACCTGCTGCATTTGATCCAATAAGGCATGATCCTCAATTTTCTCTCTGAAGAACTCGACCGCCTTTTTTCCGTCTACTTCAAGATTGCTGTCCAATAAATAAGACAGGATTTTCAAGAAATGCGATTTCCCGGAACCAAAGAATCCGGAAATCCAGACGCCCATCTGATCCGTTGGCACATCCAGTGATTTCAGATATTGCTTGAAGAAATAAACAAAATGCGCCTGTAATTCATCGGTCACGACATATTCATCCAACTCTTGGCGGACATCGTTCTCAGCTTCTTGGCCGACTTTGATAACACCTTTAATTTCACGCGCGATATCTTTTTTGAACAGTTGCTTGATTTTCATAGTATTCCTCCTCTATCTACCTACTAATTGAAAGGCACGATAATAATGATCGTCCTTGAATTCTCCAAACAGTTGCATTTTGTTGTCCTCGTATGTTCCCGGGAAAAATAAAATCAAGGGCTGGTCCTCGACTACAATCTGCAGGTTATTCAATAGTACATGTGAGCGCAGAATCGGATAGATTTTACCGATACCTGTGATGAAAACGATCGCTCCCGGCTCCAACTCTTCCCGGATGGTCTGCACGAATACATCCCGATTGGTTGCGATTTTGAGGGCTTTACGCATGACACTGAACAATTCTTCGCTGGACTTCTGCTGTTCCATTTTGATGTTTTTTTCGATGTATCCTCGCTTTTCGAAAAAGCGGATCATCATATCGTATAAATCGAATACTTGGAATCGTAAAGCTTCATTTCTTTTTTTGCTATATTGGATCAGGTCCGGGATTGCTTGACGGACAATCAGTTCATCAGCTGCATCATAATCGAAGATGTAAAAGCCGATTTCGCCACCCAAGCCTTTTTTGTTTGTGAAGTCCGGTTCCAATATGATTTCCTGTAGATCGTTCAGTCTTTCGATAATTTGTTTCATAGTAATTCTCCTAACATGATCTCAACAATGGGTTTGATGCCGTTTTTTCGCAGATACTCTCCCACGCTTTGGTTAATCAAAGGGCGCTTGACTTGATGCTCCTCATGATTGCTCATGATAAACTCGGATTCTCGCATCATTTGGATAAATCCACTCGCTAAACGTTCTTTCGTATTATCTGCCCACTTGGCGACGACTTCACTCTGTTCCGATTTTTTGTACAGGAAATTGATGACTTCTTTTTTAGTCAGTTCTTTTTGTAAAAGTAAGATTTTTTCAAGATATACTTCACGCATAAATTCAAAATAAAGCTTATCTGCCTGCAAAATCGCATAAGCGAGGATTGCTTTCGCAGTATCAGCATCGCTGTTCATGAATTTTTCCAACAAGAACTCATCCAAAAAGGATAAGCGGTGACTGATTTCCTTGTATGATGTCTTTCTTCGATCAGGGGAAGGCATCTGGAGGGCATTCAATTCGATTGCTTCATACCATCGCTCTTCTTCCGTCTTTCCTTGAAGTATCATTTCTGCAATGCGTTTACTCTCAATATACATAAAGGGACGATTCATCAATGCCGTCCGATATTTATTCATATGTTCACCCTCTTTTATCCCATTAAAACGTTGTTATTTATGTATTTCAAAAATTATTTATACCAAGTTAATTATACCGTAGATTTTTGGAAAGGGAATGGGCAGAAAAAATACCTTATACATTCTGCTTTGATTCTTTTCCAAGAATTGTGTTCCTTCATTCCATCACCTTTGTCTACAATTTGAATTAGGATCTTTAAAATATTCATGATTACACTCACTTAACACCATTTGTGATTAATGCACGTTAAATGCAAATCAATTAACGTGCAATATTCACGTATGAACATTCTAAAACATCTTGTCTATACGGATACAATAATTCTATCAAGTACAGCTTTTACTGACTGTATTGTTTCATTAAATGAGATATTACCTACGTAGCTGTTTTTATCTTGATAACGTATCCATAGTTTTTGAAGGTTATCGTCTGCTTCAATAAGCATAAGCACAGAAGAATAGTCATCCAACAGATCGACTGTTTCTCTCTTAATCATCGTTGCTTGAAGAGATTCGTTCAATGCCTTCCAATTGATTTCATCTTTTTTTAACAGATAGAGCATATGAATATCATAATAATCCCGCGCTCTTGTGCTCAAAGTCGTCCTATATAGGACCGTTTGAAGCTTTTCGGCTAAAACTGTTTCTATGGGATAACTCCATAATTCGATTTCCTTGTCATCTAAAATAGAAGTGTACTTTGTCAGTTCTTCTTTTGGTGTAATGGCGTCGCCAGTTGTCAGGTCTACCTTAAATGGAACACCCATTGTTTGGATAGTTGCGATCATCGACACGCGGAACCCCGGATAATCATCTTCCTCCCGGATTTCTTCTATTTTTTCTACCCTAAAGGATATTCCTTCAATGGTATTGGCTGAACATATTTCATTAAAGATGGCGGCTAAGTTTTCTCTGTTTAGCGTAAATCCTTTAACGGTTGTATCAATATCCATAGTAGTCCGTTTTTCTACACCAAGCAGTGAACGAATAAGGAAGCCACCTTTAATAATGAAGTTGTCTTTGTGTTTTGTGAGTCCCAGCAAAAACAAAAATTGTTCCATGACAAAGGCCCGCTGGAGTAATTGTGGGTCCATTTTCTTTTGTGCTGCTAGATGACGAATCTTTTGCTTCAATTGCGTTGCTGTTATCAAAGGAGCACCTCCAAATATGGCCGCATTCCTTTTTCAACTTTTAGTAGTTTCGCGTAACGCATTAATTCGGAAAGTTTTTTATTTTTTCGTTTCATGTATCTTCTTAAAGCAGTCAATTGTACATCCTTGTCAGCTTTATGGCCGGGCATGAACATGTCGCAAAGCGTTTTCTCAACATCATATACTCGGATGGGATTTCCTGACGGACTTTCCATTATGATGACGCCAAGATTATAACGGTTAGGCACCGCATACGAAGGGATGACGCCTGATTCGGCAAGGTGTTTATTGTTGTATCCCTGCGGAAAGGTCATGTGATAATCGAATGGCGTCACATCCGTCAAGTCATGCAGGAACAGGGCTGTTTCGAACGAAAAGACTCCTTTTTTGAAGCGGGTTTGTAGAAGTTGTAATTCATCGGTAAAATCGTCAACATTCACATACATGCCGTGAGCAACTTTTTCGATTTTCCCACTTTTTTTTAAATATCTCTGAAATTGTTCAGGGTGAATGCCGCGCTTTGTCAGATCCTTCGTTTGAATGATTCCTTTACTTTCGCTAACGAAAACACTCAAAGTCTCTTCAATTTGCGATTCTTGTCCCTTTTGTTCAATTTTTTTCGGATCCATTTTATTGGCACGATCACTCTTTGCTTTCACTTCTTCGTCCTTCACAATTAACCCCTCCTTATCGTGATTTTCATACTATAAATTATACCCTGTTATAGTACGATTATCAAACTACACAATCTCTTTGCTTTTCGCATTCAATTATCTTCACTCTGCTCATATCATTTCCCCACCCCATCTAAAAGTGCTACACTTTAGTTGATTAAAAACCTGGATTCCCGGTAAAATTATAACGCGGAGCGTTGAAAGGTTGATAAATCAATGTTTCTTAGTTAAACCTCGTTATAAATATTTGTAGCGATTTATAACGAGGTTGGTGAAAAAAGGCCGTAGGTACGGGCTCTTTCAGTACCACGTTATAATAATCCGGGAATGAAGGTAAAAAGCTATTATCATATCAACCTCAGTTATGTAAGGTTCACATTCACAACAGCTAGCAAATCAGAATCAAGAATGGAGAGAATACTATGGACACGATCAGCAATTATGTAGATTCTGTCTTTGCAACAGTTCCGGAGTCACCTGAACTGTCGGCCCAAAAACAAGCCATGCTAAATAGGATGCAGGACAAGTACCAACAGCTGAAATCAGCAGGCAAAAGTGAGTACGAAGCAATCAGCGGCGCCATAGCGGCTCATGGCAATATTGATGATTTCACCAAATCAGACTTAGCGGCTGTACCTGCAGAAATTCCCGATAATGAAGTCTACCTTACTCCCGAACAAGTCGACGAGTACATCGATCATCGTCATCACTTCGCCTGGGCGATGGCGACAGGTGTTTTCCTGTGCATCATGGGTCCAGCCAGCCTGTTTCTCGGTCAGTACCTTGCCGGCTACCGAGATGGTCAGGGAGGCCGTACGAGTGACCTGATGGATATTCTGACACTCGTGCCGCTGTTCATCTTTGTCGCAGCCGGCGTCGCGTTGTTTATCCTTTACGGCATGAAGGAACAGCAATTTGAACTTGAGGAGAAACGAGTCCAACTCGACGCCACAACCTACGCTAGGCTGAAAGCTGCTCACAAAGCCTTCCGTCCGCGGTTGGCCGTCGCTGTCGCGATTGGGGTCGCGCTCTGCATCCTGGCTCCCGTCTCTATGCTGCTTTCCGTCGTCTTTCTCGGGGAAGAGAATGGTCTGTCGCTTGTGTTCCTGCTCAGCTTCATCGCAATCGGCGTCTTCCTGTTTATCTTTTACGGCATCCAGGATGAGACCTACGAAAAACTGCTGTCAATTGGTGAGTTTGCGAAGGACAAAGCCGAGAAGAACAAGGTGGTCGGAATCGTTGCGGGCGTCGTCTTCCCGCTTGCCGCGGCCGTTTACCTGATTGCCGGCTTCGTGTATTACGCTTGGGCGAGCGCCTGGATCATCTTTCCAATCGTCGGCATCCTCTTCGGGATCTTCGCAACTGTGTACAACGGCTACATGGATCTGAAGAAGAAAAAATAAAAAAACCGGCACAAGCTGAAAACAGCGTCCGGAAATAAAACGAAGTAAAAGAGAAGGAACACTCACCTCCGCGGCTGACTGTTCCTTCTCTTCTTTTTGCTATCCAACTAAACCCCGGTGTTCTCATCCATAATTTCAATGTTCGTACGGATCAGCTCCTCGATCTTGCCGCTGTCTTCCATTTCGTCAAGGATGTCATTCACTTCCTCCAGAAAATCTTCGCTGTCTTTCGCGACGGCGATGGCTGATTCGTTCGGCGTGCTCGATACGTCGAAGTCGGCGATTTCAAGGCCTTCGTTCTCTTCGACATATCGCCTTGCAACAGTCTCCACCATCAATACGGCATCCGCTTTGCCGGTCACCAAATACAGGATGGCCGTGTTCCATTTCGGCACGGACTTGATTTCAGCATCCGGGAAATTTCCCAGCAGATACTCCTCTTGGATCGTCGCCTTTTGCGTCGCCAGGCTGGACTTCTTCAGGTCGTTTTCCGATCGGATATTCTTCGCATCCTCCGACTTGATCACCAGGGCATCCTTTTGAGTATAGTAAATGTCCGTGAAATCAACGCTTTGTTTTCTTTCTTCCGTAGGGTTCATGCCGGCGATGATCATATCGACCTTGCCTGTGGACAATGCCGGAATCAGGCCGTCGAAGTCCATATCTATGACCTCCAGCTCGACCCCCAGTTCATCCGCGATGGTTTGGGCGATATCGATGTCGAAACCGATGATTTTGTCCTCTCCGTCCTGCACAAGATGCCACTCATACGGGGGATAATCGGCACAGGTTCCGACGACCAATTTACCGCTGTCTTTGATTTCCTGCAATGCGCCGTCTGCCTCAGCAGCAACGCTGTTCGCTTTCCCGCTCGTGTTTCCGCATGCTGCCAAAGCCAAGAGGCTCATCGTTCCCAAAACCATTTTCATAAACCCTTTTTTCAATCCTGATTCCTCCGCATTCATTGCCTTAAAAAAGGATGCCCTTTTCAGAGCACCCCTTGCACTTTTATTGGTATGTTAATTTTTTATTCTGCTGTATTGTCTGTTACGATTTGATCGTTAAGTTGGTATAACTCTTCGATTTTGCCGCTTTCTTTCATTTCATTTACGATATTGTTGACTGTTTCCAGGAAGTCGCCGCCGTTTTTCGCAACTGCGATAGCTGCTGCATTTGGCGTGCTGTTGATATCAAAGTCGGCAACCATCAAATCATCATTTTGTGCAATGAATTGTTTCGCAACGGTATCCACCATCATTACGGCATCCACTTTTCCGGTCGTCAAGGACATGATTGCTGTGTTCCATTTCGGTACGGATTGGATTTCAGCGTCTGGGAAAGCTTCCAGTAGATACGTTTCTTGGACTGTCGCTTTTTGCGTAGCCAATTTAGCTGTCTTCAAGCTGTCTTCTGAAGTGAACTTATCCGCATCTTCTTTTCTGATCACGACAATGTCTGTTTGCGTATAATAGACATCCGTGAAATCAACGCTTTGTTTTCTTTCTTCAGTGGCGTTCATGCCAGCGATGATCATATCGATTTTCCCTGTAGACAACGCTGGGATCAGGCCGTCAAAGGCCATATCCTTCACTTCCAGTTCAACGCCAAGTTCATCTGCGATTGCTTGGGCGATGTCAATGTCGAATCCAATGATTTCATCTTTTCCATCTTTTATCAGATGCCATTCGTATGGAGGATAGTCGGCGGACGTACCCATCACTAACTTGCCCTTATCTTTGATTTCTTGCAATTTATCGGTCGTAGCCGTGGACGCTGCCGAATCTGTTGCAGAGCTGTCTGCCGTATCGCTTGTGTTGCCGCATGCTGCTAAAGCTAAAATACTCATTGTTCCCAAAACTAATTTCAGTAATCCTTTTTTCATCTTAACCCCTCCAAATTTTGTTTTTTGTATTATAGGACTTTTGACAAAAAGTCCTTTGTACGCTCATTTTGTGGATTGTCGAAAACTTGTTCCGGCGTTCCTTGTTCCACGATATAGCCGCCATCCATGAAGAGGATGCGGTCCCCCACTTCCTTCGCGAATCCCATTTCGTGCGTTACCACAACCATGGTCATCCCTTCAAGCGCCAAGTCTTTCATTACCTGCAATACTTCCCCGACCATTTCCGGATCAAGGGCCGATGTCGGCTCATCGAATAGCATCATTTTGGGTTCCATCGCCAAAGCTCGTGCGATTGCGATCCGTTGTTGCTGGCCGCCGGATAAGGATTTCGGATAGACATTCGCTTTTTCAGTCATGCCCATGCGCGCCAACAACTTCATGGCGATTGCTTCCGCTTGTTCTTTTGGTACTTTCTTTATTTGAGTCGGCCCGATGGTGATGTTCTCCAAGACCGTCAAATGCGGGAAGAGATTGAAGCTTTGGAACACCATCCCCATCTTTGTGCGGATTGCATCGATGTTCGTCTCTTTTTTATTGATGACCTGCTCTTCGAAAATCACTTCTCCTGAGCTAGGTTCTTCCAAAAGGTTCAGGCACCGGAGAAACGTGCTCTTTCCAGATCCAGATGGGCCGATGATGACGACCACTTCGCCAGCTTGGATTTCTTCCGTTATGCCCTTCAATACTTCTTTATCGCCAAATGATTTGGTAAGATTTTCTGTTTTAATCACTTTGTTTCATCTTCCTTTCTAGCATATCCACTAACTTCGAAACGGATGTCGTCAGGATGAAGTAAATCACGGCGACTATCACCAACGGGAAGAATGGCATAAAGGTTGCTCCGCGGACGATGTCGGATGCGAACATTAAGTCCCGCAGTCCCAGCACGGACACGATGGATGTTTCCTTGATCAGTGTTGCGACCTCGTTCCCCAACGCCGGCAGGATATTTTTGACCGCTTGCGGGTAAATGATTTTCTGCATGGCCAAACGCTTGCTCATCCCGATGGAACGGGCTGCTTCCATCTGGCCTTTGTCGACCGCTTGGATACCGGAACGGATGATTTCAGCGATATAAGCCGCTGAGTTGATCGAGATGGCGATGACCCCTGACAGGAAGTCCGGCAGTTCGATGTTGATGACATACAATCCGTAATAGATGATAAACAACTGCACAAGCAGCGGGGTCCCTCGGATGATCTGAATATAACCGTAAGCCAGTTTTTGAAGTATCTTGTTCGGTGACATCCTCATCAATGCCAACCCTGTACCCAATATTACCCCTATAATGATTGAACTGATGGAAAGTGAGATTGTATACCCAGCGCCTTGCAAGTAAATCGGCATGTAGGTCTGAAGTACGTCTGTGTATTTCTGAATAAAATCTAAATTCATTTGCTTGCATTCTCCTTCTTTATTATGATTGCTATGATTGATGCGGTCTTTTAGGGTATAAAAAATCCGCCCCTTGTATTGCTACAAGAGACGGGTCAATGTTTGATTCCGCGGTACCACTCTAGTTGATCTGTTGCGAAACAACAAATCCACCTCGATTAAAATAACGCATAAATTGCGTAAAAGGCTACTGAACGTTCACCTTTTCGTCATCCGAAGTGCGCTTCAATTTGATATTTTACTGCTGGGCTTCCACTCTGTCCCGGCTCGCTGGAGAAAATATTCAAATCTACTCTCTTCATCACTGACTTTGTTCTATTCAGTTGTGGTATGAAATCATAATATAAGATTTGAAAAGAACTGTCAACAAAAAAACTATCATCGGATTTTCATCTGGTTCTTTTTTCTGAGAAAAGTAGCGATCAATCGATCTTTTTCTCATTTTCTAATCCAATTTATACCTCATCCACGATCTGTTGCACGCGGCCGACTTGGTCGCCTTCAACCAGCATGACTTTGATGCCGTGCGGATGATTGGGGCTGTTCGTCAACAGCCGTTTCACATGCCCTCTTGTCAGTTTTCCTGTGCGTTGGTCTTTCTTCAAGACAATGTCGACCAAAGCGCCGATTTTGATGTTTTTTCTAAGTTTTCCGTCCATAAATTCCTCTTTCTTAAGCAAGCTCTTTGCTTAGTGTGATGATTTGATCGACCGCTTCATCCAAATAATGGATCGTATCCTGCAGCGCCTGATCTGTTTTGATGTCCACGCCTGCCAAGGCTGCTGCTTCTGCGGCTTCCAATTGGTCCCCTAGAGCCAGGAATTCCAACCATTTTCCGACAGCCGGTTCACCTTCCGTTTTGACGCGCAGGAAGGCTTGCGTCGCGATCGTCAGACCGGCCGAATAGGTATAGGAATACAGGCCCATGTAGTAATGGATCTGGCGCATCCATGTCAGCTCCGCTCCGGCGTTGATTTCCACAGCATCACCCCAAAATCGCTCCAGCACGCTCCGTTTGATTTCGCTCAATTTGCCGGCATCGAAGCTCTTGCCCGCGTCGATAAAATCGTAGACTTCCCTTTGATAGGCTGCTTCCAGCAAGTGTGTGACGAAATTGTGGAAATAGGTATCGGAAAGCATCTTCGTCAAAGCGAATCGCTGCATGCGCGCATCCGTGCTCTTGCGTGCCAATGACTCCGTCAACAGCAGTTCATTGAAGGTGGATGGACCTTCGATCAGGTACAACGATGGCTCCGATCCGAGGATGCTGTTGTTTTCGTTCGACAAGATCATCTGTCCGGCATGGCCCAATTCATGGATCAGCGTGTAGACGTCCGAAAGTTGGTTCGCCCATGACATCAGGATGTACGGGTGCGTGCCGTACGGGCTCGTGCAGAATCCACCTGTCGATTTGCCGATGTTCTGGGTGAAATCGATCCAACGCTCCGGATAAGCCTGCATGATCCGATCCGTATAGTCCTGGCCCAATACCGCTATGGCATCCTCCACCATCGTCTGCGACTCTTCGATCGAAACTTGCGGCGAATATTCCGGATCCAGCGCGATTTTCAAGTCGGCGTAGGTCATTTTGTCCAGCCCGCGTATTTCCTTCAGATGCGTGATGTATTTCTGCATCACCGGCGCTAGGTCGTTCATGATCGTGTCGATTTGACGGTCATACAACTCCCGAGTCACTTCCTGACCGTAAAGCAGATAGTCGACCACGGAATCGAAACCGCGCATCGTCGCCAGCGTCTTTTCCTTCTGCAGCTGGGTATAATAGGCAGTCGCGACCACGTTCTCGTAATCGCTGAGGACAGCGGAGAATTTATCGAAAGCAGCCCGACGGATCGCCGTATCGTCATGGTACATGTAGTAATCTTCGTAGAGCACGAAGCTCAGCGGATATTCCTTCCCGTCGGCCGTGAAGGTGCCGAAGTCCATATCGCCAAGGCGGGCCTGCTCATAGATGGCGCTCGGCGCATCCAAGGTCGGGGCCAATTGGGCCAACGCTTTTTCGACTTCAGGCGCCAGCTGGATACGTTTGTTTTTCTTGATGTGGCGGATATAGGAAGCGAAACGCGCTTCTTCCGAAACGACCTGATCAAGGATAGCGGCGTCGCAGCCGATCAGTTCCGATTCAAAGAATGTCAGTTGGGCGCTGATGTCAGCCATCGCGTTCGCCGTTTGGCGGGACAGCTCGACGTTGTCCGGATCGGTCAAGTCGGTCGCTTCCGGCACCATCGCATAGTGATCCGCCAATGTCGCGGTTTCGATGAGCATTTCGTATTCCTTCATTGCAGCAAGGATCGTTTTGGCATCCGTTAGTTTACCTTCGTACGTCGTTGCGAAGGCTGCGGTCGCTGCCTTAAGGCCATTCAAAGCTGCCTCGAAGTCTGCTCTTGTTTTATAGAGTGCAGTCACATCCCAAGTCAATGCCTCAGGGACGTCCGCGCGGTTTTTCAGTTGTTCTTGTGTCATGATTTTGGCTCCTTTAATCGTGCTATTCGACGAATGTCGAATGGAATGCTTCCATTATAACAAAAAAATGCGGCCGGCGTCGTGCTGTACCCTGGTGAGCGGTTTCTTTTCATTGGAGCTGGCCAGCTCCGGGCAGGAGTCCTTCCGCCGGAGGAAAGCATCGATAGTGACCATCACCTCCGACCACAGCGGCTTCGCCGGAGATCGGCATCCCACAGCTCTCTGACCTCCGGCGAGGAGGGCCCCGCCGGAGTTGGGCTCGCCAAAAATCATCCAGCGCTGCCTGAAACCTCAGCAACAATGCAAAAGCCCCCGCAGGCGAGGGCTTGATGCCTTCGCCTGCGAAGGCCGGTAATCCGTTCTCTCAGTATGTTGCTTCGATAGCTTGGACCTGGTCGTAGAGGTACTGGTTCGTTGGGGAAGGCAATCCGTACTTTTTAGCTTTTTTCAGGATGGTGCCGGAAAAAAGTTCGACCTCTGAAGGCCGTTTCGCAATGCCGTCCTGGCGCATCGATGGCATCCCCAGCGGCGTCAGTCCGTCGATGATCGCCAAATCATTTTCCAGATCGGTTTCCGTCAAGTTGACGCCTTCCTTCTGGGCTATAGGCAAGACCTCGCGCATGGCGGCGATCATCAGATTGCGGGTTGGTCCCTCTTTGTGGATGTCGCGGAAAGTGCCTTCCTTCACCATCAAGACTTGATTCACGCCGACATTCAGCATGAATTTCGCCCACATGCGGTGCAGGATATCCGCTTCAACTACGTGCGGCAAGGCCGTTTCTTCGAAGAAAGCTGCCACCGCATCCAAACGCGCTTGTTTTTCAGGAGCGTCGAGGCCGATGCGCAGTTCGCCGATATGCACAGATTTCACATCGTTGCCGATGCGCAGTGCGTCCATTCCTTGGGCTACGCAGTGGATGACTTTCTCATCGCCGAATGTTGCGCCGATGACTTCCTCGCTGGCAATGCCGTTCAGGACCGAAATGATCGTCGTCTCCGGTCCGACTTGGTTGCGGGCGGTTTTGATTGCTTCATCCAATTGGGTCCCCTTCACCGCCAGAATGACCAGGTCTGCAGGTTCCAGACTGGCATCCGTTTCGTCGACGTATTGGAAATCGCATGGCTCTCCGTTGAAGGAAATGCCTTGTTCTTGGTAGCGCGCCATCCGTTCTTTGTTGACGACGATGCGCACACGATCCTTCCCGATGGCCTTCGTGAAATGGTGACCATAGAGGATCCCTAATGCGCCCAATCCGACGATGGCTACAGTTTGTATCTTCATTTTCTCACGCCTCTTTCCGAAAAAAATCTTGAAAAAATTTCTCTATTCAGCTGGTTTGTATTTACGCAACTGTTCGATCAGATACGGCAAATCCGTCTCGAATTGGACGCCATAGTGCAGTTCGCGTCCGCTTTTCAGCGTGCGCTCGATCACCATGCTGTTGTATCGAACGGCAGTTTCGGTGGCTACGGTCAGCGGCAGGTTCTGGAAAAGCAAGCCGCCAACGACACTTGTGAACAAGTCTCCCGCGCCGTCATAATGGCCGGGAAAATGTTTCGCGAAGGCATAATGCGCTTCAGGCTCGCTTTGGCTAACGCAGACAGCACCTATCGTTTCCGATTCCAAGGAAACCCCCGTCAGTACAACATTATTCGGGTTCAAAGCGCGCAAGTCGGCAAGAAGTTCAGACACTTCCGATTCAGCGTAGGGTTTCTTCAAAATGGGCCGTTTCGTCAAAAAGCAGGCTTCGGTCACGTTCGGCGTGATTACGGTCGCTTCATTGCAGAGTGCCGCCATTTCATCCACATATTCCAGCGTGAATCCCGGATACAGCACGCCTTGGTCGCCCATCGCCGGATCAAGAATGATGTGGGCATCTTCGGCCGCAAATGTATGGATAATATCACGCACGATGTTTATTTGCTGACGCGAACCCAGATAGCCGATCAGGATGCCATCGAACTTGATGCCCAAAGACTGCCAATGCTGCAGGATGCCGCCCATTTCCTGGGTCAGATCCAAAAAAGTATAGCCTTCAAATTCTTTACCCGTATGGGTGGACAACAGTGCTGTCGGCAGGATGCTCACCCAATTGTCCAGGCAGCTCACTACAGGAACCGCCACGTTCATCGAAATGCGGCAACTGGCGGAAATATCTTGGATAATCAATACTCTTGGTTGACTCAAATGCTTCACCCCTTAACTTTAAAAACTCAATTATTCACATTCTATCATCTTTTCATTGGATTTTCTCATTTTTCCATCATTTTGGAAATTATTGTGAAAACGATGAGAAAAAGAGTGCAAACTTTTGCATAAGGGCTATAATAAAAAATAATGCTTGGAGGAGAGTTGCATGAAAACTGAAAAAAACAGTACTTACAGATTGGTTATTTTGGCCTTATTTATGGCGTTTACCGTCGTCATGACTTTATTGTTCCGCATCCCGATTCCTTTCGGCTACGTTAACTTGGGAGACATGGTGCTCCTGTTGGCCGGTCTATCCTTCGGAGGCAGCGCCGGCTTCTTCGTTGGATCACTCGGCAGCATGTTGGCCGACCTGTTCGCTGGCTATGCCTTCTATGCACCGATCACTTTTGTCGTGAAAGGTTTGGAAGGATTCTTTGCCGGCTGGTTGTTCCAGAAAATGGATCACAAGAAGCCGCTGGTTGCCACGGTGATCGCCGGTATCTGGATGGCGATCGGATACGCCATCGGGGACACGATCCTTTTCGGGTTCGGTGCCGCGATCGCTTCATTCCCGCTGAACATTGCGCAGGGTCTCGTAGGGGCTTTCTTGTCCACCCTCTTGTATCGTTGGTTGAATCCTTACATCACGAAGAAATTGAAATGACGAATGTGCGCGCAAGCGATGAAAGCTGATCTAGATTTCATCGCTTGCGCGCTTTTGTTGCTCAGTTGGTGTCAAAAAGAACGCCCATTCCGCGAACCGTGCGGAGTGGGCGTTCTTTGTGCATATATGCCGCTCAAAACAGCAGCGCCGCCAACAGCGGGATCGTGAACACCGATAGCAGTGTCGAAATGAAAACGTAGCGCGTTGAGAAGGCCGTGTTGCCTCCGTACTGCATGGAAAGCGCCACAGCCATCGCCGGGCCGGGCATGGCCGAGATGATGACGAGGATCCCCAGCATGGTCGGGTTCGTCAGGATGCCCTTCAAAGCCCACCAGAGGAACAGCGGAATCACGATCATACGGTAGAACGCAAACAGATAGATTTTCCATTCCTTGAAGGCGCCTAGGATATCGATGTCGGCCAATGACGCGCCGATGATGATCATTGCCAATGGAGCCGTGATGTTTCCGATGCTGGTGACGGTGTCCATCACCAACGCCGGCAATTTGATGTCGAACAAGAAAACGAAAACCGCGAACAGCGAAGCGAGGTTGCCGGGATTCAGCAGGATCGCTTTCCAGTTCGCCCGCGATTTTTTCGAGCCTTTCGCAATCAGGAAGACACCCAAAGAGTAGATCAACAGGTTGTTCGGGATGCCGTACAGCGAGGCATAAAAAAGCGCGCCTGTGCCGAAAATGGCCTGAACGACCGGCAGCCCCATGAAGCCATTGTTCGTGAAGATGGTCAGGAACTCGATGATTCCTTCCGTTTCTTTATCCGCTCGGAACAGTTTGGGACTGAACTTGGCCAATCCGACCGTGAAAAGATACATCAGCGTCGCGGTCAACAAAACAAAGAGCGTGTCCGATTTCGTACCCACCTCACCTGCGCCTTCCACCGATGCGATGACGAGTGCCGGCACCGTGACATAGGTGATCAATGCCGCAAAATTGGCGTTCGCGTGCTTGTCGAAAACCTTCATGACCGTCGCTAGATAGCCCACAAACATGATCAACACCAACATGATCATCCTACCAAATACAACCCCAACATCCAAAACCCGAACGCCTCCCCTGTTCCATCCATTTATATATCCAAATTCTAACACAGTTCTGCGCTGAAATTGCGTTTTCGATTCAGTTTCACGATTCAGCCTCTACGATCCGGGGCATATCAATCGGTATCCTCCGCACAGAGTGTTAGAATGGAAACAATAATATAACCAATGCTACTGTCACATTTCGTCCAGAAAGGTGGATTCCTATGCAGGAAAAATTGACGATCCTTCAGATCAACGACACCCACAGCTACTTGGAGCTTCACAACGAACTGTTCTACGAAAAGGAAAAACTGGCGTTCCGCAAAGCTGGCGGCTATGCCCGTCTCCAAAGTCTGATCAAAGATTTCCGCAGCAAAAATCCGACACTCGTTTTCGATAACGGCGACACGATCCACGGCACTTATGAAGCGATCGATTCGAAAGGCTGGCACATGCTGCCGATCCTGAACGAAGTCGGTTTCGATGCCATGACGTTCCATTGGGACACCGGCTTCGGGCCGGCCAATCTGAAACAAATCGGAAATCAGTTGGATTATCCGATTCTCGCAATCAATGCCTACGAAAAAGAAAGCGGCAATTTGGCGTTCGAGCCATATAAAATCCTCTCCGTTGGCGAACTTTCGATCGGCCTAATCGGCATCGCCTGCAACATCATCGACAAAACCATGCCGCCCCATTTCAGCGAAGGTCTTTCCTTCACTTTAGGCCGCGAGGAGCTGCCCGGCTATGTGGCGGAACTGAAGGAAAAAGGGGTCAATCTAATAATCGTCCTGTCCCATCTCGGTTTCCCGCAGGACCTGAAATTGATGAGCGAAGTCGAAGGCGTGGCGATCTGTCTGAGCGGCCATACCCATAATCGGCAGGAACACATTGTCACAGTAGGCGATACGGCAGTCATCCAGTCCGGTTCGCACGGCTCTTTCCTAGGCGCACTCGAACTGACCGTTGAGGACGGCGCGATCCAAAACATCGAACATCAACTCATTCCGGTTACGGAGGACATCCCCGAAGATGCGGAAATGAAAGCTTTGATCGATGAAGCTTTAGCCCCTTACCGCGAAAAACTGGGTCGCCAAGTCGGCGAAACCAAAAAAGTGCTGCACCGCGGCTGGAGCGTCGAAACGACGATGGACAACTTCCTCTTGGATGCGATCCTTTTCCACACGAAAACGGATCTGGCCTTCTCCAATGGCTGGCGCTACGGGGTTCCGATCCTGAAAGGCCCGGTGACGCTGAGGGAATTGTATCAGATCATTCCGATGGATCCGCCGATTTCAACTGCTATCCTGACTGGTTCGGAAATAGTCGCTCTGCTGGAAGAAAATCTCGAGAGCACCTACGCAGCGGACCCATTTGATCAGATGGGCGGCTACCTGAAGCGGGCGATGGGCTTGCACGCTTACCTGAAACTGGAGAATCCGAAAGGCACCCGTGTCCAAAAACTATTCATCGCGGGCGAAGAAGTCATCCCGGATAAAGAATACAACGTCAGCTATGTGACCAACCAAGGCGTTCCGAAGAAATTCGGAAAAGAACACAAGAATCTGGAAAAACATGCAGTCGAAGCCATGATGGATTATCTGGCCGAGATGGGTCCTTACGAAAAAGAACTGCGCGGAACCTATCAGATCGTCTGATCCGCCAACACAACACAAAAAACAGCCCCGGCGGAAGCTGCATGTAAACTGCAGACTCCGCCGGGGCTGTTCAAGTTTCACATTTTTCTTACGTCATAATAATCCGGATCCACGCGTTCCACCAGTCCGGCTTCCTTCTCGGAAACGGTCAGATAGAGCTCGTGCATCGCCCGGGTGCAGATTGTGTAGAGGATCTGCATTTCGTTCTGGGCAGCTTTTGCCGGATAGTGGCAAATCGCAAAAACGACATCGAATTCCAGACCTTTCGCCAAACGGGCCGGCGTGATCAATACCGGATGGTGGCTGTTGTCGGTATCCTGCTGCACGAGTTTGAAATCGAAGCCGGCAACCGACAGTTCCTGGCTGATGCGTTCCGCATCTTCCGCATTGCGGCTGATGAAAGCCACGCGCATGCCGGCAGCGACGCTCGCGTCCACCTTCTGTTTGATGTAGTCCATATCGAGCCCGCCATCGTCGGTCAGCAGTACTTCCGGTTTCTTGCCGGAACGGATATAGGTCCCTTCCGGTTTTTCGCCTTCGATGAAGCTTTCCGAGAAACGGACGATTTCATTCGTCGATCGGTAGCTGGTCAGCAAACGGTACGAACGGAATGTACTTTCGGAAAAAATGGTCCGGAGATCATCAAAGGAAAGGCGTCTGTTCAGGATATTCTGATTCAAGTCGCCGCTCAGGATGAAGCGTGCGCTCGGGTAGGCATGCTGCAGCATCTGCAGTTGGAAAGGTGAAAAGTCCTGCACCTCATCCAGGCAGATGTATTGGTATTTCATGTCGCTGGATGGTCCCTTCAGCAACAACCGCAGACTGTAGTAGGCATCCAGATCTTCCAGCAGCACGCTCTTCTCTGCCATGTGTGCCGCAACCACAGCGATGTGGGTGCGCCATTCATCCTCATCCAAGCCGAAAACATCCAATGAGAGCAATTTAGGAACGGCTCTCAGGAAATGGATGTATTGGTTCTTATAACGGATAAAGGCCAGCGCTTCGATCCTCGCGACGATTGGTTCGAAAGCGTCCTCCAGGATATCCGCCGTCATGGCCTCTTCCATCGCTTTTTGGTTGTGGGTCTCTTTCTCGTAACGGTACAGATCCAGATCGGACATGGCGATCATTTCTTTTTCGACCCATGGCTTGCCTTTTTGCGACTGCTGGATGCGTTCCACGCGCTGCAGCAAGTGCCTTTTGAGGATATCCAATTTGCTGGCCAATGAACCTTGGCTTTCGATGCTGTAGAAGGCCGACTCGATCTCCTTCTCCGAGAGGATGATATCATCGCGGAAACGGATATCCGAGAATTTCAGGTAGCGCTTCTTCAGGAGCGTACCGTATTTCTGCAACGCTTCATAAAAGGCCAAGCTGCCCTTCAGTACCGTAACCTTGGCTAAGCTGTCCTCTTGATCGGCGCGCAAAGAAAATCCGGTCACTTTCCGCTCCATGAATTCGCTGAAGGTTGTGTTCCCCACATTCAGTTCGCCCAATGCAGGCAACACTTGGGAAACATATTCCTGGAATATTTTGTTCGGGGAAAACAGGACGACTTCTTCCGACTTCAATTGGTCCCGGAAAGCATACAGCAGATAGGCGATTTTCTGCATCAGGACAACCGTTTTCCCTGATCCGGCAACCCCTTCTATCAGCGTGACGGCCGCTTTGGTTTCCCTGACGATTTGGTTCTGCTCTTTCTGTAAGGTGGATACGACCGTGCCCATCTGATAGGATGAAGGTCCTTCCAACACTTCCAGCAAATACGGATCGCCCATGACATTGTCCGTGTCCATCATGCGGATGATTTCCGCCTGTCTGATCAGAAATTGCCTCTTCAGGTCAACGCCGTAGGACATCGGTTGATCGGCTATCATCAGCTTCACTTTTTCGCCTTTGCTGCCTTCATAATAAAGCGAGGCAATCGGCGAACGCCAGTCGACGATCAGGTTCTCATCTTTCTCGAACAAGGATCCGATCCCGATGTAGATCGTTTCATTGCCGAAATCATCGTGATAATCGATACGGCCGAAGTAAGGCTCATCCTGCATTTTTTCCAAGACAGCGACACGCTCGTTGCTGTTCTGCAATTCGTTGTTGCGGATCATCAGCTCCTGCTCAAAAGCCCGCAGTTCAGCCGACGATTCCCAGACGCTCTCTGAAGAACCTTGGCTGATTTTGATCTCTTTGGATTCCTTTAATTGCTGTCTTTGCTTTTCACTTTTTTCTTCTACTTGCTCGGCCAATCGCGTTTTTTCGTTGTTGATGACTTTAATGACGCGATGGACACGTTCCTGTTCTTTCGTTAGATCTTTATGCAACCAAATGACACCTCTCTCTTAAGAAAACTCTTGGACTATTCGGTCTACTCCACTAAATGCGACAATTAGTAGTATACCATCGCACAGGGATTCTGGCTATTCCTTGTACCTGGATTAAAACGTTCCAATTCAAAAAACAGCCGGTAGGAAAGACCTGTTGCAGCTCTCCCTTCCGGCTGTTTTTGTTGTTCAGATTGCGTTTTGCAAGTCCTGGCGCATTTGTGTCTATTCGTTGAGGATCTTTTCGATTGCAGTGTATCCTCCCAGGATATTGACAATCTTTTTGAATCCCCTCTCCTCCAACGCACCGATGGCGACGGCGGAACGGACGCCGGATTGGCAATGGACGTAAAGAGGCTCATCCCGCTTGAACGGCAACGGTTCCTCCAAGAGCTTGCCGAGTAGGACGCGTTTGGCATCGGACAGGTGCCCTTTATCCCATTCACTCTTCGAACGCACGTCCAATATTTGCAGATCCTTTGCTTGGCGCAATGCGATGAATGCGGCTGCCGTGATCGTTTCGGTCATCTTATCATCCTTGATCTGGCCGGCATCCAGATAGCCTCTGACTTGGTCGAACCCGATCAGTTGCAGGTGGCGGGCAGCCGTTTCAGCCTGCTCTTTGGTTCCGATGAGTGTCACTTGCCCTTCGTAATCCAGGAACCACCCGACGTAAGTCAAAAACTTTTTATTCAGCGGAATATTGAGCGTCCTTTCGATGTGTCCAGCTTGATAGATTTCTTTTGAGCGCAGATCGATCACCCTGTCATTTGGGCCGGCCTGCTGAAGCGGGAAGACCGGATAAGGCACGTAGGCGCCGCCGTCCAGTTTGTTGATCTTCTTCATCTGGGCAAAGTAGGTCGGGGGCTCAGGCTGATCATCCGTCAAAGCATCGATGAAACTCGTTTCCTCGTCATGTTGGAAAGCCCAGTTGTTGTCTTTTTCGTAGCCGAAAGTGGTCATCGGTACGGCGCCCAACGACTTCCCGCAGGCGCTGCCGGCACCGTGCCCGGGCCAAATCTGCAGATGGTCCGGATAGTCAGCCATTCTCTGAAGAGAGCGGAACATTTCTTTCGCTCCGATTTCGGTGGTGCCTTGCATATGCGCTGCCTCTTCCAGCAAGTCCGGTCGGCCGACGTCACCCACAAAGATAAAATCGCCGGTGAACAACCCCATCGGAATGTCCGAACCTCCGCCGATATCCGTCAACAGAAAGGACACACTCTCCGGCGTATGCCCAGGTGTGTGCAGCACCTCCAGTTTGACCTTCCCTACGGAGATGATATCCCCATCCTGCAGCAGCACGCTTCCTTCCGGCAGATCCTGGTAACGCCAGTCCTCCCCGCCCATGTCCGAGACATACAGTTTGGCGCCTAAACGCCTTTCGGTCTCCCGCAGGCCTGATGCATAATCGGCATGGATATGCGTTTCCGTTGCCGCAGTGATGACCAACCCTTCGTCTTCGGCTGCCAAGATATAGTCATCCAACTTGCGCAAGGGATCGATAATGATGGCTTCTCCTGTTTTTTGACACCCCACCAAATAGGAAAATTGCGCTACTTGGGGATCGAAAAATGATTTAAAAAACATGCATGAACTCCTCCTTTATCCTCCACCAATCAAAAATTCAAAATGATTCATCTGCTCAGGCTTGCGACAAAATTGATGGTCGTGGCGATGATGGCCGTCCCGAAAACGAAGGACAGCAGCGCATGGCCCAGCGCGGCCTTCCGGAATTCCGTTGTCGTGAAAGTCGTGTCGGAGACTTGATAAGTCATCCCGATCGTGAACGCCAGATAGGCGAAGTCCCAAAAATTAGGCTTTTCGGTACCCTCAAAGATGACGCCGCCGTTCACATCGCGGTAATAGAGTTCCGCGTACCGCAACATGTAGAGACTGTGCACCGTCGTCCAGGAGAGCACGATGCTGAACAGACCAAATCCGATCGTCCCGAAGCTGCGTACATGAGTCGTCAGCATCAACGCGACAGCCCCGATGCTGATCAGGCATGCCATAAGGACAAAAAAATCGATCGTCGAATATTGGATATCTTCCTCTTGCGCAATCCGCTCGGTTTCCGTGCCATCATGCGGATGAAAATCCTTCCACAGCAAATACAACAAAATGATTGCTGCACTGTCCCAACCGATCAAAGGGGCCAATTCCCAACGCAACCAGAATCCGCCGGCCAGCCCGATGCCCGTACCGATCGCTCCGGCAATCAGGAAGCGCGTCCTTTTTTTGCGCATATCCCTTCCGGCTTTCGTTTGATCGGCAAATAGATGGCTTCTTTTCTTCATGGCTGACAGCCCCCCTGCTTTTTCGGCCTGACTGTTCTTTCAGATCGTGATTTCGATGACATTCTTTTCCGGATCAAGGAACATGCTTTCATAATAGCCATCCCCTGTAATGCGCGGCTGGCTTTTGCATGTGTACCCCGCTTTGATGAGTCTATCAGTGAAATAGTCGACGTTCTGCTTGCTGCCGACGGAGACGGCCAGATGCGCCCAGCCAAGCATATCAAGGGGATAGCGTTCGTTGACATCCATCCTTTTCATAAGCTCCAAACGGGCCCCTCCTTCACGGAAAGTAATAAAGTAAGATTGGAAGTCTTTCTCAGGATTCCGGTATAATTTATTGGCCTTTCCATCAAAAAAACGAACATAAAAATCGCGCATCAGCTCCAAATCGCCCACCCACACTGCAACATGTTCAATCTTCATCGCTATTCACGTCCTCTCATCATCCTTGCCGGTGCGCTGGAGATAAACTCTGCGCGGATGGCCTGCAACAAAACATCCCGGAATCCCTTTTTGGACTTTCCGTAAAAGCGTTTCCTCAATTTGATTTTATCACATTGGCGGCGCATATGCGTTCCCGGAAGCATCCTCATGTACCGTCACCTTATGTGTCTTTTTTGCCATCTTTTTCAAAGTATTTTCTCAGCATCCACTCAGAATATGATTGACAGACTGATTTGTATTTGATAGTGTGGAAGTAACAAAATACGATTCGATGTGATGAAGAGGTCGCGGTTAACAATCAGTAAGGGATTCCCTGAAAGGTGTTGCTGCCGAAATACTCTGTATTGGGGCCAAGGTTGAATAAATCTGGCACTGTCGGACAAAGCCGCCCAGCTTTGTTCGGTGAGCTTCTCACGTTGGGGCAAATTGGTGGAATTCACTATATGGATGCAACGCTTCAGCTTAAGCAGCCTGTTTTGAACGACTATGAGACCATTTGCTCATAGTCGTTTTTTGTCTATTCATAAATATAAAACAGAATTCAGGAGGAAGATAAGCATGGCAATTTTTGAAGGATCAGGCGTTGCGATCGTTACGCCGTTTAAAGACACGGAGAACCAAGAAATCAACTACGAGGTATTGGAAGAGCTGATCGAGTTCCATATCGCGAACGGCACCGATTCGATCATCATCGCGGGCACAACCGGGGAAGCTTCAACGCTGACGGATGAAGAGCAACTTCATCTCATTCGTTTCACTGTCGAAAAAGTCAACGGCCGTATCCCTGTCATCGGCGGTGCCGGAAGCAATGACACGCGCCACGGGGTCGGATTGACGCGCGCTGTAGAGGCAACCGGTGTGGATGCGATCCTCAGCGTAACCCCTTATTACAACAAAACATCGCAAAAAGGCTTGATTGAGCATTACAAAGCCATCGCCAACAGCGTGAAAGTTCCGATCGTCCTTTACAATGTGCCGGGCCGCACCGGTCAGAACATTACCCCTGAAACACTGGTGGAACTGGCGAAAATCGATAACATCGTTTCCTTGAAGGACGCCACTGGAAACTTCAGCCAAGCCGTGGACAATCTGAGTCTTTTGGGCGATCGCCTGGACATCTACTCGGGGAATGATGACACTATCATCCCGTTGATGAGCTTGGGCGCAAAAGGCGTCATCTCTGTCCTTGCCAATATCGCACCGAAAGCTACATCGGAAATGACGCATGCTTTCCTGGATGGCGACATCAAAAAAGCTGCCGCGATGCAAGCACAGTACAAAGAACTGATCGACTGCCTGTTCGTGGAGCCGAATCCGATTCCTGTAAAAGCCGGAATGCAACTGCTGGGCTTCAACGTCGGACCAATGCGTCTGCCGTTGACGGATGCCGATCAAGCGGTCATTGACCGTTTGGCCGCAGCCATGAAAAAAGTTGGCCTGATCTAGAACAAACCCAAAAAACCGCCATCGGAATTTTATGTTTCCGGTGGCGGTTTTTATATTTTTCAGAATAGATGCAGGATATACTTGTTGAGCAACAAAATAATCAACACAAGAAGCATAACGATGATAAAACCGATGGCTCGTTTCACATAAAAATCTCTCAACTTCATGGCTTTTCCTTCCTGGCCTTATTAAGGAGGACATTTATTTATTTTACGATTCCCAGCTTTTTGAAATGGGCTTTTGGAAAAGCGTTGATGCCGATGCCATTCGCATCACCCAGTTTGATCGTGCCCCCGGTGAATAGCGGACCGCCCTCATAAGCTTCGATTCTGTAGAACGACGGCCCAATGAGGTCGACCATCGTGATGCAGTTTTTGGCGGCTGCCAGATGGGCCGCTGCGCTGACCGAAATCTTACTTTCCAACATGCAGCCGATCATGCAGTCTAACCCGTATGTTTCCGCCACTGCACAGATTTTGAGTGCCTCGTGAATGCCGCCGATCTTCATCAGTTTGATATTGATGAGGTCAGCTGATTGAGTCTGGATGATGTGGAGGGCATCCTTCACAGAGAAGACACTCTCGTCAGCCACTATCGGTGTTTGGACGTGTTGCGTCACAAATTTCAGGCCGGCCAGATCGTGCGCCTTCACCGGCTGTTCCACCAGCTCGGCCTGCATGCCCTTATCCTCCAGCATGCTGATGAACCGGACCGCCTCCTGGGGGCTCCAGCTCTGATTGACCTCTACCCGGATGCGGATGCCCGGTCCAACTGCCTTACGGATGGCCAACAAGCTTTCCACATCCTTGAGCCCATTCCTCCCGACATTCACATTCAGAATGCTGAAGCCGTCCTGAACGGCCTGCAGACTGTCGCGTATCCTCTCATCGATGGAATGGTTGCTGATGGTGTGGGCAGTCTCGATTTTCCGTTTCGCCCCGCCCAACACTTTATACAAAGGTTGGCCGAGTTTTTTTGCATATAGATCGTAGAGCGCCATGTCAACAGCAGCTTTCGCCGATGTGTTGTTGACGATGCTGGCATGCATCCTTTGCATGATGGTATCGAGATCGAAAATTTCCATTCCGATGATGCTCGGAGCGATGTATTGCATGATGGCCTCGCGGATGGAAGCCTTTGTTTCGCCGGTGATCAAGGCTGTCGGTGGCGCCTCCCCATATCCAGCGGTCCCGTCATCGGTCACGATGCGGATCAGGATGTTATGCACAGCGTCAACCGTACGCGATGCTGTTTGGAATGGCGTCCGCAGCGGGATGGCCACTTCCCCAATTTCAATTCTGTCGATTTTCATCATCAAAACCCCTCTCTTCACCGGCACGCTATCCATCCGGGCTAAGGCAGCGACTTTTTATGCTATTTTGGTTCCACCACCCATTTGTATCTATTTTACCAAGAAAACGAGTTTGCACCAAATGGGAGGGCGTTGCCTGTCAGCTTCCGGATGCAGCACAACAAAAAAAATGCACGAGCTGCCAGTAGGATGATACTGGTTGCTCTTGCGTTTTTTTCGATTACAGAGGGTCGGTCAGATATTCGGCTTCAATTTTGGCTCGAGTTCTCCGGCTAAGAGGAGCTTCGCCGGAGGAGATTGGCGGGTTTGGGTTGCCTCCTCCGGTCACGAGCACTTCGCCGGAGTTAAGGAGCTTATTTAGGCGACTGCCCCGGCCGCATCAGCCCTCACTTGAGAAGAACAGCTGGATCCAGTTCAGTTCCTCCGGCCAGCTTCGTTTGCGCCAGCTGCCCCCCCATTCGTCAGCCTTGTTTTTTCTTTTGCTGTCTGCTGGTCAGGCGCACGACCAAATTGCGCGGCGCCAATTTCGACGAGAAGAGCGCGCCCTTCAGCAGCATCGTCGGAACGATGATTTTCTTGCGCTTGTACATCTTGTCCAACGCATACTTGACGCAGTATTCAGAAGTGATGCCCTTCAGATTGAATTTCACATCAGCCACTTGGTTGAACTCCGTATCTACCGGTCCCGGACATAACGAACCGACATAAACGTTACTCTTCTTCTCTTCCAACTCTTCAGCAATCGCGGAAGTGAAGCTCGTTACGTAGGCTTTTGTCGCATAATAGGTCGCCATGTAAGGCCCCGCCGGCATCAGACCAGCAACCGAAGCCACGTTCAGAATGTAGCCTTCATTTCTCGCAAGCATATCCGGCAGAAATTTCTTGGTCAGGATATGGACCGCCTTAATGTTGACGTCGATCATCTCAAGTTCCTTTTCGAGACTGGTCGCCGTAAACGCGCCGAAATCACCGAAACCGGCACAGTTGATCAGCATGGAAATATTTTTGTCCTTCGTTTCTTCGTACAGACGGAAGCATTCCTCCGCCTTCGCCAAGTCCGCTGTGATGATTTGGCTTTTTGTAGTCAACTGTTTGCTGAGCTCCACAAGCCGATCCTCACGTCTCGCGACCAGAATCAGATCATACCCTTGTTGGCTGAGCTTTTTTGCGAACTCTTGCCCAATGCCCGCACTCGCGCCTGTGATGAGCGCTATTTTTTTTGTCATTATTTGTCCCTCGCGTTTCCTAAAAATGATTGATGCCTTTAGCGTATCGCATTTGCGCATTAAGGGCAATGATAAGGCGCCCTTGCGAAACAATATCAATATATTTATAGATTAAAAATTAATTAAATGTCGTATTATATCATTAAGTAAATATAAAGGAGTGATATTTTGCGCCATCATAATGATTCTTATTTCACCGGAACGCTTGTGGAATATTTCGGCATTCTTCTTATCTGCGGTCTTGCGGGATTTTTTACTTTCGGGCTGGCTGCGCCCTGGGCTTTCTGTTATCGAGAAAAATGGGTCGCCAAGCATACCTACATCGAAGGACACCAGTTGCACTTTGTCGGGAAAGCTTGTGATTTATGGCTTTCCTTGCTGAAATGGGCCTTTTTTTCGATCCTGACTTTGGGACTGTATTCTTTTGTCGTGCCCATCCGCTTCCAGCAGTGGCGCATCAAAAACACCTATGTGTACGGCTGTTGGGATGAATATTACGCGACGGAATGACAACTGCATCCAAGCAAAAACCCCCGAGATCTCGGGGTTTTTTTCCGTTATTTCAAACATGCATCCTTTTCTCCAGCTCGCGCCAAATCTCTCCGCCGTGATAGAGCAGGATAATGACCAAGGTGACTGCGCTCATCATGACCGACAGGCTTGAAGGCAATGACGTCGTGACCCAGTCCAAGGTCAGGAATAGCGCCGGCAGCAGCCCCAACAAGGCGGCTGTCAAAAGGTACAGCACATAGTCCCTGACGCCCAAATTGACGAGGCGCACGGCGATGTATAAGGATACGATCGCAAAGCTGCAGATGATCGGCACAGCATAGGTAGTCGACCAACCGCTCCATCCTGACAGATAATCCAAATAGATGCACAGGAGCGACAAGGAGACGATCAGATACACGATGCCTTTTGCGATATTCCGCCTTTTCCGGATCAGTATCAAAACGGAAAGCCACATGCTCATGATCCCGAACAGAGCGAGCTGAAGGTTCTCCATCCGTCCGATCCAAATCAGTTCAATCAGCAGAAAAGCGATGATCAGCACAAAGGAAATCAATGTCAAATATTTCCAGACAACCTCTTTATTGAACCGCAAAGGGACCTTCGGGTAGGGATCCGGCAGCAGCGGATCGGTGGCTTCATCCAATGTTTTTTGGCACAAAGGACATTGATCCCATTCTCCCTTGATGGTCGCGTTGCAATGTTGGCAGTATTTCATGATGACTCACCTTCCAAATCTTCACTGGTGACTTTGTTTGCTGCGACAGTTACGGCCACGCCGGCATCAGTCAATACCCTGACAAACTGTTCCTCGATCTTGGAATCGACAAATGGAGAAGTGAAACTGACAGTCAGATGGTCCCCATGGCTGATGGCGCAAAATTGCGGGCGGACCGCCGAAGTGTGGAAATACATTTTCTCGATGTAGCCGTCGATCGGATCAGGAAAGGCAACCTTGCCCAGATTCGAGATCGCTATCGTCAAATTCCGGTTGCTGACGTAATTCACCAGCTTCAGAACAAGGTCTTTGATCGGCCGGAAGACCATCCGCGTGAAGGGGCTGTACTCGAAGGCAATCAGCGTCCTCAGCTTGTCCTCCAGACTTTCCGGCGTAATCTGTTGCTGGAACTGCTCTTTTAGAGTTTGGCCGATTGCGGCAATGTCATCCGCTGCTTCATTTTCATTTGTGGTGTAGATCAGGCGGGTCGTGCTGAAAAAATTTCTGGCAGAATTGGACGGGAAGAACTGCCGTAAGTTGACCGGTACGGAAACGGCCATAGCCGACCCGGGTTTAAAATCGGGACTGGCTCTGCGCACAGCCAGCATAAATACTGCAGTCAGATACAGGGTCAAAGAAGTCTGTTGTTCCCGGGCCAACGCAAGCACGCCCTTGACCGGCATCTCCAATTCGATGACATGCGGCCGGTTGTCAGGCGTCTTTTTGCCGCGGAACTGGTGCACCTTGACTTTCTTTTTTTGATGCGCTTCCTCAAGCGAGGTGCTCTTTTGCGCAGGGCTCTTTCCGGCCAATTGACTGACTTTCGCGACGGAGCGGATGGCGGATTGCGCCGCATCCGTGAAGTTCTGTTTCTTTTCCTTGCGGAAATAGTGCGCAAAACTGTCCTCCAGTTGGTGGTTCAAGCGGTCATGCGCGGCGGCACCCAGGCCTTCAAAAGCTTCGGGATGCCGCAGCATGATGTAGGCCTTCAGCAGATCCTCGAAAAACCAGAGCGCACCGGTTCCGTCCGACAAGGCGTGGAACAGTTCCAAGTGAACCCGGTTTTGGTTATAGAAGACACGGAATAACAGTTCCCTCCGGTCAAAATGATAGATCTGCGCGCAAGGCGGCAACACGTCGGCCGTCACTTTCGGCTTCAGGTCGCTTTCTTCCAAATAATACCAGAAAAAACCGCGCCGCAGCACACTGTGGTACAGCACATAATTCTCATAGACTTCATCGAGCGCCCGTTGCAGCAACAACGGATCCACGGAGTCGGTCAACTCCGCACTCATGCGGAAGACCTTCGTATCGCTGCTCGTCATGGCCGCCAAAAATATATTGGAGGCATTGTCCAAACGTACCCATTTTTTCCGGTTCACTGTTTTTCCCCCTTCCTCTTAATCTGTTGAACAGCCCTCTCGGCTTATGCATTCAGGAACGCATTGATGACTTCGTAGGCTTCCACAACCGATTCGGCTGTCTTCGGATAGGTGATGAAACCATGGACGATACCGTTCACGCGATGGACTTGTGACTTGTTGCCGGCATTCCGCAAGGCTTCCGCGTAGGCTTCGCCTTCATCCCGCAACGGATCGAATTCGGCCGTGATCACCAACGTTTCCGGTTGATTCGACAGGTCCTCCGCCATCAAAGGCGCGACATAGCCATTCTTGCGCAACTCGGGGTCGGGTTGGTACAACGCCATGTATTCTTCCATTTTTTTCGCAGTCAGTCCGTAATCATGCCCATTTGTGCGGATCGATTCGAACGGGGATGCTTCCGAATGATCCCAATAAGTGACAGGATACAGCAAAATCTGTTTGACCGGAATCGCTTGGCCTCTGTCGCGGAGCAGCAAAGACACGGCTGCAGCCAAGTTTCCGCCCGCGGAATCACCGATCAGAATCAGATCCGTTTCATCCGACAGACCGCTCTTTTCCAAGTGCTTCAGCAATACTTCAGCCACCCGATAACAGTCATAGAGGCCGGCCGGATACGGATGCTCCGGCGCCAAGCGATAGTCGACGGAGTAGACGGTTCTGCCGGTCAGATCCGCCATATTGATGCAGGCATTCGTATACGTTTCGATGTCGCCGATGACCCACCCGCCGCCATGAAAAAACAGCAACGGTTCTTTATACAGACGCTCTTTTGGATAGAATACCCGCACAGGAATATCATGGGAACGGTCCTCCGAATAGATTTTGTGGTCCATGATGATATAGCCCTTTTTCGGCTTGGGAGCCAGTATATGCTGCACTTTGCGGACACGGGCGTAGTCTTCCTGCATGTTGATTTTTGGTGATGACATCAACTTAAGCATCAATTTAAAAAATGGATTCATCCTTCTGTCCTTCCTCTGACAGCGTTGGCTGTTCTGGTATCTTTGCTTCATTATAGCACAGGAAAGCGCCAGTCCCATATAGCCGTGAACCTTTGAGATGCCTCCTTGCGTGATGGGCTTGTCACTCTTCCGGCTTGCAAATCCCCCTACCAGTGTTATACTTGTTATATAACGAACGGAAGGTTTGAGGTTGTGGGAAACCGATTGGACACGTAAAATGAAGATATGAAAAAATAGGCGTAAAAAAGAAAGAAGGCGAGCTTTTATGATAGCTGATTTGCAGCCATACTTACCCATTCTGATCCCTTTGGTCGTGATTCAGATTATTTTGTTGATCACGGCCCTGCTCCACCTGAACAAGCATCCGCAAGTAAAAATAGGCAGCAAAAATCTTTGGATCTTCATCATCATCTTCCTGAACATCGTCGGCCCGGTCCTGTATTTCCTGATCGGAAGGGGAGATGAGTGATGGATATCCTCACGATCGCCGGATTGGGGAAATCCTTCGGGAGCCAGCGCGTCCTCGCTGATTTGTCCTTCTCCGTCCCCGAAGGCTCGATCTACGGTTTCATCGGCAAAAACGGCTCAGGAAAGACGACGACAATGAAGATCGTTTTGGGCTTGCTGCAGTCGGATGCCGGAGAAATCAGCATCTGCGGCGAAAAAGTGCGTTATGGCGACACCCGTACAAACCGTTTCATCGGCTATCTGCCGGATGTCCCCGAATTCTACGGTTTCATGACCGCAAAGGAATATCTGCGGCTGTGCGGCGAGATCACAGGCATGCCGTCCGCACTTATCAAAACAAAATCCGAAGAACTGCTGGAGCTGGTCGGGCTGGCGGATGTGAAAAAACGCATCGGCACGTTCTCCCGCGGCATGAAGCAGCGGCTGGGGATCGCCCAAGCCTTGCTGAACGAACCGCGACTCTTGATCTGCGACGAACCCACTTCCGCACTGGATCCGATCGGCCGCAGGGAAATCCTGGATATCCTTCTGAAAGTGAAGGAACGGACAACCGTGCTCTTTTCGACGCATGTCCTGACCGATGTGGAAGCCATCTGCGATCGGGTGGGCATCCTCGATGGCGGAAAACTCGTCCTGACCGGATCGGTATCCGAACTGAAAACCACGCACGCCAGACATTCCTGTTCGGTCACTTTCCGAACGCAGGCGGATGCCGCTGTATTCCGGGCAGATCCGCGATTAAGCATGATGAAGACTTCTATGCGTGCAAATGATCCTTCCCTCACCATCCAAGCCGAGGATCCGGAACAAGCCATGGCTCTGATCATCCGGATTTTGGGCGATACCGGATTGGTACCGCTCCATTTGGAAACGGCCGAACCCAAACTGGAGGATATCTTCCTGGAGGTGGTCCGATGAGAGCGTATCTTGCCTTCACAAAAAAGGAACTGACTGAATATATGCGCAACTTCAAACTGTTCCTGGCGATCGCCTTGTTTGCGCTGTTGGGCATCATGAATCCGTTAACGGCCAAATTTTTGCCTGATCTGTTGGGAAATTTCATGCCGGAAGGGATCACGATCCTGATTGCGGAACCGACGAACCTCGATTCCTGGATCCAATTCTTCAAGAACGGCACCCAGATTGGCCTGTTCATCATCGTCATCCTCTTGAGCGGCATGATGGCTAAGGAATATGAAAAAGGCACGCTCATCAATATGGTCACGAAAGGTCTGCCGCGCCGGACCATCCTTTTTTCAAAATTCACAGGCGCTCTGCTGCTCTGGACCGTCAGCTATTGGGTCTGCTTTTTCATCACTTTGGGGTACACGCTGTATTACTTCCCTGAAGGCACGACGGAAAATCTGGCCTTGTCCGTCGTCAGCCTCTACCTGTTCGGCATCCTGCTGATTGCCGGCCTGCTGCTCGGGGCTGTCTTGTTCAAAAATGCCTACGGGCCACTGTTGTTCACGGGTGCCTTCCTGATGGTGCTGTTTTTGTGGAACCTGTTCCCGGAAGCGGCCGAGTGGAACCCGCTGGTGCTGGCTTCGCGCAACATGGACATGCTGCAGGGGACGCTGTTGCTTAAGGAACTTTGGAATCCGCTGCTGACGACGGGACTGATGATCGGTTCAGCTCTTGTTGCGGCGGTGAAATTTTTCAACAAAACTGCACTATGACAACAAAAAAACGCGCCATCAAGCCCTTTTTCGGCTGATGACGCGTTTTTTGAGGTTTTCGGTAATAAGGATTTTTGGTGTTTTTCTTCAGCTCCGGTCAACTGAACCTTCGACGGAGTTGAGAGTCTGATTCGGACCCTCTGCTCCGGCGGCGAGCGCTTGGCAGGAGCAGACTAATTGTTTCGGGCCGGCTGCACCGGCCCGCACCGGCTTCGCCGGAGAAGAACACTCGATCCAGGCCATCTGCTCCCGCCGAACCGTACTTAAATCGACTCAGCGCATCCTCCCCAACAGCAAATACAGGAAATAAGGCGCCCCGATCAGGGAAACGACGATACCGGTCGGAAAAGCGGTATCCATCACCGTACGGCCGATCGCATCGGCGACCAACAGGATGATGCTGCCGATCAGCAGTGCAAGCCAACTGTAGCGTTCATGCCGTTTGCCGCCCAGTTTTTTGGCGATGTGCGGGGACATCAGACCGATGAAGCCGATGTTGCCGGTCAACGAGATCGCCGCTGAAGCGATGGCGACCGCGCAAAGCAGCAGAATCAGTTTTTCGTTCCGGAGCCTCAATCCCAACGCAAGAGCGGTTTCCTCTCCCAACGCGAGAATGTTCAGCGTCGGGGCCTTCAGAAAAAGGATCCCCATCGCCAACAGCCAACCGGGCAGGATCGTGAACACAAAGGGCCAGGTCGAACCCCAGATGTTTCCCGACATCCAAGCAGTGATGAAACTGACGTCGGTCCGGTCGGAGGAGGACATCAGCAGGATGATCAACCCCGAAAAGGCGGAGGAGATCCCCGCTCCGATGACGACCAACTGCATCGCATGCTGTTTGTGGCTGCGGCTGTAGCTAAGCAGGTAAACTGTGGAGGCAGCCACCAGCGCGCTGAGGAAAGCGACAAGCGGCAATGCCGCAGAAAACTGAAGCATGCCTTCGCCCGCGTACAGATAGAAGATCGTCACGCCGAGGCCGGCACCGGAATTGATGCCCAGAAGCCCCGAATCGGCCAAGTCGTTGTTGCTCAAGGTCTGCAGGATGATGCCAGCGCCTGCCAAGCAGGCGCCGGCCATCGTCAATACCAATGCCCGAGGCAAGCGGATCTGGTAAAAGACGTAGTTTTCTTTAAAAGCCCCATTCCCTGACAGCACCTGCAGGATGCGGTCCAACGGAAGCGAAGAATAACCCATGGACAAGGCAGCGATGAAAGCCGCCACGAACAAAAAGAGGAATAGCCACAATTTTTTCCGATAAGTCGGATTCCATTCATTAAACAGCTCGGATTCCCCCTTTTCTGGCGATCGTCACGTAAAAAGGCACGCCAATCACGGAAACGATCGCCACAACGGGAATTTCGAAAGGACTGACAACCGTGCGGCCGATGTAATCAGCCAGGATCATGAAAGTCCCGCCGACCGTGATACACAACGGAATGATTTTGCGGTAATCCTGCCCGACCATTTTGCGCACGACATGCGGAATCATCAAACCGATCAGGGCCAAATTGCCGGCGATGGCGACTGCGCTGCCTGCAAGCAGCGTGATCAAAAGAATCAGGGCGGTCCGGATCAGATTGGTCCGTTGCCCCATGCTGATCGCTGTTTCCTCGCCCAAACTCAGCACAGTCAACTGGCCGCTGAACACTAAGCTCAGCAGCAGCGCCAGCCCGATGACAGGCGTTATGCTCAAAATATTCCAATCCACGCCCATCAGGCCGCCGGAAGTCCACATCGAAACATCCTTCGAGATGCGGAACCAGATCGCGATCCCGTCCGCGATGGCCTGGAAAAAGAACGAGACGGCTGCTCCAATCAGGATCAGGTTCAAGGGTGATTGTCCGCTTCTGATCGCATTACTGAGACCGTACACGAACAGCATAGCCAAACCCGCACCCACGAAACAGGCAATGGAAACGAGCAGATAGGAACTCTGCGGAGCCAGGGCATAGACCAAGGCCACAGCGATGTTTGCTCCGGAAGTCAGCCCCAAAAGCCCGGGGTCGGCCAACGGATTCCGCGTCAGCGCCTGCATGATCGCTCCGGCAACAGCCAAGGAACTGCCTACGAAGAAGGCACCCAGAATGCGCGGGAAACGGATGCCCCTAAGCACAAGGTAATAATCTCCGCCGCCTTCCCCGATGATTGCTTCGATCAGGTCAGACCAATCCGTGTCCGCCGCTCCTGTGTAAAGCGCCAGCACCGCTGCCGCGATCAGCAACAAAACCGTTACAGCCAGATAGATTCCGAAGGCGTTTCGTTTCCGTTTAATCACTGCAATCGTCCCCTCTTATTCCGCTAAAAAGGATTCCTCGAAGAAGTCCAGTTGGTAATCCAACGATAGCGAATCATTGAAATAGAATGTCTCGGCATCAGCCACAAACACTTGGTTGTTCTGCACAGCCGGAATGTTCTTGAACCATTCGGCATCCAAAAAGCTCGATTCCGGATCGGTTGCGGCCAAGCTCAGGATCAGGTAGTCGCCGATGTAATCACCGAGCACCTCTTCGGAAATGGCATAATAACCTGCATCAAGGGCGTTTTCTTTGACCGTTTCAGGCATATTCAGCCCCATTTCCTGATAAAGAATCTCCGTGCCGCGTGCCCAATTGTCGCCGAAAATGTACATCTGTTTATCGAAGTTCTCGGCAACCGTGACCGTCGCTTCCTCGCCTATGGCACCCTTGATTTCCTCACCTACCGTTTGTGCTTCAGCTTGGAATGCCTCCACCCACGCGACAGCTTCCTCTTCCTTGTTGACTACTTTCCCGATTTCCACGATCTGATCCAGGTAAGAAAGGTCTCCGTATGTGAACAGGACGGTCGGCGCGATTTCCGACAATTGATCGGCATTTTCGATATTGTCCAAGCCGATGATCAAATCCGGTTCCAATTCGAGAATTTTTTCGACGTCGGCATTCGATACGACTGCGACGCCTGAAAGACCTTCGCTGAAATTCGGGTTACCGGCTGACCAAGCATCCACGCCGACGATGTTGATGTCGAAGTTGATGAGATCCCCAGCATAGGACGACAGCACCACTACCCGTTCCGGGTTTGCGGGAACCGCGATTTCTTCGCCGTCGACCGTTGTGTACGTCACTGTTTCGGTTGCTGCGCTTTCGCTAGATTCATCGGCTGTGTCCGTAGCGGAGCAGGCTCCCAAAATCAATCCGGCACTCAATAACATTGTCAGTGATAGTTTGTTTATTTTTTTCATGTTCATTCTCCTCTATTTATCAATTCGTATCCGATGATGACGGGTTTATTTGTCTTTGCGTCCGGCTGGATGGTCGGACGGATGTTGAAGATGGACGCTATATTCGCGGCGGTGATCACTTTATCCGCCGCACCTTGACAGACGACTTTGCCGTCCGCTAGCGCCACGATATGGTCGGAATAGAGCGAAGCCTGATTGATGTCGTGCAGCACCATCACGATCGTATAACCTTCCTCTTCATTCAGTTTCTTCAGTAGTTCCAAAATTTCCAGTTGGTAACTGATGTCCAGATAGGTCGTCGGTTCATCCAAAAAGATTATGTCGGTTTTTTGCGCCAACGCCATCGCCAGCCAGACCCGTTGCCGCTGCCCGCCTGACAGTTCATCGATATAGCGGTGACGCAGCTCGTCGATTTGCGTCTTCTTGATGGCCCAGTCGATGATTTCCTTGTCCTCGCTGCCCAATCCCCTCAAGCCTTTCCGGTGTGGGAACCTGCCGTACGAAACGATCTCTTCAACCGTGATGCCGGAAAGGTTTTCCTGACGCTGCAGCAGGATTGCAATCCGTTTCGCCAACCGTTTCGTATCCATCGTAAAAATCGAAACACCGTCCAGCAGAATGTCGCCGCTCGAGCAAGTCAGGATACGCGACATCGCCTTCAATAAGGTCGATTTTCCGCAACCGTTCGGCCCGATGATTGTTGTGATTTTCTGTGGTGCGATAGTGACTGAGATATTTTTCACAATGATCTGCTTGTCGTACTTGATTTGCACCTCCTCAACTTTCAGGCTGCACATGCCTTCATTCCCCTTTCTTTATCCTTGCAGAAGCGATTCATTTCCGGATCGTTCTTGACATTTTCGAATAAAAATTATTTAATTGATAATGAGAATCATTCTCATTTATAATTTATTCTATTATCATTCATAACATCCAATTAGTCAACAGAAAATGAGGTGGTCTTTTGAACGAAGTATTTGACGTAACGATAATCGGTGGCGGGCCTTCGGGTCTGTACAGTGCTTTCTACAGCGGTTTGCGCAATCTGAAGACGAAGCTGATCGAATCCCAGCCCGTCCTTGGCGGCAAAGTCAACCTGTACCCAGACAAAATCTTATGGGATGTGGGCGGTCTGACACCGATCACCGGCAAACAGTTCCTTTCCAATTGCATCACGCAAGGCCTGACGTTCCATCCGACCGTATGTCTGAATACGGAAGTCAGCCTGATCACCAAAGTCGCGGGCGTTTTCGATATCCGCGCCAGCAATGGCGACCATCATTACACGAAAGCGGTGATCCTTGCATACGGCAGCGGCATCATCACACCGAACAGGCTGGCGGTCGACGGTGCGGAGCAGTTCGAACGGACCAATCTGCATTACATCCCGACCAGTCTTCATGCGTTCCGCAACAAACAGGTTTTCCTTTCGGGAGGCGGAAACACAGCGATCGAACAGGCGAACGAATTGCTGTCCATCGCAAACGGCGTAACCCTCGCTTGCCGCAGCAATGAACTGCGCGCACATGAACACGGCGTGGAGACCTTCCTCAACAACGGCGGCAAGCTGCTTCTGGAAACGCAGATCCGCTCCTTCCGTTCCAACCGCGAAGGCGAGATCGAAGCCGTTTCCCTTTCGGTCAGCGGTGAGCATCGGACTGTGGCTGCCGATGCGGTCATCGTCAACCACGGCTTCGCCAGCAAACAGGCGATTGCGTTCGGTGATGCAATGGAGCTGCAGTTCAACGAAAACAACTTCATCGAAGGCAGCCCCGACAGCACAATCGGCTACCCGGGCATCTTTGCGGCAGGTGACGCGATCGCCTACTCGGGCAAAGTCAATCTGCTGGTCGGCACCTTCCAGGACGCCGTGAATGCTGTGAACAGCGTCAAGCAATACCTGAACCCCACCGCTGAAAAGCACGCAATGGTGTCCTCTCACAACGAAGCATTCGCGGAGAAAAACAAACAGTACTGTGTGTAGATTTGTAGATTTGTAGATACGCAAAAAGCAGCCGACGGGACGCCTCATCGGCTGCTTTTTGCGTTTATACTTGTAGTTGTCCGATTCTTTCGGGTTATCGGACAACACACACTACATTCGTTCTACGGTTGTCCGATTCTTTCGGGTTATCGGACAACGCACACTACATTCGTTCTACGGTTGTCCGATTCTTCCCGGTTATCGGACAACGCACACTACATTCGTTCTCTGGTTGTCCGATTCTTCCCGGTTATCGGACAACTTTAAAATGCAACAGCCGACAACCCCAAAATAAAAACGCAGGCAAAGTCTCATCCTAAGAATGATCCCTGCCCTGCGCCACTATTTCACTATCAGATTTCGTACTCGACAGCCCGCCTGGCTTCGTCCTCAGTTGCTTCTTTGTACATTTTGCGGGTTTTCTTCTTGCCCACGCCTTCCACCCACCATTGCCAGAAATCGTCGTCCTTGTGATGAGAAATCCCGCCCATCAGGATGCCACGTTTGTAGACATTTAGTTCCGTGTATTCTGCATTTGTTTTGTCCGATTTCAGCCAAAAAATCATCTGCACGCCTTCTTTCGTTCGATTTTGTTGATATGCTTATGAATGATTGCTTGAAAATTTTCAACAAGTCAACTCTACTCCTAAATCAAAAAGGTTTCAACAAAAAAATGAACCTTACGCGTTACACATTGTGAACAAGCTTCCTTGCAGCTCACAAAACATCATTATTAACCTTCGCGAAGAATCCTGATTTCATCCAGCAACGCATCCAAAATCCCTTCCTGATAGCCGGCGACTTTCTTTTCCGCCATCAGGTCCGCCAGACCGCGGAGCTCACCCGCTTGAACCCGCTTCAGCTTCTGCAGCCTTTTGTCATCGATTTCCGTTACCGGTTTTGAGGCCAAATAGTGGTCGGTGGTCATCCCGATCAACTGAAGCTTTTCACCATACCGTCGTTTCAACGTATCCGCCATCAGCAAGCCTTCCGGATCGAAATCGCCGGAATAGTACAAGGTGATCCCCTCATCCGGAATCCGTTCCAACAGCAGCCAGACCGCATAGCGGAACTGGCCATTCGTGCAGACCATCGGACAGTCCGGGAAAGCATCCAGCAAGATGGAATACACGCCTGAATTTTCGATCAGGAAAATCTGTTTGCCTTTGCCGGGCCGGATCCATGAGATATCCAAAAGCTGGCGCACCGGAACATTCCACGGGATCCGATCCAGACAGGCATCCTGCCACATGGCGATTGGCTCTTCCCCGCGATAGGCGATGAGCCCGTTCACGGCGGTGAAATTCATGATGTCATCCTTGATGATCTTGAACAGTCCGTAGATTTCATTTTCCAGTTCCGCTTTCGACAAGAATCCGTTCATCGCTTGGGCTGACTCGGCTTCGGCATATTTATGATACAACATCATGAAAAGCAGCTGTCCTGTCAGACCACTCGAATCGAAAGCATGCGGATTGCCGCTGATGCGGTGGGCGAAGACCGGTAATTTCGTGTATTCCTGCGGGAGATTCCTCAGGGCTTCCGCAACGTTCCTGAAGGCAGCCAAGCAAGCATTTGGCTCCTTCAGGAACCAGCCCAAGTATGCGGTGTTGCGGTTGCGGCTGAAGACCACCCTGAACAGTGGATAAATCTCACCAATCTCCACCAGGAAAGAGCCGTATTCCGTTTCGGCATCTTCCGCGAGCTCCTGCTTCGTTTTGAGCTGCTTGCCGCTTACGCTCTCCACAACCAGCTCGAAAGGGATCGGCTCGAATTTACTCTGCTCGTAATTGCGAAGGAAGTCACTGATTTTGATGCTTTTGCTTTTTTCCCATTCCCATTGGGCAATGCCCATGAACATCAGCAACGGCTCTGTATCGACTTTTTTGAACAGCGACTTGCTGATCGTGCCGGTGAAGCACCCGAAGCTCTCGTATTTCTTATGGATCTGTTTGATGCAGATGACCATCACTGGTTTGCCCGCAAAATAGCGGATGGCTTCCGCCTTCAGTTTCTCATTAAGCCTTTCATCCAGCTTGGCCACCCCCAGCACTTTCCGGACTGGCATCTTCAAAAAGATCATCTTCATCAGGCAGCATCAGCGTCTTCACTTTCCCGTCCCAGTGGTACTGAATCGTCGAGACGGTCGGCGCATTCTTGGGCCGGATCAGTTCGTACGTGTTCAGGCTGGAGACCGTATGATATTCTCCGTAGAGCGCCTGGGAATTCATCATATAATTGAACTCCAGTTGCTCCGTGGCCTTGAACAGTTCGGCGATGTTCAGATCGTCGATGCCGGCAAACGCCTCATCCAGCGTGATGATGTAAGGGGCGTCCTTCCCGGCATCCTGATAGCGGGAGTACATGGCGGTAAATAGCGGCAAATACATCGCGATCGCTTTTTCGCCACCGCTGAACTGATTGAACTTGTTGTTGGAAAGTTCCTTCATGACTTCGTTTTTCCGGTGATAACACAGTTCGAAGCTAAACCATTTCCGGTAATCCAACACATCCTGCAACACCTGATAAAGACTGTCTTCGCCATTGGATTCGTCGCGCATCTGTTTAGCCTGCTCGATACGTCCCTGGAAATGTTGCTTGATTGCTTCCCTATCGCTTTCCTTTATGATGTTCTGGTCTTTGCGCAACAGTTCCACCAAACGAGCCGTCGACAAGCCATCATCGCTTTCCGCCGCATTCGGTTTCCATCTGATCGAAAGCGTCAACCCGGAAGAATTGTCCTGATGTTCGAGGATATCGTTCATCTTGGACACCCATTTTTGGGCATTCCCGATTAGCGTCCGCAATACATTCCCGATCGAATGGAAAATGATCTGTTCGAACAATTCCTTATCGTCCTCGCGCAGCACCATCTTGGTTTTTTCGATTTGGTCCTCCAGGATTTTATTCAGGTCATCCGGACTTCTCCATGCACCCTCCGAGTTCACTTCGTAGATCCTGATTTGATTTGCGTGATGCCAAATCTCAATCTTATCACGGAAATCCTGGGCCTCGAACTCGTTGAACCAAGTCGGGGCCACAATGATCTGATCCTGGATGATTTTCGGGCGATAGTCAATCAGGTCCGATTCCATTTGCCGATGGACGGCATCCAGATTTCCTTCCAACTGCGTCAAGCGATTCTCTTGGTTGGTCCAATTCCTTAAGTAGTCTTCGGCTAAAGCAGCCAGAACTTTATCCCCACCTTTGCCGTATCTGGAGACTTCCTTCGCAAAGGTATCCCGCCATAGTTGCGTGTACGGTTTTTCGAAGCGGATCTGTTCTTCGATTTGTTTCAGGTTCAGACTGATGACCGTGAGCTTGTTATTGTGTTCAATTCGCTCATCTTGGATAGACTCCTTGCGGGTTCCCCCTTTCCGGATGTTCCGGATGCAGTATTCGATCCGCTCGGTGATTTCGGCGACATTGTTGATTTTCTGCAGTTCCAGATTCGAAGCCAATTGCCGTTCGAGCGTATGTTGCTTGGCTGCCTCTTCATCGAATTCCGCCAGCATTTCCTGGAGTTCCTCACGCTGCACGCGCAGCAATTCTTCGGCTCCCGCTCTGTTGTCGTCAATGTGCTTCCGGTCAGAGACCGTGCCCGTCCAGTCTTGGAAGGCAGCCTGATAATCTTCTTGGCACTTTTCGGCCTCTTCGTATTCAACCAAGGTAAAGCCGATCGTATTGCCTTTAGCCTTTTGATGCAGCGTGAGCCTTAAGTTATCCGCCTGATTTTTGATTTCCTGCAGTTCCCTTTGTTTTCGCGCCAATTCGTTTTCGCCGCGACTGATTTCTCCTTCCATCTCCAAAATATTCTGGTTGGCGAAGGCAAGTTCCTTGTCGATAGGAAGCCGCGTCAGATCGGCATCGATTGCGGCCAAGGCTGCCAACAATCGGCTTTCCATTTCAGCTGATGTTTGCAGCTCTTCCTGCAGCCTATCGATTTCCTCCTCCAATGATCGGATCTTTTCCATCCTGTAGCGTTCCCGACTGGCTTTGCCGATGTAGCTAGCCTGATGGTCCGTGTCCGCTTTCCCTCTCAGCGAAAACAAGCGGTAGCTTCCGTCTTCCACAATGATCGGAGCCGCGGAGTCGGACTCGCCGCCGTCGATGACTGCAATCGATTGGAGGATGTCCTGCACATAGCCGGCATCCAAACTGCGCCCGCTGCTGTCGGGGACGAGGAAATCAGCCAATGTCTGCGTGAAGAACTGCGGATTCGGCAACAATTGTCTGTCGCCTTCCAAATCCAAACTCGTTTCAGAAAGCAAAGCATCCAAAAATCCTGTCTCCATCAATGCGCTTTCGATGGCATTGCGTTTCTCATCGGCCAAGTCGGATCTGAAATCTATACAGGAGTAGAAAGGTTCAGCCACAATGCCCGCTTGCACCAATTGTTCGCGGTAGTTCCGGCTGGCTTTGGTGCGTTCCGGAACCGGATCCTTCTCATTCTTCCAGGCGCGGATTTCCTTCTCGTTCTCTGTGATGGAATTCCTGATCCATTCCATCTGACTTCTGATCGGCAGCAAATCATTGCTGACGCGCTGTTTTTCATTGTTGGCGGCTTTATAAATCGGCTCAGTGACCTGAGTAAACTGGATCGTTTTCGCATACAGCCCTTCCAGTCTGCGAAGTACCTCGCTGTATTCGTTTTGCGGCACCGTGAAATGCGCTTGCTTTTGCCAGTGGCTGAAATCGCTGATCAGCTTTTCCTTTTCATCCGTAAATATGCCCTGCCAATGGCGGTGATTTTTACGGTCTGCTTCCAATTTTTCGGCTATGTCGCCCAATTCCTTGTCTATGCGTTTCTGAATGCTCAAAGTTGCGTTCAGTTCCTTGAACAGCGAGACCATGTCGCGCAGATGCTTCAGATAGTCGCGGTTCGTCGATTTCCAATAGTCGAAGGAATGTTCTCCTGTCTTTCTTTCGAAGTCAGCCAGATGCTGCTCATGTTCGGAAAGATAGCCGGAGCCTTCCGCGTGTTCCGCCATTTCATCGGTCAAAGCGGCCAATTCCTTTTCGGCCCGTTCCAGATCTCTTATATGGCCTTCCAACTTATTGCGGGTTTCGGCAACCTGAGTTTCTTTTTTGTTCACCTTATCACTGTATCTTTGCAGAGCATTCTTACTGCTCTCCAGATCATTCTTGAGTTGTGTCCCCTTTTCGATCAGCTGATAGGCTTTATTCTGCTTCAGCTCATCCTGTTCCTTCCGCCAGAGCGAAAGATTCAGGTCCAGCTCGGCCTGTTCCTTCTGCAACGCAGCCAAAATGCCGCTGAGCTCATCCCGTTTTGCCGCATCGGCCTCTATCTTGGCTTGCTTCTGCTTTGTCGTCCTGTCGTTTTCCTGCCAACGGTTCGCCAACTGCCGCAATTTCTCTTCGTACAGGCTGTCGTAGCTCTGTTGGATTTTGCTTACCGCCTTCGATTCGCGCTCAAACTGGCCGAGCCGTTCACGGCTGGCATCGATCTGTTCCAATGTCCGCGAAACCGGCTGGAGATCATCTTCTTTCAAGGCGGGTAGCGAATTCGTCAAAATGTTGTAGATCGCTGTTGGGGTGAATTCCCTGGATAATTTAGGACTGCGCAATTCCATCAACAGCTTGATGCAATCCTCGAATTTCCCCAGGCTGTCGAAGCCAAAAACGCGTTCATTCACAAATTCCTGGTAATCCTTCTGGGAGCTCATCACTTTTCCGCCCTCTGCAATCCGATTAATCAATTGCCGTTTGGACAAAGGCTGCAGTTGCTCTCTTTTCAGCTCCTCGAACAGGCTGAAGTCGACGCCGATGCGCCTGCCGTCGGTGATGCCGAAGTACCATTTCCCCAGCGAGCCGCCCCGTTTGGCCTGCAGACCGATGCCGACAGTCAGATAGGATTCCTGTTCTTTCCGTTTGAATTCCAGGAAGAGATAACCCGTCCGTTCCTGGATCTTCGACACCTGCTCCTCACCCAAAAGATAATCTTCCATCTTTCTGGCGCGGCTGCCGAAGGAATCCAGACGGGTCGGGTCCGTCTTGCCATCCAACAAAGTAGGCAGCAAGCTCTGCATCGTCACCGATTTGCCCGATCCGTTGGAACCGCGCAACAGCAGTTTCCCATCTGCGAAATCAAAATATTGTTCGTCATAGTACCAGAAATTGACGAGTCCGGCTCTGTTCATTACCCATTTATTCGTTTTGTTCACTGCTGTCTCCCTCATCTCCATCAAATTCTTCCTCAGACAAATCGTTTTCCTCCAGCAATTTCTGAAGGAAGTCCTGCGGGTACCTACCTGTATTGCGCGCAAATGTCGGGAAAATTGTGACGTTCCCGTCTCCATCTTCTTCAAAGAAACGCCATTTGATGCCATTTTCCAGTATCAGTTTGGCTAATTTCTTGTCAACACTCTCGCGGTATTCCTTCGACCAGCCCTGCCTATTCTGCGTGGCATGCTGTCCGATCAAAGCCAGCCATTGATTTTTTGATAAATGGATGCACCCATATGCGTCCGCTGCATAATCCGAAGTGCGGACCATCTCCGCCAACTGCAGCAAGCTCTCGTCTGCGGATTTCAGCATCGGGAAATAGGTCTGTTGCTTCAGGCGTTCTTCCAGCGTCAGCATCGCCACGTCCTTCGTCAACTCGAAGGTGTAAGGCGTATTTTTTTCAAAAAAAGCACTGATGTACTGTTGCTGGTTGCGCAGGTAATAAAACAGCCTGTCATTTTCTTCGGTGCGGAGGATGGCGGGTTCCATCATCAACCGCCTGAAAGCGATTGTGCTTGTTTCATCGTCGGCGCGCTCCTTCTCCATTTGCACCAATTCCCGCCAGTCCTGGAATTGAGTGATGTCTTCCGGATAGGAACGCATGAAATATTTGCTGTAGGGACTGACTTTATAGAGGACTTCATTGGACTCGGAGGTCGCGAAATCATCGGTCTTCCCCTCGATCGTATCGATCAATTGCATGTCAGTCATCACGTTCAGGACGCGCACTAGGCTTTTTCGGTGGTTGAAATTGGTCCAGTCCAGGAGGCCCCGTTCAGGATAAAATAGGTCCAGTTCATCAATGAGTTCATTGATCAGAAATGCTGCACCTTCGCTTTTATCCTCCGTATAGGCCATCGCGCAGGCAAACAGGGCATAATCCATCGGCTCATTGAAAGCTGTGATGCCCATCCAATCCTGGGACTCGAAAGGGATTTTTTCCAGCTTGATGAATTTAGCATGCACGATCAAGCGCAATCCGAAGTTTCTCTGGATGACGCGTTTCAGGTCGTTTTCGATACGCAAAAGCTGATGGTAGGCGTCCTTATCGGTTTCCCGTATGATCCAAAAATTTTCAAAAAGGATACTGAGTCCTTCGCGGATTTCCTCACTGCTTGCCGGCATTTCTGTCACCTCCTGTATTTTCCTTGTCGATTAGCATATAGACCACATTTGGCATCTCCAAGAAGCCGTCTTCGGATTCCAACCTGACTTTTACGCTCCTATCCACCTTGATAGCGAAAATTTGGCCAAATTCGGTTGCGATGGTCCTCTCTTCATTCTGGAAAGACAAGCTTAGCCATTTCAATAACAATTTCCGGATCGACGCATCCATAAAGGGATGTTCGATCAGATCGATCTTTCCGTTCTGGATATAGTGCTGCAGGGATTTTTCGAGTTCTTGCCGTTGCTTCAGATGTGCCGCTACGGCTTCTTTCTTCGCTTGGGTATTGCGGGTGAAGGCCGTCGCACTTGTCCGTTCCCGGTACGCCCTGATCCGCGGAATCGTTTCATGGACGGTTGCCGGAATGTCCCAAATATCCGCAAATTTATTGCTGGTTTCGGAGGGCTTCACATAATAGTGCTGCGAATGAAAAGCACCGAAGACCTGCGATGAAAGCTGATGCGCTTCTTCAACAGAACGGCAGTTCAGGAACCAATCAGCCAAATGGATATAGTCCTTTTTCCGGCTCTGATGCTGTTGCATGCGGTCGCTGAAACGTTGGATCATCCGGGTGATTTTGCTGATGGCCTGATTGGTCTGTTTCATCAAGGAACTGTATTCGCTTGACTTACCTTGCCCGTCGATGAACCAAGCAAGCATCGTATCCCAAATCCCAAAAAGTTCCGCCGTCAGTTTCCCCTCATCCAGAACCGTTTCATCGAAGCGGGGAATCTCTTTTTCATGGTTGACGACGCATCTGGCGACGAGCAACAGTTTTTCCTTGGACACGCCCTGCAAAGCGTGCTGGATCTGATAGGAAGTGTTCTGCATTGTGACGATGAAGTCCCGCAAATAAAAGACGAACTGATCTTTGAAGACCAGGAACGCCTCCGTCTGCATCTGGCTTTCCGTCCGCTCGCTGTTCAGGTAGCCGATGTAATCGGATGTGTTGTTTTTGATGCTCGTAAAATGCGTGACGGTATCCTGCCAAATATTGAACAGTTCCTTCTCGTCGGATTGTTGGTCCAACTCCCTTATGGCTGAAAGAAACCTTTCAAAAGTATTCTTATCCAAGGCCCCTCTGCTGTGGCCGGTCTTGCCGCTCAATTTTTCCAGCATCTCTTCGATCGCGATGCTGGTTTCGGAAATCTGGTAGCGGAAATGTTTATTTTTGTATTCCGCTATGCTTTTGGGTTCGCTCATTTCCTGACGCGTCTCCAAATTTTGCCACCCCACCAGGCTAGTCAGATCCTGATCCAATTCTTTTTCGGAGTAATCCGCAAAACCCGCAAGGCTCTGCATGTACTCCAGCACGTCCCCCCGGTACAGCAAATCGTTCATTTTCCGATGCTGCTGATAGAAAAAGTGCATGATGGTGCGGTAGCGTTGGAAATTGTCCGCGGAAAGATAACTCGCTTCATTTATTTTACTGTACTCGATTGCGTCGGCCAGAATGCTCACTCCTTGATCATGATTTGTATGCAAAAAGCTTTCCATATTAATATCCGTAATTCGTTGTTCCCGCATCAAAATATAACGATACATCCATTTTATCACAACAGTTCCAATTCTTTTCCTGCAGAATTAACTAGTGCTATACTGACCTTAGAAATCCTCGTTCCGCAAAAAAACAGCACAGGATCCGGATTTCGGAAATCTGAAAAGCAAAGGGGTTTGTATCATGAACAAAGAGCAATTCGATATCATGAAAAATCGCAAAGGTTTCATTGCGGCGTTAGACCAAAGCGGCGGCAGCACGCCCAAGGCACTGGCGCTGTACGGCATTCCGGAAGACAGCTATAACGGCGAAGAAGAAATGTTCACGCTTGTCCATGAGATGCGCTCCCGCATCATCACCTCGCCGGCATTCAGTTCGGACCACATATTGGGGGCCATTCTGTTCGAGCAGACAATGGACCGCAAAGTTGAGGGCCTCTATACGGCCGACTACCTGTGGGAGAAAAAAGGCATCGTGCCCTTCCTGAAAGTCGATAAAGGACTCGATACGGAAGCGGAAGGCGTCCAGTTGATGAAACCGAATCCGGATCTGGATGCCCTACTTGTACGCGCAAGCGAGCGCCACATCTTCGGCACCAAAATGCGTTCCGTGATCAAATCAGCCAATCGTGAAGGCATCAAAAAAGTCGTCGCCCAGCAGTTCGAAGTCGGCAAGCAGATCCTTGCGGCCGGTCTGATCCCGATCATCGAACCGGAAGTCGACATCCACAGTGCGGACAAAGCTGAATCAGAAGCGATCCTCAAGGAAGAATTGTTGTCGGCGCTGGATGGGCTGAATCCGGATCAGTTCGTGATGCTGAAGCTTTCGATTCCGAGTGTGGATGATTTCTACAAGGAACTGATCGCCCATCCGCAAGTGTTGCGGGTCGTGGCATTATCCGGCGGCTATTCGCGGAAAGAAGCCAACGAAAAATTGACTCACAATCCCGGATTGATCGCGAGCTTCTCGCGGGCGTTATCCGAAGGCCTGTCTGTTGATCTGACGGATGATGAATTCCGGACCAGCTTGGCCGAATCGATCCAATCCATCTATGACGCATCGATTGTTTGACAAATGTAAAAAACACAGGGTGCTCTTTTCTTTCAGATAGATTGCAAAACTGAATAATAATTGAAGAATCCGACAACTTGTGCTATATCTAGCCTCCGGTTGTCGGATTTTTATGGTTATCGGACATTCTGCACTGCCGTCGTTCCCTGGTTGTCCGATTCTTCCAGATTATCGGACATCCCGAACTGCCGTCGTTCCCTGGTTGTCCGATTCTTTTCGGTTATCGGACATCCCGCACTGCCGTCGCTCCCTGGTTGTCCGATTCTTTTCGGTTATCGGACATCCCGCACTGCCGTCGCTCCCTGGTTGTCCGATTCTTCCGAGTTATCGGACAACCAACACCGGATTACTTCTTACTCTCAATCAAGCTGAGTGTTTTTATTGGCGTATATTACCAATAGCAACAACAAACTTATTTGAGGTGATTTTTATGGCATACAAAGACCGGATAAAGCCTGAAGTTCTTCGCATATACGAAATACTGCTCACACGAACCAAGATTTCAAAAGATGCTTACTACTATTTTCTCAACCTAAAAAAAGGATTCGATGGAGAATCTTTGTTTGATGAGTACACAAAACAATTTAAAATTGATCACCTGTTCCTGAACGACCTTCAGTTGGAAATCAGAAATTCATCATTTCAAATAGATGCTTTGATGATTTCTACCAAAGTGCTTGTGCTTTATGAAATCAAGAATTTTGAGGGCCTCTATCAATGGGGAAAAGAAAAATTCACAAGAACATCTGGTACTTTTTTGGAAAACCCAACGATGCAATTGGAGAAAACGAAGGTTCGTCTGGAACTTTTACTGTTGGAAAAAGGGTATTCATTGAAGGTAGAGGCATATGTCATTTTTGTAAATCCAGAATTCACTTTGCTAGGAGCACCCAGTGACGCAAATTTTATTCTTCCGAGCCAGATTCTCGGGCATTTTCGAAACATACAGGCTCCAGCTCAACTTAATACTGAACAAATTAAACTGGCCGAAATGCTTACAAACCAGCATGACCCGATTTACCTAAGAAAAAACCCGCAATATAATTATTCTGATTTAAACAAAGGCATCATTTGTCCAGAATGCGGAACCTTATCGAAGATCTATAGCGGTTATTTCCACTCTTGCAACAAATGTGAGAAAAAAGTAAACGTCAAAAAGGCCATACAATCCAGTATCGAGGATTTTCGCACATTATTCCCGGAAGATAAATTGACATCCAGCCGCATAATGGACTGGTGTGGTTGCGGAAATCAAAAGCGCATTTATAGAATTCTCAGGCACGACTACCAAATGATAGGAAAAAACCGCGGCAGCTACTACGGCTGAAGTGAATAAAGATAAAGACTACTGATGTCCAATTCTTCCGGGTTATCGGACATTTCGCACTACATTCGTTCTCCGGTTGTCCGATTCTTCCGGATTATCGGACATTCAGCACTGCAGTCGTTCCCTGGTTGTCCGATTCTTCCGGGTTATCGGACATTCAGCACTGCAGTCGTTCCCTGGTTGTCCGATTCTTCCGGTTTATCGGACATTCCGCACTACATTCGCTCTCCGGTTGTCCGATTCTTCCGGATTATCGGACAACGCAAGTACCATTAATCCAATAAAGACAAAAAGCCCCCGACTGCAGCGTTATAAGCTGTAAGTCGGGGGCTATTCATATTGTTAAGCATGTTCTGCATTGCGCTTGTGCCAGCTTCGGACGACTGCCGAAAGCGTAAAGCAGATGATGAAATACACCAACGCCAGGAAGCCATAGACCAAAAACACTTCTGAAGTTTTTGTCACTTTTCCGAGAATAACTTGCCCACTTCTTGTGAATTCCATGATCCCCAGCCCGGCAAGGAAAGACGTATCCTTGATGGTTGTGATCACTTGAGACAACAACGAAGGGATGATTTTCTTGAAAGCTTGCGGCAGAATGATGTATCTCAAAGTCTGCATGAATGAGAATCCTTGCGAATGCCCAGCTTCAAATTGCCCTTTCGGTATCGAATTCAATCCGCCGCGCACGATTTCGGCTACAACTGCCGATGTGTACAGGAACAGGGCAAAAGACCCTTTCAAGGTGATCGTGCTGCCCGGTATCAAGAATGAACATGAAAGCATCCATAATAATAACGGTGTATTCCGGAAGAGCTCGATGTAGGCACCGGCCAACTTTCCGAAGAATTTTTTATCATAATTACGCAACAGACCCAATACCGTACCGAAGATGATTGAAAGGATGACGACACCGACCGAAATCAGCAATGCCAGTTTCAATCCTTCCATCATGAACGACACATTCGATGGTGTGAAGACTGTTCTGATTGATTCCATCATTCCATCACCTCCGGAATATCTACGCCAATGTTGACGACAACCGAATCATTGTCTTTCAGTTTTTGCTCGTATTTCCGCGCAAATGTTGCAAGCGGGAAGCAAAGCAGGAAGTAAAGCAAACCGGCTACTGCGTAAGCAGGACCGTAGTTCAAACTTGAAGAAGCATAAGAATCTGCCACATACATCAGGTCCGCTCCGGCAATGATCGCCAATACGGAAGTATTTTTGATCAAGTTGACGGCTTGATTGGTCAATGGCGGCAAAATGATTTTGACCATCTGCGGCAAGATGACGTAACGCATTGTTTGGATGTAGTTGAAGCCCTCTGAGTAAGCTGCCTCTTCTTGGCCTTTCGGAACAGCGAGGATCCCTGCACGAACGACTTCAGCGATGTAGGCACCGTGATATATCCCTACACCGACTACCCCGATTGTAAATTCACTCAAAACCAAGCCTGCCATGGCAAGCCCGTTATACATGAAGAAGATTTGGATGAGCAACGGGATATTCTGAAACATTTCTACGTATATTCTGGCAACAGCACGAGGCAATCGGCCTTTTGCCGTGGACATGGTCCCCACGACAACCCCGATTACCAAAGCCAGCAATAACGCCAACACAGCGACTAGGAGCGTCCGGATAAATCCGGCTCCAAAGTCGCTGCTGTTTTCAAGAAGGCTTTCCCAACGCCAGAGAGCGAATGGATTGGTACTTCTCATTATTCGCCCAAGCCCCACTCTGTAGTCAGTGCATCAAGAGTGCCGTCTTCTCCCCATGCAGTGATTAATTCATTAACAGATGTTGCCAATTCTGTGTTTGATTTTTTTATCGCAACACCGTAATCTTGCGTAGCGAAGCGGTCTTTCAGGATTTCAGTTGAATCATCCAAGTAGCCAGCCAAGATGGATCTGTCCACGCTGAATGCGTCCACACGGCCGGAATCCAAAGCTGCTTTGATTTCTGGGTAAGTCGCGAATTCTGAATAGTTCAAAGTGATGCCGTATTGTTCAGCTTCAGCAGTAATCGCATCGGCTGTTGTCGAGCTTTGGGCAACCCCGACTGTAGCGCCGTCCATGTCTGCCAATCCTGCATAGCCTTTATCTTTCTTAACCAAAAGGCCGACTGCATCCACGTAGTAAGCATCAGAGAAGTTATACGTTTCTTTACGTTCCTCTGTTACAGTGAAAGTTGCAATGATCATATCCACTTCGCCGTTATCCAATAATGGACCACGCGTTTTTGCGGTTACTGGAACCAATTCGATTGCTTCAGGATCGCCTAAGATTTCTTCAGCGATTTTCTTAGCGATGTCGATTTCAAAGCCTTCGATTTCGTTTGTTTCAGTGTTTCTTAAACCAAAATTCGGTACATCTTCTTTAACGCCGACTTTCAATACGCCAGCTTCCTTGATTGACTCTACAGTCACTTGACCGGAAGCATCTGTTGCAGATCCAGCTGCAGAATCTGCTGTATCCGTAGCGTCACTGCCGCACGCACCCAAGAACAATGCAGCTGATAAACATAATGAAACCCATAGATTTTTCTTTTTCATACCAAATTCCTCCTATAATGTTGTATTCCGAAAAGTTCGGTTATCTTAAAATTTTACCCAGGAATGCTTTCGTCCGCTCATGTGTCGGATTATCGAAGAAGTGCTCCGGAGTGCCTTCTTCTACAATCATGCCATCAGCCATAAAGATGACCCGATCAGCAACCTGTCTCGCAAAGCCCATTTCATGCGTCACGACAACCATCGTGATGTTCATGCTGGAAAGCTTGATCATGACGTCCAATACTTCCTGAACCGTTTCAGGGTCCAATGCTGAAGTAGGTTCATCGAAAAGAATGATTTTTCGCTGTGAGCAAAGCGCTCTTGCAATTGCCACCCTTTGTTGTTGCCCGCCTGAAAGCGTTGAAGGATAAACATTCGCCTTTTCGCGCAAGCCAACGATATCCAAATATTCGTAAGCCATTTCTTCCGCTTCTTTTTTGGATTTGCCTTGCAGCTTCATAGGGCCGATTGTCAGGTTCCCTAACACTGTCATATGTGGATATAGATTAAATTGTTGAAAAACCATTGCAGAGGAATGGCGCACAATATCCAACTTGTTTTTTGTTGTGACTTCTGTGCCATCTATAAAAACTTTTCCATCTGTAGGTTCTTCGAGGAAATTCATGCAACGCACCGTTGTACTTTTACCGGAACCTGAAGGACCGATAATGACCACTTTTTCCCCTTCGGCAACTTCCAGGTTGATATCCTTCAACACATGGTTGGCGCCGAAATACTTATTTACGTGCTCTAACTTAATCAATTTTGCCTCAACCCCTTTTGTGCTCGTCATCATACTACTATTATTTCAAGAGCATGGATTGGATCCTTATCAAGAAAGGACCGCTTCTTATTATTATACCATTAAGCAAAATTATAATGAAAGCATGATTAAAAATCAATTAAATTGTTCCGTGAAAATGTCAGGTTTTCTAACATCGATTTCTTGTATGCTAACCTAATCTTTAAAAAAAGCCGTTTTTATGCCTTTTTTATGAGAAATACTTCCACAGAACTTGCTTTCATAAAGACAAATCCGCGTAAATGAAACTTATTGAGTAATAAAGCGCCATTAACAATATATTTCCTAACGAACAATTTATTGTTAATTCTCATTTCATTTCGCGGTTGTGGACTGGATCAGCCGAAATGGACACATTTCAGTATCTCTTTCAGCAGTTTTTTGATAAAATGACTGCAGATGAAAATTCCATGATAAAGGGGTACTTAATTTGCCAGAAAAACACAATAAAATTCTTTCTTCCAAAAACTGGGCACCGCATACGCACCAAGCGCTGAATGCTGTCATTGCTGCCTACGGGAACCAAAACAGCTCATTCGACCCAGCTGACCCTCCATACGTTGTATTTGATTTCGACAATACTTCCGCCATCATGGATATAGAAGATACCTTGATGCTTTACATGTTGCTGCATTTGGATTACCGTTTGACGCCCGATCAGTTCCACGCGATTTTGACTGATGGCCTCGAAAATGTCGGTGCAACAGAGGCGACGCTCCTCGATAAGACCAATCCGCTTGCAACTATCGGCAATATCGCTGACGATATCAAATCGGCCTATGCTTGGCTCTATGATAACTATGAGGGCTTTCTGCAAGGCGGTACCCTTTCTCTTGAAGAAGCTAAAAAAACTTCTTACTATGAAGAATTCGCCGCAAAAATCCGTCTGTTCTACACGGTCATCAACGGCGATTTCAAAAGAAAAGCCGGCTATCCCTGGATGACTTACCTTTTCGCGCAACGCACCAGCGAAGATTTGCGCCAACTTGCTTACCAATCCATCTCTTATTGGTTGCAGTACGGCAAATTTGAACGCGTGACCTTGACCAGCCCGGCTGAATTGCCGAGCAAAGCCGGCGTCATCGTATCCCATTACGATACAGGCTTGGCGTTCCCTACCGAATTGAAGGAACTTTATCACGTCCTGAAGGCGAACGACATCGTCGTCTATGTCATTTCGGCTTCACCTGTGGATGTCGTCCAAGTCGCCGCAACGCATCCGGACTTCGGTTACGGGTTGGACAACGAGCACGTCATCGGCATGTATTACAACAAGGATGAAAACGGCCTGATCCAACCGTGCATGGAACCCGGCAAAAACATCACCAAAGGCCCAGGCAAAACAGCCGTCATCACGGAACAACTGATGCCGAAGCACAACGAAAAACAGCCGCTGATACTCTTCGGGGACAGCACCGGCGACTACGATATGATGGTGGAACTGCAGGACGCCAAACTCTGCGTCCTCTTCAACCGCTACATGAACGACGACACCCAAAAATTGGCGCGCGAAGCATTCCGCACAATCGAGGACGCAAACCCGCGCATCGTTCTGCAGGGACGCGACGAAAACAAAGGCAGCCTACGCCCTTCCGAAAAGACAATCCTTCTGGGAACCCAAGAAGAAGTACTGATTCACGAAGCATAAACAAAAGAAGCCTCCGCTCAATTTTTATTGGCGGGGCTTCTTTTTTGGTTATAGAATGATGCGGGATTCGAATTTTTGATGACAGGTCGGACATTTGACTGTCTTCTTACCGCGTTTGACGGGCAAACGCAATGTCGTCCTGCAGTTAGGACACTTGCGGAAACGGGCCACTTTGATTTCCTTGAACCTTCTGAACAACAACTTCAGCTTTTTCTGGTTCGGCTGCCACCACTTCAGGAATTTGCGGTTTTCTTCAGCACGTTTATTGATTTTTTTCGAGTAGACTCGGAACAGCGCCCAGAAGATCAAAAGTTGCGCCACGAAGACCAACACACCCAAGTCTGTCATTGCACCCAAAAAGTACAACACCATCCCCAAAATGATCAACGCATTGTAAAGCTGATCCGCGCCGTATCTTCCGCGCATAAAATTCATTATTTTTCTTTTCAATTTTTCCAATCGGCTTATCCCCTTAGTTCTTCGTTTGCCTGTTCCTAGAGCCGAAAAAACGCTTCAGTAACAAGCACTATTGTTCCATTATAGCACAGCACTTGGTTCTAAAAGTTTAAGAATAACCGAATATGGACAGATGACATACGTTAATATGCATTGGATTCTATCGCAGCGAGCAGGAGTGACCGTCCTAAAAAGATCCTCTATGTCCGATCGGTCTGTTTACACATTTCTTTCCGCAATTCCGAACTTGGTGGCGCTGTGATACAATTGAAGGAACTATTACAAATGAACGGAGATGTATCATGGGTATACGCGACTTTTTCAAAAAAAGGCCTAAAGAAAAGGCTCGGCCTGTTGCCGACGCTTCAGAAGATGCAAACGACGGCGTTGGCCGAATACTGTTTCAGACACGCTGGAAAAGCAGTGCACTGTTCGCGGATAACAGCCTTATCCAGAAAGTTGCGCAGCACATCATCCTGGAAGATCCCTTCTGCAAACCGTTCGGAGGTCTTGAGGATGAAGCGATTGCTCGGACAAATCGGCGGATCTACGAATACGAACAAGTCACGACGCTGAACGTGGCCATCAAAGACGGCAACCTTATGATTGAGGGCCTGTCCCTTGGGAAACTTCCTGAAGAACAGTGGAACGAAATAAGCCCTTATTACGGAAAAAAGGATTTCACCGCATTCGTCTATGTCACCGGAGGACGCTACAAAGTCTATTCGGATGATTCAAAAACAGTCGAAACAGCCTATACGCCTTATGATCTGGACATTTTTGTCCAGTTTGAATGAAGTAAAACAAACAAGGGGCTCTCTCAGTTGAGGGAGCCTCTTGTTTGTTTTATGTGCGGGATGGCAGGCACGCCAGCCCGATTCAGACCACATAGAACGGATTGCCAATCACCAACAGCCGATCCTTTTCGCCCTTCGCTTCCCCGTACAATTCCAGCCTCACATACCCCGGTTGGAGCGTAAGCGGAACTTCCCTTGACTGGTTTTCTTTCAGCTCGATTTCTTTGATGACTTTCTCATTTTGGATGACGACGAGCCGCTCTCCTTTGAAGCCGAAGTTCCGTAATTTCTCCTGTAAAATCGATTCCAGACTGACATGCATCCGCGCTTCTCCAGTCTGGAGTTCCTGCCCAAGGTGATGAAAACGCTCATTCTGTTCGATCTGCATCTGCAGCCGCGGACCGAGCGTGATGTAAAAGTTGCCGTTCTCCAGGCTCTCCTTGACGCCGTCCTCAGTCAGCTCCTGCAATCCGATATACGTCAGAGCAGTGTTGTCCATTTCGCTTTCGATGCGGCGCCAATCACGTCCGGCGCTGCAGGAAATCCGGTGGCCTTTCTTCAGCAAATCTGTCCACATTTCGTATGCCAATCGGCTCCGGAAGCTTTCGTCCGGATTGACCCGGTTCCATAATTCTATGAAGTCGACGTTGTCGTAATCTTTCACCTGAAATTCCCATCGGCACCCGGTACAGATTGGACTGCCAATCGAAAAAGGATGGGCAATGCCTACGATACCGCCACTGCCTTTGATTTCGCTGATGCGGGAATCGATTGTATCCCGATCAGCTTTGCGCCAATCAATCATCTGCTTCGAACCGATGACCAACATATGGCCTAGGTAGGTCGTCCACTCGATCCCTGGAATGACCAGCATATCGCCCGACCAGTGCCGATTATTTTTCCATTCCTCATAAGGCGCGACCGTATTGTGGTCCGTGATCGTCAGGATGTCATAGCCGAAATTCTGGGCGCTTCCCAGCAGTTCCTCAGTCGTGAAGCCGCCATCGCTGTGATTCGTGTGCGCGTGCAGCTCGATTGCGTAATAGTCCACTTAAATTTCCTCCTTGAATCGTCAGTCTGACCTGGTCTTGGTCCAAGTCAGACAATGCGGATGTTCCCGCAAAAAAGTCAGGGAGCACCTGAGAGATGATGACCAAAGCCTTTTCTCGATCCACACGCTGCGTCGAAAAGGAAAAGTTTGCATACAGACTCTGATAGGCTTTCGTCAGCACGAACGGAATCTTGTTGTGCCTCTGATGGCCGGCCGGCGTCAAAACCATTTCCTTCTCTACTATCGTTTCCATGGACTCTATTCTTGTGTGCATTTGGATCATCATATTTCCTCCCTTGGATAATTCTCTATTCACAACCACAAAAAGTGCCTCCTGCTGATTAGCTGTGAAAGGCACCTATTGCGTGAGTGTGACGGATGCGCAACAACACCGAAAATGAGCATCTCAAAAAAGAAGACCTTCCTGAAACTTCGGTACATCCGTTTTGGATTGAGGTATTTCATCCTGCCTGCCCCCCTTTCTGTTGGATGTAGCTCCAGGCTTTTCTGGTCGTGATGTTGTAGATATTTTCCTTTTCGTAATTTCCGATCGCGTTCAAGTCGTTCACAGTCCACAAGGAAAATTCCAACGCTAACTGCTTGCCTTTTTCCTGCACGGCATCCGTGAACAACTGATGATTGATGTTGATGACTCTTGCATGGCTTCGGGATAATTTGACCAATGCTTCGAGCAATACATTTTCTCCCCATCGCCCGATGTGTTCGCCATGAAATGAATCATCCATACCGTTTTCGATGTTCATCAAAATCTGATTGCTCCACTTTAACAGATAGCTGCAGGCTACCGTTCCGCTCAGCTCCACTTGCGGCCAAAGTGCGTGCTTGTTGGCCAATCCGTACACGGCCTCTTCGAGACCTGTTTCCTTCAGGTCGCAATTGATGCGGATCGGGCTGTTTTTCCGGGCGATATACGCAAACACATCTTCCAAGGCGACATAATACTGTCCCTCCTCCAATGTATCGTGGTGCAGAACAAGTTGGTGTTCCTTGTTCATCCGAACATCAACTTTGATGGCGGAAATTTCCTGTTTGTCGCAGAAGAACCCAACAAACTCCATGCTGTTGTCCGCCAATCCATCACTGCCGGATTGCGCTGTTAGATAGGACAATTCTGATGATACCTCCTTCATTTTGCTTATTAATTCACTATAGCAAGGCATTGTAAATATCCCGTCAAAATACAATGAAATATACACGAAGTTTGTAGCATCTTTGTAAACGAAGTATTTTTTTGTGCGGATGTAAATTTAGTGCCATCAAATGGATTGGGCTGCGGTAGTCACAATGGCCGCCTTCTCCGGTGAAGGATTGCCTGGCCGGAGGAGCGGATATGATCTGACCCTCAGCTCCGGTCAGCCGCTGTTCGCCGAAGTTGGGGATGAAATAGGACCGTCTTCTACGGCGAAAGTTCGCTTGGCCGGAGCTGACGGTCAGACATTAAAAAAAGACAGCACACAAAAAAGAGGCACCACCCTGATCAACAGGATGGTGCCCCTTTAACGAGCTTACTTCATATTATTTTGCTGCTTGTTTACGGCGTTCTGACAAGATCGCCACGTTCTCTGCAACTTTTTCCTTAGTCAACGGATAGATGAACCATAGACATAACGCAACGCCTGTGTACCCGATAGCCGGCACGAGTGTAGCCACATCGTAGATGCTGTTAAGAACAGAAGCTTCTTGTGTTGCCGCAGCTGATGCATAACCGATAGCAGCCAGTGCGAAACCGCCCAATCCGCCAGCCAATGCTTGTCCAAGTTTTCTTGAGAAGGAGTAGACGGCGTATACTGTACCGCTATCCGCACTTCCGGTTTTGACTTCTTGGTAGTCGATGATGTCTGTGATGAATGCCCAGATAACAACGTTGAAGTAGTTCATTCCCAGACTTGCAAGAAATGCCATCGGAAGGAAGACCATTACATTATCCGTATGCATAAAGTACAGGACTGCATATACAACTGCTGAGAAGAACAACGCTACTGTCGCTGATTCTTTTTTACCAAAACGAGAAGCGATTTTATTTGCAAAAGGTGCAATCATCAGCGTACCGATAGTACCAAGGATACCGGCAACAGCCAATGTTTTGGAACTCTTGAAATAATCAGCGTACAGATATGCGTTCATCGTGTTCACCAACAGCATGGACAACAACAGGAAGATCGCTGCAGCGATGATTCCGCCTAGTGCGCGGTTTGTTGATAAGCCTTTGACAAGAACAGCCATTTCTTTACCGAAAGATTGTTTTTCAATTGCCGGTTTTTGCGGAATCTGTACACGTTCGATCGTGAAGTGATAGCAGAACTGATATAGCGCGAAAGCAAGCACTGCAAAGATTGCAGCAATGATCGTGAAGCGTTCCGGAATGACTACTTGTGCACCGTTCGCATCAGTCGTATAGACGAACAAAGGAACAAAGAATGAGATGAAGATGCTGGCAATGCTGGCTCCCATGCTGCGGAATACAGAAAGTGATGCACGGTCTTCAGGTTTCTCACTGATTACGGATGCCATCGATCCATAAGGAATGTTGATCGCTGTGTAGCAGATGCTTCCCCAGAACAGATACGTAACAAAAATGTAGACGATTTTTGCAGTCATAGACCAGTTTTGAACGACTGATAAGAACATCAGGAAACCGGCGATAACAGCGAATGGTGCTACACGTTTGATCCAAACACGGAAGCGGCCGTCTTTCGAAGGCTTCAGGGTATCAACGAGACGTCCCATACCCATATCGGTAAAAGCATCAATAATTCGTGCTGACAAGAACAACGTACCGACAACTGCTCCGCTGATTCCTAATACTTTTGTATAGAACAACATCAAGAAAGAACTTGAGAAAATGAAGAACAAGTCATTTGCCATATCCCCCGCCATATAGGCTATTTTATCCAGTAATCCGAATTCCCTTACATTTTTTTTGTCATCGGTTACATTTTGTACTTTATTTGCGCTTGCGTGTTGCATTTCATGACCCCTTTTCTTATATTGATAAATCGACGCCGAACCAGTTGATAAAATGGATAGAAACAATATCACATTGCGATACTCGGTTGCGATTAAAAAACGATAAACGTTTTCAAATGAAACGACGTAACATTTACACACAAAATATACCACGCATTTTTTGCGCATACAACGGATTTATTATTAACAATTTGTGAACGTTTTTCACGATATCTGTCCTGTTCTTGATCCACCAATTATGTAAACGATACCAAAAAGACCAGCTATCCATATGTTACTGTGGATAGTTGGTCTGAAAATTAATGCTGTATTTTGACCTTCGTCACAATTGTTTCATTCCCCATCACCAGCACGTTCGTCAACACAAAGGCCAGGATGAAGGTAGCGATGCCGATCACAACATACATCGTCAATTGGTACGGATCGTAAATATACATCAGCGGCGACAACAACACCGCCAATCCGTAACTGTTCGCCTGGATCCCTAGCAGCGAAAGGGCCATGCCTCCCAGAGCGGAACTCGCCAACATCACGCCGATCGCCTTCATACCGGTGCGCATCACGACCCCGAACAGCGCCGGTTCGCTGATGCCCAGCATCTGGGTAACGGTCGCGGAAATGCCGGCCGTTTTTACGGCGGCGCTGTTTGTCCGCAAAGCAATCGCCAGACACACGGCAGCGTTCGCGAAGCCGTACATCGCGCAAACTGTGATCAGCGGGTTGAATCCGGTTGAAGCGATCAGCGACGTTTCGATCATGATGAACATGTGGTGCATTCCGGTCATGACCGCTATCGGATAGAGGAAACCGATGATCAGGCCGCCGATACCAAACGGCAAATGCAGGAACATCTCGATCAGTTTGACAGCCTGAGCTTCAAACCCGTGCACCAAGGGGCCGAGCACAAACAGCGCGATGAATACGGAAACCAGGATGACCACAAACGGCGTGAAAATTAGGTCCATCGCGTTCGGCATCACCTTACGCAGCTTCTTCTCCAGATTGGCGCCGATGATCCCGGTGATCAAGGCAGTCAAAATGGAGCCTTGGTAACCGACCAATGGAATGACACCGAAAGCCATAATCGGTTCAGCAGTTCCGCCCGCTACGGCATAAGCATTCGGCAAGGCCGGCGAAACCAGCATCAAACCGATTAGGAAGCCGATGATAGGCAAACCGCCGACTTTTTTGAACGCCGACCAACAGATAAAGGCGGTCAGGAAACCGAAGGCTGTGTCCGTCAACACGGTCACGCTGGCGCTCAGCCAAGTTGGTATGGCATCAGGCGTAAGCCCCATCGCGCCCAGTACGGTTTCATTGAAAAGCACGCCCTTCAGTCCCAGGAACAGTCCGGTTGCGCCCAGAATCGGGATGATCGGGACAAAGATATCCGCAATATTGCGGACTCCCCGCTGCAATGCCGATGATTCATCCCTCGCGATCTCGTCTTTGGAAGCTTCGCCGAAGGAATATAGCGCTTGCAATTCAGCGTATACTTTATTGACGATGCCGGCTCCGAGGATGATCTGATACTGGCCGGCGTTATAGAAAACGCCTTTGACTTCTTCCACTTCCTCCACCTGATCGTCATCGATCGCTTTGCGGTCCTTCACCTGCAGACGCAAACGCGTCGCGCAGTGGGTAGCGGAGACGATATTATCGTCCCCCACTATCGCTACTATTTTTTTGGCAATCTCCTGGTAATTCGGCAATTTAGACATGTTCTTCATCCTTTCTGATCACGATGGTTTGGTATGGTTTTAAAGTCGATTGCGTTCCGGATTGTTCGATGTTTTCGTAGTTGTTCAATAAAACTTCTCCGGAAACCTTCTCTACTGCGGTTTCCTGATTGCTCATGTTCACAAAAATCTGGATGACCTCATCCCCGATGCGCTCATAGCCGATTACATCATCAGGCGTCTCCAACGACCTGAATGCTCCATAGATCAGCGTATTCTTATACACAGAATGGTCTCTGAGCTGGATCATCTGTTTATAGAAGCTGAAGATGGAATCCGGATCGTTCACTTGATCCGCAGCGTTGACTTCTTCGTGATCGCCGACTAGTTTGAGCCAAGGTTCTGTTCCCTCATTGAAACCGGCATTTTTCGTGGCATCCCATTGGAAAGGCGTGCGCCCGTTGTCGCGGGAGCGTTGGTTCACAAAAGCAAGCGATTCTTCCGCGGTGAAGCCCTCCAGCACCGCGCGCGGATAGTTATCCAGGCTGGACACATCATTGAAGTCAGTGATCGAATCCCGTTTGAAATTCTTCATGCCGATTTCTTGACCCTGATAAATGTATGGCGTCCCCCGCAAAAAGAAGTAGAGGGTTCCCAAGGCTTTCGCGCCGATTTGGTTCTGATAGGCTTCATCCTTGATGTATTTAGAAAGGGACCGCGGCTGATCGTGGTTTTCCAGGAAGTTCGCTCCCCAGCCGGCTTTTTGGACAGCTTTTTGGCTTTCGAAAATCAGTTCCTTCAGTTCCTTCGTCTTCCAGTCGGTCTTGCGGAACCATTCGCTGCCGTTCTCCACATCGATATCCGCATAATGGAAATCGAAGATCATGTTGAAATAGCCGCCTTCCCCGATGTATTGGTCAAATTCATCATAAGTCACACCGGGCGCTTCGCCAACAGAAACGCATGGATAGTTGTTGAAAGTTTTCCGGTTCAGTTCCGCCAAGAAGTCGGCGATTCCCGGACGGTTCCTGCCTTTGTGCTTCACGCTGGCCAAACCATCTGCGCCATCGGCTGGCATATCGCTGTAATCCTGATCCTTTTTGATGAAGGTGATGGAGTCGATGCGGAAGCCGGCAATGCCTTTCTCCAACCACCAATTGATCATCGCGTAGATTTCCTCGCGCAAGGCTGGATTTTCCCAGTTCAAGTCCGGCTGTCTTTTGTCGAAGGTATGGAAGTAATACAGGTTTTCATCTTCCGGAACCTTTTCCCAAACGCTGCCGCCGAAAATGGACCGCCAGTTGTTCGGCGGGTTTCCGTTCTTGCCTTCTTTGAAGATATAATAGTCCCGGTATTCGCTTGCCGGATTGCGCAAAGCCTGCTTGAACCAGTCATGTTCATCTGAGGAGTGGTTCACGACCAGATCCAGGATGATGCTGATGTTCCGCTTTTTGGCTTCATCCAACAATTCCTCAAAATCAGCCATCGAACCGAACTCGGGCTGGATCCCCTGGTAATCGGAAATGTCGTAGCCGTTGTCGACCATCGGTGAAGTGAAGATCGGGCAGATCCACAGCATCGTAATCCCCAATTCCTCCAGATAAGCCAATTTCTTTGTGATTCCTTTGATGTCCCCGCTGCCGTCGTTGTCGCTGTCATAAAAGCTCTTCGGATAAACCTGATAGACGACATCTTCTTTCCACCACTGCTTTTGTTCCATGCGTTCACTGCCCTTTCTTTCCTTGGTTGCGTTATTCATGCTGACTCCTCCGTTTATGGTATCGATACCACATTTTTGTTTTTTGAGAACCCGCCTAAGCGGATTCCCGTTTGATCAATTCTAATTTCAGTTCTTTCGTATCTATCTGATAAGCAGTCTCTTCGATCTGCGCTACCAACACCTTCGTGGCTTCTCTTCCCAATGCATCGACCGGTTGCGCAATCGTCGTCAACTTGACCGCAAGCATCGCCGTGAACGGCTGATTGTCGAAGCCCATGATCGCCAAATCTTCGGGAACTTTCTTCCCTGCCTCCAGGAACTTCTGCAGAATGCCGCTGGCCACTTCATCGCTGCCTGTAAAGATCGCATCCGGGCGGTTGCTTGCCGGCAAGCTCAAAATGTTCTCGGCAATCTGATGGCCATCCGCGATGGTATGGACCTCCTTGAAGATCCAATCTTTCTTCATCGGAAGTCGACTTTCCAAAAGCGCCCTCTCGAATCCCGCTGTCCGGGCATTTCCGTGGCCGCCCTTTGTCAGGCTGCCGCCCGTGCAGTAGGCGATTTTTTTGTAGCCTTTCCCGATCAGGTAGTTTGTGGCTTCAAAAGTTGCCTGCTCCTGATCCGTATAGACTTGCGGAATCGTCGAACCTGGGATCCTTTCGTTGCAGAAAACGATGGGTCCGTACTCTTGATACGTTTCGATCACATCGGGATTGCCTTCTACTGAGCACATGATCAAACCTGTGATCACCTGCTGTTTCAGCATTTCCAGCATCTTCAGCTCGGCCGCCGGATCATCGTAGGTCTGCATGACCAACACGTTGTAGCCCAAATGCTTGCTGTTCTTCTCGATCGAATCCACCAGGTAGGAGAAGAATGGATTCGTTATGCGCGAAACCAGGATCCCGATCATGGTGCCTTTTTTGGAGCGCAGTTGTGTCGCCACCATGCTGGGCGAATAGTTCAATTCATCCATCGCGGCTTTGATGCGTTTCTTCTTCTCATCGGAAATATAAGGATGATCGTTCAGATACCGGGATACTGTTGAAACAGACAGCCCGGCCTTTTTCGCAACGTCCTTGATCGTCGCCATGCGAATCACTCCTTTCATGTTTGTGGTATCGATTTCATAAACAGAGTATAATGGAACCGATTCCGAAAGTCAACTGCGATTTTGGAATTTTTTTGTTTTTATGCTGTAGGCTCCAAAAAGAGGAACGGGAGCAGTCCAGAGATGCTCCCGTTCCTCTTTTGCAATTTTAGTCAAAAATCGATTAGATATCTTGCATCTGCAAGTCCAATTAAAGGTCAATCACATCGCCGCCGCCACACCATAAATCTTGGCAATCACGTAGCTGGCATTGTTGGATTCCAGGAAGACCTACCCAAGTCCTTTTCATTCCACAATACAACGGATACCCTTCAACGACCACCATCATCCCGATTATTGCCCATTGTGTCTACATTGTTTCCTCTTTCCAAAATCGCAACGCAAACCGACACGACATTATCACCTCCTGCTCATCGAATGAAACATCCATATCCAAATTCCTTCCGAAATAAAATCCTCCACCAATAAGTTAGAACCGTCCCCATGAAAGTTCCTTCCCGTTTTTTTGCAGAACCGAGAAGTTTATAAGATTACCTTTACTATGGGCCCATCAGCTGTTTCATGCACTTTTGTGGAACTGCACCCAACTTCTTTTAGCCCTAAATTAGTTCTTATTTTACATAGAAATACGCCCTATCTGAAATATTTAACACTCCAGTGATGTTTTAGTATCAGGAGCAATTAATAACTTGAAATTACAAAAGGCTCCTTCGTGATATAATCAATACAAATCAGATATTGTTATTTGAAGGTGGAATGACTTATGAAACATAAAAAGTTAAAGACTATACCAGAAACTTCTAAAAGAATGGCAAATGTTCATCTGAAAGGTGGAAAAGCTGAGATCCTGCTTGCAAAATCACTATGGAATAATGGAGTACGCTACCGTAAAAATTATAAGATACTGCCTGGTTCTCCTGATATTGCTATCACCAAATATAAAATCGCCATTTTTGTTGATGGTGAGTTCTGGCGTGGCGAAAATTGGGGTTATCGAAAAAAACGACTCAATAGAAATCGTTATTATTGGATTGAAAAGATAGAAGAGAACATAGCACGTGATAAAAGAAATGATTTACTTCTACTTAATCTAGGATGGACTCCTCTACACTTTTGGGAAAAACAGGTCATCAAACAGCTTGATGATTGCATAGCTATAATCATGAATGAAATCTATAAATAGACCGCTAATCTAAAACAATTCAGTTATTTATCAAAGAAGTTGATTACTCAAAAAATTCTTGCACTTGATAATACATATAATCTCGGTTCAACCACCATGCTTGTTTTGTCATGTACTCATCTGATAATTCATTGACAACCATTTCGGCTGGTTTTCTCCCTTCCTCCCAATCAGTGGACTCAGGCCGATTTATCCAATTAGACTTAGCTGGCAATTTCATGGCGTAGCGAGGATCGTCATAATAGCATGCAACTTTAGCAGAAGGGCGAACATGCAATATTTCTCCTGAAGACATCCCTGGTAAGTCATTGGTCACTTCATACAATTTACCAGTTTTTGTGGGTTTATTTAGTTTTTTATATTCTAATCGAACACCCTTCATGAGTTTATCTCTTGCCTCTTCCCAAGTCTGCTTTATCTCACCTTCTAAATCATCGTATGGGACATGCCAAAATTTTGCACCTCTGAAATAGACGCCCTCTGTTGTCCTTTCAAAAATGACTAACAAAAATTGATAAGATGAGAGGTATTCCCTTAAAGAAGATTCCTCCCATTTCTCATTATATAATTTCGCAGGATCAATCACGCTTTGTCCTGGAATAATGATTTTAAAACCCTCAGTTGTCTTTTTATTAGCGGCATCGACAGTAACGATTTTCACAGATATATCTGCTTTTTTGAATTCTTCGGTGTCTTCTATATCGCCCTGCAGATTCAACATTTTTTTGGCCAATACTGCTGAACTAGCTTTATCATCCTTTTTCGGGATATCGACACCCAATTTTTTGGCCAAGTCCACCTTAGTCTTCCCGATGTGGGGCTTGAATTTTTCTAAAACGATGTCTTCAAATAATTTAACTTCTAGCTCATCGATATCTTCAATAATTTTTTCTTCACAATAGTGTTCACCAGCCATCACTTTACGAGCAACTTCACTCATATACGCTCCTTTCAATGTAAAAGAACGTCTATGGGCTTTTTTGTCACTAAAAGGCTGCGAGGTCATATTTTTTTCTGTTTTTGAACCTTTAGTTGTTGCTCCAAGATATTTTGTCAAACTATCTGATAACTCTTCAGCTTTACCTTCTTTGATTTTGTTCACTATGATTTCCCAGTCTTGCTTAATAATCAGAATATCTTCTTTAGGTAATTTTTTTAAATCGAAAAGAGTTGCAGCTGTTATAAAGAATTCTGGACCTATTTTTCCCTTTATATATTCATAATATATAAGCTCAATCAGATTTGCTTTCTCAATGAATGATGAACGCTCGAAGTCTCTCTTATATTCATCCTTAAAATCGAAAATATTTAAAACTAGACGTTCTTTGGCACTCCATCCATTTCTGGTATTTCTTATTGGAGTAACTTTTATCTCTAACCCAAGATACGGTATGTCCGCTTCATGTCTTGAATTATTTGGAATACCGAACCAATCTCTTTCGATAGCATTCCCTATCCAGCCTTTATTGTCAGGCTTGTCAAAATACTTTTGAAGTGTCGTCTCTGTGACTAAACTTTTGACTAGTTTTCCAATTGCATCCTGTGCATGACTATGAACTTCCTCTACTGAACTCCATTTTTTTTCTTCCATACATGAGCCTCCCAAAAAAGTTTGCAGTTCTTACTCTCATAAATTGAATTGAATTGAATTGAATAGCGGATTATATATTGTAGATAATGTTATAATCATCACTATGATTATAACATTTTAAGAATTCGATCTTGATCTTTTTTAGATTTTGGTGTATAATATCGATAGCAAATCGAAAGGATGTTCTCTTAATGACAAAAAAATTAAAAGTCTTGGAACTTTTCGCTGGCGTTGGGGGCTTCAGAGTTGGTTTAGAAAATGCTGATTCCAATGTTTTTGAAACAAAGTGGGCAAACCAATGGGAGCCTTCTAGAAAAACTCAAGATGCTTTTGAAGTATATGATTATCACTTCCCGAATAGCATAAATATTAATGAAAATATTGAAGAAATTCCTAATGAAGTCTTTGAAAAAATGGACGCAGATATCATAGTGGGAGGATTTCCTTGCCAAGACTATTCTGTTGCTCGAAGCAAGAAACATGAAATGGGACTTGAAGGTAAGAAAGGGGTTTTATTTTGGGAAATTATCCGAGCGACTAACCATATCAGACCCAAATATCTTATTTTAGAGAACGTTGATCGCTTGTTAAAATCCCCCTCTAAGCAGAGAGGGCGAGACTTTGCTATTATGCTGGCCTCTTTCAATGAACTTGGCTATTCTGTGGAATGGCGTGTTATTAATGCAGCCGAGTACGGAAGAAGCCAGAGAAGGCGTAGAGTATTCTTCTTTGTTTACCGGAATGACACTGATTTTGCTCACAATATTGATAATAAGTTCGAGTCGAATGAGCCAAATATCTTATTTGATGAGCATTTATATGATGACTATATTTTCAATAAGGGGCTTTTTGCGAGACAATTTCCTGTTCAAAAAAAACCCTATAAGAATCGTCAAGCATCCCATGAACTGTCTGATGACATAGTTGAAGTATCTGATAATTTTACGGGAACTGTTTGGAATACTGGAATAATGCGACATGGAAGATACTTTACTATTGATACAGAACCTACCGGTGATGAGAAACCTATAACTCTAGGTGAAATAATTCAAGCTGAAAATGAAATAGATGACAAATACTTTCTAACAGACCTCAGTAGAATTAAAAAATTTGAATACTTACGTGGTCCTAAAAAAATTGAAAGAACCTCTATAGAAGGCCATACATATACATTTTCTGAAGGTAGTATGTCCCCATTTGACGATTTATCTATGCCAGGAAGAACTATGTTGACTTCTGAAGGATCTATCAACCGTTCAACCCATTTATTGAAGATAAATGGGCGTTATCGATTAATAACACCTATAGAGGCTGAAAGACTTCAGGATTTCCCAGATGACTGGACGAAGTACAAAAAAATATCTACTGGAGAAGTAGTAGATGTTTCTGATCGTATGCGTATGTTCTTTATGGGAAATGCACTTGTTACTGAGATAGTGAGAAGAATTGGAGAAGAGCTAATACAAATAAATCTAGGACATAATTAGATAAAGTTAATAAAAAAAGGTTCCAATCACCAAATCGGGTGATTGGAACCTTTTTTGTGGTAAAGTGCATATTCTGAACATCCGCCACAGGAAACCCTTGGACGGCTTATTTTGATGTTACAGTTAATGAGCGTAAATCCTGATTGAAATCTGACTGAATTATACCTTACCGGAAATTTATAATGAAGATTTCGGAAAATGCCGGTAATATAAATGCCTTAAGAGATTTTAATCAATCCATCACGTTTGTTATAAATAATTTCGTATAAATGAAGCAAGAATCTAATTTTTTCAATATTTTTGTTATTATTGTAACAATAATAACAAAAATACTGAATGCATTTCTAAATAAAAAATCAATGCCACTCATGTGGAAATGGACGATTGGGATTTCTAATCAAAAAAATTATCTTTTTCTTTAAGTTCTTTAAGTCTAATCTGTACTTATCTAATTGATTTTCATAAATAATAATTTGTTCATTCAAAGCAGATTTTATATAGAAACCATTCTTAATATCATATCCTTCTAACGTATGAGCTAATAAATTTCTATATTCAATTAGTTCAGACCAATCCTCATATATTTTTTTACTTCGTTTTAAATAAGCAGGAGTAGTTGATTTTTTTAACCGATAAAACAAATCCTTATATGTTTTATTTTCATCAAAGCATGAATACTTTTCTCTTAATAGTAGTTCTAATTCAGCATGTTCACACATATATAAACCTCTAATGGCATTTAATTCATCCCAACGACTAAGACTAATATCAACAGCTTTGGAAAATTCTTGTTTTATCATTTGAGGGGAGCTATTTGCTAAGGAAATAAATGTAAAATTACAAAATAATTCAATGTTATTTTCTTTTAACTTATCAATAACACCATTACGAATTTCATTATATTCATTTTTAGAGTACAAAATAAAAAACTGCTTATATAGACCTTTTCTTCTTATTTCTAGCAAATATTCTAACCCAGTTTCACCAACACCTAAATTATAATCAGAAATAAAGAAATCCACACGTCTTTCTGGATCTGACAACATTTGTTTAGCAGTTTCAAGTTCACTTATTTCTTCAATATTACTATCGTAACCTTTCTTTTCAATTATTTCTCTAACTGATTTAATCTTGCTGGTATGTTCTCTATTCTTTAGGTTATCTTCTAGCCAAATAATTTCTACTTTCCCTCTCATTTGTGCGCCCCCAGTTTAATTGTAAAGTCCGCAATACTCTTTTGAGACCTAGCAGAAATTGTCCAGCCAAAATCTTCGCAAATTTCCTTGGATAAATACATTCCTATCCCTGTACCATTCTTCTTACTACTAACTCCCAAATTAAAAATATTATCTATTGGTGTAATTTCAATTGGCCCGGTATCAGAAATGACGTGAAATTCGTTTTGAGCATCTGAAAATATCACTTCAATAAAACTAGCTTCTCTTTCAACAGCATTAGATACTAAATTATCCAGTAATACTCCTAATTCAAAAATCTCCACTTTAGCTAAATAGGAACTACTAGTAATTGCAATTTTTATATGGGTTCTTGATAAATGAATATTTTCGAAATAGCTTCTAAGATAACCTTTTAAATCAATATTTTGTTTGCCTATGATATCATAATCATTTAGCTTCAAAAACTGTTGTTTTATTGTTGTTAATTTATCTGAACTTTTTTTCAAATCCGCCAAATAAGGAGCAATGCGAGTATATTCTTCAGTCCTAAAGAAATCTTCAGCCATATCGTCAATGACATAATCAATTTGATTACTAACTCCCGTTAGTTCATGAACTAATAAAGTTTGTCTTGTAGGATCACTTTCATTCAGTAAAATATCTTTCATTTTGTTTTGTGTACTTAAACTCATGTTTTCGTCTTTTAGACTTCTGTTCTCTACATTTAATCGCTGTGAATGCTCTTCCGCTGATTTCCTTGCCTTTCTCTCTTCTTCTTTAGCCTTCTGCTCTCTTTGTTTAGCTGCTTTTTGATTCTCTAATTCTTGTTCATATATAGCATCTGCTTCTCCTTTTATTACTTGCCTAATATTAATTCGTTCCCTAATAAGTTTATTAACAATAATTTTTAGAATGTCAATTAAAAGTTGAACTCTTTCATCATCCTTAGACAATCCTTCTCGGCTAGTCGTGGAAATATCTGGTAATCTATCATCATCTAAAACATCAAAAGATATTTCGCCCTCTATATAGTTTGAAAAAGCCTGATTATTATTCAAATATTCCAGGAAGTTCTCCACAGCTAGTTTATCCCTTACATAGAGCTTTAATCTGTTTGGGCTATAGACCTCATTTTTCATAAAACGAGTATCATTTAATCGAGCTTCATCAGAATTAATGGTAGCATGGATACCAATCCAACCCTTCAGCTCATATGGAACTTTTACCTCTCCCCCATCTAAGCCTATAAATTCTTTTTTCCCTTTAATTGCAAAATTCGATGATATAGTTTCCGGAGTCAAAAGAATCACATTTCGCTTTTTATCATCTAACTCTACTATCCCACTATTTTTAATAGGTATAGCCGCACTCAACTCTTTGCTTTTTAAATTTTTCTCACTTTCAAAAAAAGCGTAGAAGTTCTTAAAGGCTACTTCTTTTGTTACTATTTGAAAATCAATGGTTTCATTTGAATTTGTGACATATGCAACTTCGATTCTCGCCCCTAATTCGTCCAACAGATAATAATCGGCAATTCTCCTCTTTAATCCATCTAATTTTTTTTCAGCAAAATTGGTCATATCAACATCAGTTAATTTAATGAGTGTTCCCTGACTATAGGTATCCCAAATCTTCTGACTTTCGAGTCTTACATTCTCAACATCAATTTTATCTAATTTTGGTAAATCAGAGTCCTTGACTTCTTTTGAATCCAAAACCCAAGCGGATTCTATTCCTTTATTTTTTGTAATAATATAGTACTTTTTAGAAAGAAACAGTCCTGCTAACTTTCCAACGCCTTTTCTGCCTTTTACCTTGTCAGATATTTCGCTATCTTCTTGTCTTTTGTTTCTCCCTATTAATGCATACTTATTTGCTAAGTCAAAGTAACTCATACCGCTACCATTATCAAAAATTTCAATAGTAGATTTGTCTTTTATTGTAGAATTGATATAGATTCGAACTATCGAGGCATCAGCATCTAAACCATTCGCAACTAGTTCTGAAATAGCACTCCATTTATTTGTATACATTTGTTTCCCTAATAAGTTTAAAGCGTAATAAGAAAAATTAAAATATATTTCATTATTATTACTTTCCATTTTTCCTCCCCGTGAACAGTTATGTCAAAAATTATCAAAGAAAGACGTTAATTTCTGTGCAATTGCCATAGCCAAAAGCGGGGGGACAGCATTGCCAATTTGACTATTTATGTTTTCTTTATTCCCAATAAAATGAAATGTATCAGGAAATGATTGTATTCTTGCACCTTCTCTGGGTGTTAGTGCTCTGTTTTGAATAGGATGAATACATCTTAATGAAGAAGGTGTCGACAAATTGTTTGTAATTGTTGAACTTGGTCTGTCCCACCATAGTTTCCCATAAGTATTGTGATATCCGGAAGTTAAAAAATATTTTTCATCTAACTTTCCTGCTTCAACAAGTTCATTAATATAATTTTTCCCTTTTCCGGGAGTAACAGTCTTCATAATTTTCAACATTCTTTCTCCATTTAAGCCATTAACATGATGCGTTAATTCAACCGAATTATTTCTCATCAATTTTTGATAAAAAGTATATGGATTACTTTCGTAATATCCCTTTTTTTCTCCATTGCCTAATTCAGGCAAATCGCCTATGGCATCTTCCAAAGTTAAAAACTCATCTTCTGAAATAAGTTCTGCATCTGGAAACTCCCAATTGAATTCACTCTCTAAGTCTCTTCGCATCCCTACTAAAAATACTCTTTCTCTATTTTGTGGAACACCAAAATGTTTGGCGTTCATTACACTTTCTTTAATCTCATAAGATAAGTTAATGCCAAAATCAGAAAAATCGCTGAATTCATATTTTATGTCCTCGAGTACAGGTAAGCCTTCAGCATTCTTCATAGTCATAAGCCCTGTTACATTTTCAAAAAGAAATACCTTTGGTTGCAAAAAAGACAACATTCTTCGGTATTCCTTGTACATCTGGGCTCTCTCATCGTATTGTCGTCTTCCAACAGTACTAAATGATTGACATGGGGGCCCTCCAATTACTAAATCAACATCGGAATATTCAATATTATTTTCAACTAAATAGTTTTGTGTTATCTGCGTTATACTACAGTTCAACATTGGAATTTGCGGAAAGTTTAACGAAAAGGCATCAGATGCATTCTTATCTATCTCATTAGCAAATAGAATGTTATAGTCGTCAGATTTCACAAAAGTATCGTTGAGAATCTTATTTTTAAAACCTAGAGTTAACCCGCCAGCTCCTGAAAATAAGTCAACTACTCTAATCATCTATAAGCCTCCTAAAGTTTCTATTACTATAGATTTTAACAAAATTTAGATAAAATTGATACAAATTTATTAGTGTAACATGATTCGAATACTGAATCATGAATAAAGAAAGCGCAGAATAAATAAAAAAAAAGCCACTTTTTTGAATGAAATCCTCCAATTATAATAAACAGACTTTTATAAAAAATTTAGAATTATGAATTCCTGAGAGATTTTTTTCAATCTATTTTAACAGGTTGCTCTGATTACCACATCACACTTTCCATCGCAGGAACAACAACCCTCTAACTTCTTCTCTGCCCTCTTTGGTAAGAATGATTGTACACTTCGAAATTAATGTCGCGAAGGTCTTCCACTGCCTCAGCTAACAAGTTGATGTTGCGGATAAGCGCTCTGCCTTGCAGGATTAGGTCTGCTTGGTTGGTTTGCAGGATTTGTTCGCACAAGCCAGGATTGTCCAATAGGCCGACCACGGATACCGGAATCGAAACGGCTTCTTTCATCGCGGTGGTGTAAGGGACTTGATAGCCTGGGCGGACGGGGATGTTCGGTTTCTTGTCAAGAAGCCCTCCTGAGGAAACATCGATGCAATCGATGCCGTCTTTTTCAAGCCATTTCCCGATTATTTTCCAATCTTTCAAGCTATTTTGTTTTTTCTGAATCAGCGTATGCTGTCAGGGATAATCTGATCCATAAGGAACCTTTGAAGGAGCCGCGTATTTGCTCGATGATTTCTTTTGCAAACAGGTAACGGTTTTCTAGCGAACCGGCGTATGCATCCGTCCGTTCGTTGGTCAGTGGGGGCAAAAATTGATTGATCAGATAACCGTGCGCGCCATGCAGCTGAATCCTCATAAGTCATGAATATTTATTGGTTGGCAAACCGAATATATTCTGACACTTAGTGAGAATTTTTTTACACTGACGGAGGCTATCCGAAACCATGGGCCTTGTCCATGATTTTCATTTCCACAAAATAAAAACTCTATCCCTTTTGATGTGGATAGAGCATGTAATACGCCAGTTTTTTAAAAAATTGGACTTATTTTTTATGATCCTTCTGTTCCAAATCAGGTAGAGGACGAATGCAGTCAAGACAATGACAATCGGCAAAGCCACAAACAGCGGTGTGCTTTCTTGCTAATGGGCTACAGCATACCGCTGGATACCGCCGTTAAGCGCATAAGTAAAGACGAAAAAAAAGGACAAGAGCACCTGGCTGCTCTCGTCCTTCTTCTTGTTTTGAAATTACTTTTTCTGTACAGTGTCTTCAACAATTTCCGATCGATGATTCAGAAATCACAAATCGATTACGTCGCCACCGGTCACGCCATAGATTTGGGCGGTCACATAGCTGGCGTTGTTGGATGCCAGGAAGACATAGACATGCGCCAGTTCGACCGGCTGTCCCGCCCTACCCAACAAGGTTTTTTGCCCGAATTCCGGCAAAGCACCTTCCGGTTGTCCTTGGTCCAGTTGCAACGGTGTCCAGATTGGACCCGGCGCCACGCCGTTCACGCGGATGCCTTTCTTGGCGAATTGTTTCGCCAAACTGATCGTGAAGCTAGCAATCGCTGACTTGGTTGCAGCATAATCCATCAAATGAGGGCTGGGATCGTAAGCCTGGATTGAGGTTGTCGTGATGATTGCGCCTCCCGCCGGCAGATGTGGTTCAGCAGCTTTCACCAGTCCGAACATCGAAATGATGTTGACGGTGAAAGTGTCTTTGACTTGTTCCAACGGCAACTCCGAAATGGACTCCCGCGCGATCTGTTGGGCGGCATTCAATACAAGTGTATCCAATCCACCTAGTTCTTTGACGGTTTTATCGATTATTTCTTGGTACTTGGATTCATCGCGAAGGTCGTATGGAAGCAATACAGCCTTCCTGCCGGCCTTCTCTATATATTCGGCGACTTCTTCTGCATCGCGTTCTTCGCCAGGGAAAAATTGGATCGCCACATCGGCGCCTTCTCTGGCATAAGCTATCGCAGCCGCCCGGCCGATTCCGGAATCCCCACCAGTGATCAATACACGGCGATTCTCCAACAGGTGGTTGCCCACATAGCTTTCCTCCCCGCAATCGGGTTCCGGCAGCATCTTAGCTTGCAAAGCTGGGGTGTCTTGATCCTGATCTGCAAATTTTCCAGTGTGATACAACTCTCTTGGATCCTTCAAAATAGGTTCAGTCATCTAAATCACTCCTTTTCCTTTGTAATAATAGTCTAATACACTTACTTACAATTTGGAAATGATAAACCTCCGCGGACAGACACCACTTAGTCAGATGAATCTTACATTGAAAGATTTACCCCTCTTATGAAACCAAATATTCTATCTCTTTTGTCGCTCTTTATCTATTCTTTAGACTTAATCATTAACTATTTAAAACCCTTATTCACCCTAAGAAAAGATTTTTCAGCAAGTTTTAATAGCTGTTCAGTTATTTGCGTAAATGGTTGATCCAAATCAATAACATCAATTACGACACTCTGTCCTTTTATCCAGTAACTATGATTTGGCTGATATTCATCTGAGGTTTTTGCATATAAAATCATACCACCAACATTTGCGTCTGTTATCATGCTCCAGTTATTTAGATACGCAAACATCTGATAAAGATTACTGCTTAACTGCTTATACTCAGCACCTTCAAAACTCTGCGCCATATTTTTTGAATAAAATTTAGTATCAATAATCAGAGTACTTTTTCCATCTCTTAAGACGATATCCGTTTGCATTTTGGGTAAGGCAGATGTGTATCCATCACTAACTAGCCAATTAATTTGGTTATGCGTGACAGTGTATGGAGATTCTCTCCTGTAAAATTCATAAACAAATTTCTCATACAACGCAGAGAGTTTCCGATTATCATTAACGCTTTTTCGTAAAAAATCATCTTGGCTTTCATCAATTAAAATCTGCTCAAATGCATAACGGCATATATCCACCATAAAATTATAGCGAATATTTTGTTTCGAATATATGATTCCGTCCCAAAGCCTCAAATCCAATTGAACATCAGAGACATCCGCAAAATAAGGCAACAGCGAGGATATTTTCTTTCGTATTGGTGTGCTAACTCTCTTTTGACTGCGAAAATTTTCAAGTGTCGCTTTTATGATTTGATTCAACAAATTGTCCTCTGAAAACTGGTCATAAGATACTATCAATTTTTTTCGTATCAATGAATTGCTCTTAATCGTATCTGATAAGTTTATCTTACCGCGAACAACTCCACTTTGTTCAGTAAAAACCCTGTACTCTTTTAGCAACCCGGCACGAATCAAAGAAGGAACACCCAAAGATAAGATAGTAGCATAAAGTTCAAGAACATTCTCAAATTCTTCTTCTCCAACTCGCTTGAACTCTTGAAATTTTAAGGAATCATGTGTATAGGCCAGCATGTAATAAATATTACGAATGGGAATTTTACTCTTCATAGTTCATACTCGACTGTAAGTTAATTATCCACTGCTTTGCTTTTTCGGGATCATCAAACCAGAACTCCATTAATTGGGGGCCGATTTCATAATCTATCACTTCTTTCAGACGTTGATTTGTGCTTATCTTATAGGCATCATCAACGAAATAGCTATGTCCTATCTCAAATCCGGAACCCAATTCATTCCTTATATCCTTATTAAGTTGTTTTACAGTTCCTATTACTTGGCGAAACTCGCTTGAATTATCCAACGAAGAGACGAATCGTTCAAATCCCATTGAATCAAACGCGGGTACGACATCCACAAAGGCAAATCGTCTGCGCAATGCATAATCCAATAACGCCAAGCTTCGGTCTGCCGTATTCATCATACCGATGATGTAAAGATTTTCAGGCACAGAAAATGGCTCATTTGAATACAAAAGATTTATGGACTTGCCTCTTTTATCAGACTCAATCAGCATCATTAATTCTCCAAAAACTTTGCTCATGTTCCCTCGATTGATTTCATCTATAATGAAAAAATAGTCACGGTCTTTATCCTCGCTTGCTTTTCGCGCAAATTTAACAAAAGGACCTGTCTTTCTCTCAAAGCCGTCACCATCTTCTTTAGGACGAAATCCCTCAATGAAGTCTTCATAACTATAGCTTTGATGGAATTGGACAAACTGGAGACGACTATCATCTTTTGATCCCATCATTGAATAGGCTAGGCGATCTGCCATAAACGTTTTCCCTACACCAGGCGCTCCTTTCAAGATAAGATTTTTCTTGTTTTGAAGCAACGAAACCAGTCGATCATATCCTTTTTCGTCGATAAAAACATCATTAAGAAATTCTCTTTTAGTGTACGCTTCAATCTCTTCCTTCACTACAGGACGAGATTCCAAATATCGCAAATAATAATCAAATGAACTTGTGATTACAACGCGATTATTTTGAGTGTCTCTATTTTTTAGCATTTCATCTCTTAAATCTTCCAGCATATTTGGATCGCTTTCCCCGAAGATGCCCTTACCAAGTATCTTCTCAGCCTCAACAAGTGCATTCACTCTACTGCGTACGCTTTTTTCATCCATCACTTCACCGGAAGGTAACTTCTGATTGGCCAACCAAAGCTCAAATTGTTTTATAAATTTCGTCTTCTCATCCGGTATTTCTTCACCATTGATGAGACGCTCTGCATAATCAATCCAATCTGTGGACTGATTGAATTTGGTTAATGTCTTTTGAGCAATGGCATCCCGTAGATCCCATTCTCCTTTGTTTGTCCAATCGACTGTCCTTCGATGTTTATAGGAATTTGATGAATTGTCAAAATAGTAATCACTGGTCACTATGCCCCGACCTACAATTCTTTTTGTTCCTTTCTTGACATAGACGACATCCCCGATTTGAACATCATGTAAAAATTCCCAAACAGCCTTAGAGTCATTTTTCGGATGAATCCCATCACCCCGAATCTCTCTCATTTTCGCCTCTATGCTTTCACGAGTTGAATAGTCCGCCAAATTACCGAGATAATCCCATCCTAAACCCATTACTGCAGAATTATAGAATTCCTCCCACATTAAAGATTGTTCACCCGCGGAAAATATCCAATAGTTGATGCTGTCGTCTACAATACCTTCTTGCGTTTTAATTTTTTCATTTTTCTTTGGGTACATTAACTGCGGGTTTTCATGATAATACAAAAATCTGAGATATGCGCGGCAAATAGTACCCAAACTAGGTATTCCCCCAAAATTTTCAGGTTTACTCCGCTCGCCTTTTTCAAAAGTATGCTGCGCAAATTTTTGAGTGAAATCTTTTATTTTCAAAACGCTCTCTTTAGGGTAACGCAAATTTTTTCCGTTAATTATCAGTTCGACACTTATATCTGATTCCCCAAATATTTTTCTGTAAACTGATTCGAATTCTTGATAAGTACCATAATAAAAAAAGTTCTCCTTTAAATCATCTGTATCTTCAAATTCGAATTTTTTCAGCAGCTCACCAATTCTTTCTAAGTAAGGGGCATACCAAAGACCTGTTTTTTCCCCCAAGTTTTCTGCTGACCACTCTTTAAAATCATCAATTCTTTTTTGAACGTCATCCACTCACATACACTCCCATCAATCATTGTAAATTTTGAAGTAATTATCATAGTTCGATTTTGAACATTAGATTGGCAAATATGAACTTAGCAGTAGAAAAGCCTATGTTTGTTACTTTTCCGGTAACCACAAATATGTTTTCCCATCTTTTATTAAGAGTTGAAGATCTTTTTGATATAGGTCTGTCTCTTGAGACTTCCACTCAATCTTATCAGGAGTCATTTGCTGTTTGATCTTAACCGTTAAGCCTTCTTCCAATTTAGCATACCGCCAGTCGTCTTTAATCACTCCTGTAATATTTGTAACCACACCCTCAATCCCTTGTTTTCTGCGTTTACTTGCATCCAAGTCGATTTCAAAATTATCTATGTATTGATTCTGCCAGACGGTCAAATCATCGCTTAATATTGCAATTTGTTCTACATAGGTATGCACTAAAGAAAAGATACTTTCTTGGGATAACTTTCCGTTTACAAAAACAACCGTTAATTTCCCAACTTCCTGTAAAACCCTAAGCAGTATTTTTTGAAAGAAAACTAAACCGTCGAGTTTATTGACGATACTTGAATATTCCTCATAGCTAATTTGTGTTTCCTTTTGAATCAATTCTTCAATTTCAAGATTGACTTGTTCTAATAACTGTGTTGTTTGTTCCTGCAACTGTTGTAAGTGTATTAGTTTGTTATTACGGATAGTTTCGTCTTCAAAAATTTCCTCAGTAAATGTTGATATGGCTTGAACATTAGCAACTAGAGAACGGGCACGGCTTTTGAATTCACGTTTCTGGTAATCACTTATTGCGCTCAATGACTTGTTCATGCCTTCCAGCTTTGAATTTACCTCAGACATATAGTACTGACCCACGATAAGTGAGGCAACGTTCATGATATTTGCCGTTGCTGATGTTGCCATCTTGGTATTTGTTGTTATTTTTTTAGTTTTGGTTGGGCTGACTTTCATTAAGTTTGCGTGCTCTTTTACTCCCTTAGGACCGCGGGTAAAACCACGATAAGCATTTTCCATATTCTTTGACTTTACTAATTCTCCGCCTTTTTTTAGACTGACTCGATAATATTCTCCTGACATTTTTGTCGTTGTCGTGGTCGCCACTGTCTGGGTTTTTCCGAGTGCATTAACAATAGCTGGGCTCAACGAAGAAAGCCTTGTCATTATATTTGGAGCAGTTATCTCGTGCAAAAGATGTTCTTCCACCTCAACGTTCATTGGTAATTTTGAGACTGAAACGAGTGGTTGAAACTCTTCAACAGGTTTGATTTGTTCTTGATTTATCATTTGTTCATCTGTTAATGCTGTATGCGTGCTGCCATTTTTCTCAGACGTATTCTTTTTTTGTATTGCTCTAAAAATTAAAAAAACTAACAGAAAGATAACCACAACTATACTCGTTACAATATAAGCTTCGTTCATCATTCATTCTCCTGATGGGCATATTTTAAATAAATTGTACCATTTTTAAAAATATTTGCCCATGATAGTTTTCAAGATGATAGTAATTATCAAGCTTAGTTTCTCATTGAGTAACTAGTGTTGGTAGACCGATATCTAGTTCAAAAAGACCCCACTCCTCCGAATGAGATCTTAAATTTATACTATGAGAAAGACTAACATTTTGAGAATCGTGAAGGTATGTGAGTTTTTTTTAAGCTGATTTTGCAAGTTATTCTAATTCCCGAAAACCATAAAATTCCCTTTCAAATACCCCACTTTGTTATTTCCTTCGTTGCCCTCTTTGGTATGAATGATTGTACACTTCGAAATTAGTGTCGTGAAGTTCTTCAGCAGCATCCGCTAACCAGTTTACGTTGCGGATGAGGGCTCTGCCTTGCAGGATCAGGTCCGCTTGGTTGGTTTGCAGGATGTGTTCGCACAAGCCCGGATTGTCCAGCAGGCCGACCGCGGTAACCGGGATTGAAACTGCCTCTTTCATCGCAGTGGTGTAAGGGACTTGATAGCCTGGACGGACGGGGATGTTCGGTTTCTTATCAAGAAGTCCGCCTGTGGAAACATCGATGCAATCGATGCCGTCTTTTTCAAGCCATTTGCCGATTATTTTCCAATCATCAAGGCTGTGCTGCTTCTCTGAATCATCATATGCAGTCAAGGATAACCTAATCCATAAGGAGCCTTTGAAGGAACCGCGTATTTGTTCGGTGATTTCATTTGCGAACAAATAACGGTTTTCCAATGAACCGCCGTATGCATCCGTCCGTTCATTGGTCAACGGGGACAAAAATTGATTGATCAGATAGCCGTGCGCGCCATGCAGCTCGATCATATCGACCCCAGCAAATGCGGCACGTTCTGCAGCCGCCACAAAGGACGCTTGGACACGCTTGATTTCTTCTCTGGTCATTTCGTTGGGCCTCCCGTATTCATTGCTGAATGGGATGGCGCTGGGTGCGATCATGTAATCGGCATTCTCCGCTTTGCGGCCTGCATGCCCAAGTTGGATGCCTACTTTGCTTCCCAATGAATGGAGCATATCCACCAAACGCTTCAGTTCCAGCGCCTGATCATCGTTCCATAGGCCCAGATCCCGGTTGCTGATCCGTCCATCTGGTTCCACGCCGGTTGCTTCAATAATGATCAAGCCAGCCTTAGCGATTGCACGGGCGCCGTAATGGGCAAAATGGAAAGGAGCAAGCACACCGTCCTCTTTTTCGACTTCGAACATGCACATCGGAGCCAAAACCACCCGATTGCTCAAGGATAAGCCGGCTACTTCTGTTGGTGACAATAATAATGACATTTTAGTGACTCCTCTATCTTTCTGATTTCCAGCAGTTCGCAAGGTCTGTTCCAGCACCTTCTCGCTTATTTGAATGCCGTGATTTTTTCTGGTGCAAACCGAACGGATTCGTAGCCTTCTTCCATTGCCTTGCCGATTGACAAAATCATGACCGGAACATATCTTTCTTTGTCCAAATCAACCACTTCTGCCAATTGATCCGCTTCAAATCCTCCGATAGGGTTCGTGTCATAGCCATGGGCACGAGCCACCAGCATGAACTGCATCGCTGCCAGACTGGAATCGATTTTTACAACATCATTCATCTGTTCTTTTGAAAAGTTCTTGTAGTAAGGAATGATGGCAGCCAGTTGTTGATCCCGGACTTCTGCGGACATTTTCCCTTTTTCGACGGCTGCGTTGTAGATTTCTTCCCCATATTCGTAGCATTGCATATCGCCGAATATCAGCACCATCGCTGACGAGGTATCATTTTGTCTTGTGTTGAAACGGATCAGCGGCTTCAATTTGGCCTTCGCTTCCTCGCTCTCGACAACCACAAAACGCCAAGGTTGCATGTTCACGGATGAGGGGGTCGTCGTGGCTTCCTGGATCATTTCCAGCATTTCTTCCTGACTGATTTTAAAATTTTCATCATAAAGACGGATCGATTTTCTTCCGAATGTGATATCCGAAAAATCGTTGTTGATAAATTTATTGGTCATGTTTATAGCCTCTTTCTTTTTATCTTTTCAAGTATAGTTTGTTCAGCAATTCGGATAATTGTTCCGCTTCCTCATCGCTTAATGAAAGGGTCAGGGAAGATTTCCCCTGATCATGTTCTTTTCCGCAAGCCTCCAAATCCTGGATCGCTTTGTCGGATAATTGAACAAAGACCTCTCTGTTGTTGTCAGCGTTCCGTTCCCGGATGACATAGCCCTTTTGTTCCAATATTTTCAGATGGCGCGTAATTGCCGCGCTATCTATCTTCAGCTCTGTCTGGATCTGGTTTTGGGAACAAATCCCCTTTTCTTTCAGGAACATCAGCATCTCATACCGCGTCAAACTGAAGCCAGTTTCTTTTTCGAACAGGGTGTTGATTTCCTGATTTGTGAGTTTGATTTGATAAAGCAGCCTACTGATTTCTCTTAAGTTCATAAACATTCACCTCGATTATGCGGATTTACCTGACTGACCAAACAATTGACTCGTCAACTGTTGATTAATCAATTATAAAACAGCGACAAACTTTTGTAAAGTAAGTTGCTTGATAAACCCGATTTAAATTAGAAAAATACAAAAAGATCCCACTCTTCTGAATAGGATCACCCAATTTGTAACATGCGCGCAGCAAGTGCACCGCCCAAGAAATATTTTTTGGAAGTCATAAGGGTTATGTAAGGATAGTTATTTACTGACTAAATAGAGTAAAATACCTGCAATTAGCCCCCCACGAAGCGCAGCTGATAATAGGTATAGTGATTTTTGAAAACTTTTTCCTCCTAATAATCCATACACAAATATACCTACGCCAGTTGCTAATCCCATATCAACAAAAGCTCCTCCAGTTTGGTGTATAAGAGAAAAAGTCATGCCATGGTTCATTAACCATATTGGACCAACAATTAGAAAAGCCGACAAAAAACCTCCTGCTACTTTCCAGCGGTTTACCAATCTTCCCCATACTTGTAAAATAGTGAAAGGCAATATAAATCCGCCTATAATTGTTAATATTTCTATTTCTCTATACATCGGGATTCCCCTGCCTTCTTTCAAAGTAGTGTGAAACTACTGCTGCAAACACTGCGCCGATTGATAAAAGAACAATTGTTGGTAAGGATGAAAAGCTACTAATGACCCCGTTAGATAAAACATCTCTCGTAAAAACAGCAATCGCGATGCCAGCTCCCATATCGACTGTCGCTGCCTCACTGTCTTGATAGATCAGACCCTTGTAGTGAACAATATACCAAACGGGTCCAATTATTAATATTGCCGCTGCAAAACCAGCATAAATTCCCAAAATGGAAACATAACTCCAAAGGTAAGGGACCAAAAAACCAGCTAAACAATACGCCAAAAATGTTCTGATATAGTTCAAAGACAACACCCCCTGATACCACAAATAATAACATGAGTCCTCTTGTTAATCAGTCAAATTTTCCATTTAATAATACCGTTTACAATTTACTCACGAAAGTTAATAATTATTGTAAACAGTGTTCTAAGAACGGAGATATTCTGCTCTTAAGTTAAGGTTTACTAGCTGTTCATTGCCCACTATTGAATTTGAGCCTGCCCCTCATTTCTATAAAAAAAAAAAGACCTCACTCTATCGAATGGGATCTCCAAAATATCATAGATCGGCTTATTTATTATAAATCTTTGGACCTTTACGCATGTTCTTAATGTCATTTTTCGGCGTGTCGATTTGCTTGGACCTTCCGCCGCCTTGTTTATTCTTGATTATTTCTAACATTTTTTCTTTTGGATTCACTGTTTACACCGCCTTTGTTGATGGAACACTCCATGCTTTCATTCTATTGATTTTATGCCATAAAAAAAGCATCAGCAAGATGCCGATGCTTTAAGGCTGTTAATTGATTTGTCAAATTGGTCTTTTGAACCAAATTGAAGCAAAAAACTTTTTTGAAAACGTTGATACAATAAATATTAACGTTTTGAGAATTGTGATGCTTTACGCGCTTTTTTCAAACCTGGTTTCTTACGTTCAACCATACGTGGGTCACGTGTTAACAGTCCAGCTGCTTTTAATGGTCCGCGGAAGTCAGGATCTACTTCTAATAATGCACGAGAGATACCGTGACGAGCTGCTCCAGCTTGTCCAGTGAATCCGCCGCCGTTTACGTTAACGAAGATATCGTAGCTACCTAAAGTACCTGTAAGGTTTAAAGGTTGTTTGATTACTTCATATAAGTAAGCGAATGGGATGTATTCTTCCATGTCTTTTTTGTTGAAGATGATTTTACCTGTGCCAGGTAATAAACGTACGCGTGCAGTCGAATTCTTACGACGACCAGTTGCGATATATTGTGCTTGTGCCAATGAAATTCCCTCCTTAAATTAGGTTAGTGATATCTAAAACTTCTGGTAATTGAGCTTCGTGTGGGTGAACTGCTTCACCGTATACGTGTAACTTAGTGAATTGTTTAGCACCTAAAGAGTTCTTAGGTAGCATGCCTTTAACAGACAATTCAACTAATTTTCTTGAATTCTTAGCACGTAATTCACCAGCTGAAATTTGTTTTAGCCCACCTGGATAACCTGAATGACGGGAATAAATTTTGTCAGATGCTTTTTTACCTGTTAATGTAACTTTGTCTGCATTGATAACAATCACATAATCACCAGTATCTACGTGTGGTGTGAAAGTTGGTTTGTTTTTACCGCGTAAAATAGTTGCAACTTGTGTTGATAAACGTCCCAATGGGATGTCAGTCGCGTCGATTACGAACCATTTGCGGTCGATCTCGTTTGCTTTAGCCATGTATGTTGTACGCACGTTTGTTTCCTCCATATTCTTCTCTGTCTGTTTGATCCAATTGAGTTTCCGGGGCTCATCGTGGGGCAAACAATACCGTCTTATATGATACGACATCCCAAAGGAATTGTCAAACGATTCAAAAGAAATAATTTATCATTTACTTCGCAAAAAAGTCTCCACATACCGCATGGACCGCGACTGTGAAGGCTTTTCAGATTATTTTTTTAAATATAAATATAATTGCTCGATGACCTCGGCTGGCACAAATGGATAGGCACCTTTGCTGGAAGTCTTGTGTGGCTTGAACGCTTCGATGATACTTTTATCCTTCACGATGTCTTCCACCGAAACGAACTCACCTTTTTTGGTGATCGTCAATTCAAATGCTTCGTATTCTTCGGCTTCGACGTTCTTTTTTGGGGTCGAGTAATGCGCCATGCTGGCTTGCACGGAAAGGACAACATCATTCGGGCATCCGATTGCTTCATAAAACTGGGGCATAGCGGCAGACACAAAATCCGGCACATCGCCGCGTGGGATGCGTTTGAGTTCCTTGATGAACGTTACCATGTTTCCACTCTCCTTCATTCATTCTTATACTTCCATTATACGCGAGTTTCGGAATTTTAACATCATTCCAGCGAAATAACCGTTCAAGCGTGATCGATTATTTCTCGCAGCTTCACTGACTTTAAATACATAAAAATATTGACCACTCTAAGACCTCATGCTACCATTGCACTAATATTAATTTTAAATGATAAATAAATGACAATGCACTCATGTGTGTCATTTCGCATAAAGGGGAATCGATGATGGATAAGATCAGCATTCAAAGTTATCTTGCGCAATTGGGCAACAGAAAAGACCCAAAAACCGGTGCCGTCAGTGCACCGATTTATTTGTCCACAGCTTATGGACATCCCGGCTTGGGCCAATCGACCGGCTATGACTACACCCGCACAGCCAATCCGACAAGGGATATCCTTCAGGAAGGCTTGGCTGTGCTTGAAAACGGCGTCCAAGGGTTCGCCACAAGCTCCGGTATGAGCGCCATCCAGCTCGCCTTCAGCATTTTCCCGGTCAACAGCCATTTCGTCGCATCCAGGGATCTTTACGGCGGCAGCTTCCGTTATTTCCAGGATATGGAGAGAAAAGGATTCTACTCCTTCACTTATGTCGATGACCCGATCGATATCGCGTCCGCCATCCAGGACAATACGGCCGCTGTCTATATCGAAACACCGACGAACCCCCTGATGAAGGAAACGGATATCGCGGCTGTGGCTGAGATCGCCAAAAAACACGGCTTACTGGTGATTGTGGATAATACCTTCTACACCCCTCTTTTGCAGCGCCCGCTAGATTTGGGCGCCGATATCGTCGTCCACAGCGCCACCAAGTACCTAGGCGGCCACAACGACCTGTTGGCAGGTGCAGTCGTGACGAACGACAAGGCGCTCGGCGAACAGTTGGCTTTCCAATTGAACACGGCAGGCGGCACTTTAGACGCCTTCGACTGTTGGCTCTTGGTCCGCGGGATGAAGACGTTGCCGTTGCGCATGAAGCAGCATCAAGCGAATGCAAAAGCTGTCGTGGCTTATCTGGAATCGGAAGATCTGATCAAATCAGTCTATTATCCGGGCAAAGGTGGCATGCTCAGCTTCACGCTCCATGATAAAGCATACATCCCTGCTGTGTTGGATGCCCTGAACATCTTCACTTTCGCTGAAAGCTTGGGCGGCGTGGAGAGTCTAATCACCTACCCGACCACCCAGACCCATGCCGATATTCCGGTTGAAATCCGCGAATCCTATGGGTTGACGGACGATCTGCTGCGCATCTCGACAGGAATCGAGGATCCCGATGATCTGATCGCCGATCTGCGTCAGGCTTTTGCGAAGGCTGCGGTCACAGCTAAAGTCTGATAAAGTAAATTGTAAAAGAAAATATGTTGAAAACCTCCGAAGAGCGATAGCGCTTGACGGGGGATTTTATTTTTGGCGCTGTCCTCCGGGGAACGACGGCTTCGCCGGAATTCGGACATATTGCGGGAGCGTCAGCTCCTGCGGGACGTGCTTCATAGGAGCTGGCGGAGATTGCAGAAGCTGTCCTCCGATGAGCTATGGCTACACCGGAGCTGGCGCTGATTTCCGTTTCCCAAGCACGCAAAAAAGCGGGTGTGGAAAAGATTTCCTCTTTTCCACACCCGCTTTTTCAGCATCCTTTTTGCTCTATTCTTCGTTCTGCTTGGTTTCGAATGCTTTTGTGATCGTCATCAGGGAACGGAAGAGGTCTTCCACGCTGTCTTCGTAGGCTTTGTTCTCGGTCAGCCCGCGCACTTTATCGAGCACCCTATCTTCCCTGGATTGGTCCAGGATCGGCAATTTGTGCGCTTTCTTGATCCGCGCAATCTCCGTCACCGCATCCATCCGGCGTTCGAACAGTCTTACCAGTTCCTGGTCGATTGCATCGATCTCCGCTCTTTCCTTTTTAAACATCATCTTCCCCCTATCCATTCCTTAATCTTTCTTCATCGTAATAAACTTCCACGAGATACAATCCTTGCGACGGGGCTGTCGGTCCGGCTTTGCGTCGGTCCTTCACTTCCAAAAGGTGGTCGATTTCCTCGACCTTTTTCAGGCCGTCAGCGATCTGCAACAGCGTCCCCACGAAAATGCGGATCATATTGTAGAGAAAGCCATTGCCTCTGAAGGTGAAGACCAGCTCATTGTTTTCCTCGTCCTTCCTGACGCTCGCTTCATAGACAGTCCGGACCAGGTCGGTCTTGTCCGTTTTTGTCGAACAGAAACTGGTGAAGTCGTGCTCGCCCTCCAGTTTTTTGATGGCCTTTTCCAAATTATCCATATTGAAACGGTAAGGATGGTGCGTCGTGTAGAGTCGTTTGAATGGGTTCGGGAAGCGATCAAGATCGACCCGGTAAATATATTTTTTACCCATCGCATGATAACGCGAATGGAACTCCTCTGAAGCGAGCTCCACGGATTTGATCAAAATGTCATCGGGCAGCAAACTGTTCAACGCCCGCAGCAGATGGTCAGGCTTGATTGCAGCCGGGTAATCAAAGTGGATGACTTGTCCGAGCGCATGGACGCCCGAATCCGTCCGGCCGGATGCATGGATCGGAATGATCTGCCCATTCGACATTTTTTTCAGAGCTTTTTCGATTTCCGTCTGGACACTGTTGCCGTTAGGTTGGACCTGATAGCCCACATAACCCGTTCCGTCATATTGCACGATGCATTTGTATCGTTGTGCAGTCATGGTTGGCGTATGCCCCTTTCTTTTTCTGGATAATTTGTGGGATTATGGTTTTTTCTATTTTAAAAGGGACCGGAAATACTACCCGGTCCCCAGACTCGTTCTATAGCGGCTGACTCAGCCTGTATGCGTTCAAGATCGGAAGAACAATAACAGCCCTGTCAGTGCGACAAACGCCAGCAGACTCAGCGTATCGCGCAACTGCCAACTGAGGATGCGGTATTTCGTCCGGCCTTCCCCGCCCTGATACCCGCGTGCTTCCATGGCATTCGCCAATTCATCGGCACGATTGAACGAACTGACGAACAGCGGCACCAAAATCGGTGTGACTGCCTTCATCTGCTTCACGATATTGCCTTCACCGAATTCGACACCGCGAGCCCGTTGCGCGTTCATGATCTTCGATGCTTCATCCATCAATGTCGGCACGAAACGCAGTGCGATGGAAAGCATCAAGGCGATCTCATGGACAGGAACCTTAAAGCGTTTCAATGGCCCAAGCAACTTTTCGATTGCATCGGTCAACGACAGCGGCATCGTCGTGAGCGTCAACAACGTCGAAATGAAGATGATCAGGACGAAGCGCATAAAGATGAAGGCGCCGTTGATCACCCCGAACGAAGTGATGCTGATCGGTCCCAGTTCCAGGTATGTTTCCCCGCCCCGTGTGAAGAGGATCTGCAGCAACACCGTGAACAGGATCAGCCAAATCAGCGGCTTCACACCGTTCAGAAAGACCGACAGTTTGATGTCGGACAGGATGACGCACAGAAATGTGAACAATGTCATGATCAGATAGGTCTGCCAGTTATTGGCCAGGAAAATGACGAGGATGAAATAGAAAGCTCCGATCAGCTTCGCTCGCGGATCCAGTCGATGAATCAGCGAGTTGCCTTGGATATAGCGCCCGAACAATAATTTATCCAACATCGATGCCACCCTCTTCCTTAGCGGCATCTTTGGAGCCTTTGTTCTCATTTATTTTCGCAATCAGCACAGCCGCCAGTTGTTCCGTACGCAGCGGTCTTTCGTTTCCGAAATCGATGCCTGTCTTTTTGCTGAATGTATCCAGGAAAGCCAGTGCGGACGGCAAGCCCAATTGTTTCTCCTGGAGCCAAGCGGCATCCTGGAAAATCTCTGCTGGCGGGCCCATCCGGACAACCGTACCTTTCTCAAGGATGACCACATGATCCGCAAACGTTGCGACATCATTCATCTGATGAGTGACCAATACGATGGTCAAGCCTTTGTCGATATGGAGTTGATAAAACATATTCATGATTTCGCGTCTGCCGGCAGGATCCAATCCAGCCGTCGGTTCATCCAAAACCAGCACTTCCGGTTCCATCGCCAATACTCCAGCGATCGCTACGCGTCTCATTTGCCCCCCTGAGAGATCGAACGGGGAACGCTCCATGAAGGACTCATCCAAGCCGACCAAAGGCAACACGCGCCTCACAATCGCCATTGCGTCCGCTTCACTGACGCCGAAGTTCATCGGACCGAAGGCGATATCCTTCGCAATCGTCTCCTCGAACAGCTGCGACTCCGGAAACTGGAACACAATCCCCACTTTTTTGCGCAGGTCCTTCAGGTTTTTGTTGTTCGATTTGTTCGTTATGATGCGGTCTCCGATCGTTACGCAGCCTTCAGTTGGCTTCAATAATGCGTTCAGATGCTGCGTGACCGTCGACTTGCCGCTGCCGGTATGGCCGATCAATGCCGTATAGCTACCGTCCGGGATATTCAGATTCACATCATAAAGTGCCCGATTTTCGAAGGGCGTTCCGGCCGAGTAGGAATAGCCTACTTTTTCGAAAGTAATGTCCATAACCAACTCACCATCCCTTCCTCAGTCAAATATTCTTCAGGAACTTCCAGTCCCTGTCTCTTCAATTGGTATTTCAGCTTTTCAGGGAATGGGATATCCAATCCGATATCGATGATTTCCTTGCCCAAGCTGAATATCTCTTCCGGTGTGCCGATCCGTTTCAACTGCCCGGCTTCCATCACAAAAATGCGGTTCGCTTTGGCGGCCTCATCGATGTCATGGGTGATCGAAATCACAGTCAAATTTTCTTTTTCCTTGATCTCCTGGATGGTCTCGATGACTTCATGACGGCCTTCCGGATCCAACATGGTCGTCGCCTCATCCAGGATGATGATGTCCGGAGACAACGCCACGATCCCAGCAATCGCCACCCGTTGCTTCTGTCCGCCCGAAAGACGTGCCGGCTCCTTATCCATGAAATCGGCCATGTTCACAGCCGCTACTGCATCAGCAACGCGCTTCACCATTTCCTCACGGGGAATACCGACATTCTCCAAACCGAAGGCAACATCGTCCTGAACGGTCGAACCGACGAACTGATTGTCCGGATTCTGGAAAACCATCCCGATTTTTTTGCGTACATCCCAAACTGTCTCTGCATTCAAAGGTATCCCTTCAATGATCACTTCTCCGGAGTTCGCTTCTATCAAGCCGTTGATCGTTTTGGCCAAGGTTGACTTGCCTGAACCGTTTGGCCCGATGATGGCGATCCATTCACCCTGCTGGATTGTTAACGAAACGTTGTTCAATGCAGGTCTTGCATCTTCCTCTGAATAGGAAAAAGTCACATTGCGCAACTCGATAATTTCATTCATGATGGCTGTCCTACTTTCTCTATAGTTGAATCTTACTACCCATAACCGTTCATCCGCCCCACAGCCAAGCGGGTATAAAAAAAAGATGAAAATTACGGAAAAGGAATGTCTACTTTGTAAGTATAAACTACTCTTCCATATTTTTCATCCACTGTCTTGACACAGCACGGAAATAAAACGCTTTTATTTATATATCAAAAGAAACTAGAAAATATAGTGGCATTTTCTAGTTTCTTTTGATAAAAAAAGCACTTTTTTTGATGAAAAAATGCCCTCCCGAAGATCATGCGATCTTCGGAAGAACCTTGAGCTAGACTAGGGAAGCCAGAAGCAATCCCATCATCATAACACTCTATTTCATCTAAAAGTGAACGTTTCATCATTATGCGATTGAATTATACTAATTCAATGATAACCATTGGTGCAGCGTCGCCACGACGAGGTTCTGTCTTCAAGATACGTGTGTATCCGCCTTGACGTTCTGCATAGCGAGGTGCGATATCAGAGAACAATTTTTGTAAAGCTGATTGAACAACGATTTTGTCATCTTCTTCACGTACATCTGCAACTTCGTTACGAACGTATGCTGCTGCTAAACGACGAGCAGATAAATCTCCACGTTTGCCTAAAGTAATCATCTTTTCAGTAGTTGAACGAATTTCTTTAGCACGAGCTTCAGTTGTAACGATTCGTTCGTTGATGAGTAAGTCAGTAGTCAAATCACGAAGCATTGCTTTTCTTTGGGCGCTTGTGCGTCCTAATTTACGGTAAGCCATCCTAGGTTTTCCTCCTTTGTACAGTACTAGTCGTCTTGACGCAAGCCTAGATTAAGATCATTCAGCTTGTTTTTCACTTCTTCAAGTGATTTGCGTCCCAGATTACGTACTTTGATCATCTCTGCTTCAGACTTGTCTGTCAATTCTTGTACTGTGTTGATGCCTGCGCGTTTCAAACAGTTATAAGAACGTACGGATAAATCCAATTCTTCGATAGTCATTTCCAGCATTTTTTCTTTATGTGTTTCTTCTTTTTCAACCATTATCTCGGCCTTGCGGGCTTCATCGGTCAGATTAACAAAAATATTCAAATGTTCCGTTAAAATTTTGGCAGCCAAGCTGACTGCTTCTTCCGGGCTGATGGAACCATCTGTCCAGACATCCAACGTTAATTTATCGTAAATATTTTTTTGTCCGATACGAGTGTTTTCAACCTGATAATTCACTTTGCTGATTGGAGTATAGATGGAGTCGACTGGTAAAACACCGATCGGCATATCTTCCGTCTTGTTATATTCGGAACGAACATAACCACGGCCATTTTTTACGTCCAAGCGAACATGAAAATGTGCTCCCTCTGAAACTGTACATATATATAAATCAGGGTTTAAGATTTCCACATCGCTGTCATGGGTAATATCCGCTGCAGTCACGACTGCTGGACCTTTTACGTCAATCTCGATTGTTTTGTCTTCGTCCGTATACAATTTCAAAGCTAATTTTTTGATGTTCAGAATGATTTGGGTAACATCCTCGACAACACCATCAATCGTTGAAAATTCGTGTAGAACACCATCGATTTGGATAGTTGTTACAGCTGTACCAGGAAGTGAAGATAATAGAATTCGACGTAATGAGTTCCCAAGTGTTGTTCCATAACCGCGTTCTAGTGGTTCTACAACGAATTTGCCGAATTTAGCATCTTCGCTGATCTCAATCGTTTCAATTCTTGGTTTTTCAATTTCGATCATTTATCAATTTACCCCTTTCAAAACGTGAAGTTCATGTTAGTGAGTCCATTGCGTTTCGTTACATACAAGTACAATTCTCAATTAAACACGACGACGTTTTGGTGGACGGCATCCATTATGAGGAATAGGCGTTACGTCGCGGATTGCGGTAACTTCCAAACCTGCTGCTTGTAATGAACGAATGGCAGCTTCACGTCCAGAACCAGGACCTTTAACAGCTACTTCAACTGTTTTCATGCCATGTTCCATAGAAACTTTAGCTGCTGCTTCTGCAGCCATTTGTGCAGCATAAGGAGTAGATTTACGAGAACCTCTGAATCCTAATGAACCTGCTGATGACCATGAAATAGCATTTCCATGAACATCTGTAATCATAACAATAGTATTATTAAAAGTTGAGCGGATATGTGCTACACCAGCTTCAACATTCTTTTTCACGCGGCGTTTGCGAGCTACTTTTTTAGCCATGAAGTTTTGACCTCCTTCACTTAATTATTATTTTTTCTTACCAGTGACTGCTTTAGCTGGGCCTTTACGAGTGCGTGCGTTGTTCTTAGTGTTTTGTCCGCGAACAGGCAAACCACGACGGTGACGCATTCCTCTGTAAGATCCAATTTCAATCAATCGTTTAATATTTAGGTTAACTTCACGACGAAGATCACCTTCAACCTTTAATTTATCCACTTCAATACGGATACGGTCTAATTCATCATTCGTTAAATCACGAACGCGAGTATCTTCTGAAACCTCAGCTGCTGCTAAAACTTTTTGAGCTGTGTTCAATCCGATACCAAAAATATAAGTTAATGAAATAACTACACGTTTGTCACGCGGAACATCTACTCCTGCGATACGAGCCATTTATAGGCACCTCCTTGTTATTATCCTTGGCGTTGTTTGTGTTTGGGATTTTCGCAAATCACCATAACACGACCATTGCGGCGAATGACTTTGCATTTTTCGCAAATGGGTTTTACTGATGCTCTAACTTTCATTTAAATTCCCTCCTATTTAGTGATGGAGTGCAATTATTTAAAGCGGTAAGTAATGCGTCCACGAGTAAGATCGTACGGTGATAATTCTACCGTAACTTTATCGCCTGGCAAAATGCGGATGTAATGCATTCTAATTTTACCAGATACGTGAGCTAATACTATGTGACCATTTTCAAGTTCGACTTTAAACATTGCATTGGGCAAAGTTTCAACGACAACTCCTTCGATCTCAATTACATCGTCTTTCGCCACGCCTGCTAACCTCCTAACATTCTGTTGAGCTGATTAATCTTATGTCTTGGCAATTTTTACTCTAACTGCTAGATTATACCATAGCAAGTATCAATTGAAAAGAAAATTCCGATTAATTTCAAATGATATTTGCAACTATTCTATAATCTTTTGGATTTCGGTAAACAAGTTGTCGATGCCGATTCCGCCATCCACATTGTGTACCAATCCTTTTTCGCTGTAAAATGCAATGATTGGTTGAGACTGTTCTAGATTAATCTGAATGCGATTTTCTACGGTTTCAGGTTTATCATCTTCGCGTTGATAGAATTCGTGTCCGCCACAACGATCGCACGTTCCTTCCACTTTGGGAGGATTGTTCTCTTTGTGGTAAGTCGCTCCGCAAGAGCGGCAAATGATTCTACCCGTTAGACGTTGCATCAAAACTTCAGGGTTCACATCAATGTTAATAACAGCATCGATTTTTTTGTCGAGTTCATCCATGATAGCTTCAAGAGCTTTTGCTTGTACGAGGGTTCTTGGAAAACCATCCAATAAAAAGCCTTTTTCAGTATCAGATTCTGCTAATCTCTCTTTAACGATTCCGTTTGTAACTTCATCTGGAACAAGTTCGCCTTTATCCATATATGATTTTGCTTCCAGGCCCAACGCTGTCTCATTTTTCATGGCAGCTCGGAACATGTCTCCTGTAGAGATATGCGGAATATTGTATTTCGCGATGATCTTTTCAGCCTGTGTTCCTTTTCCAGCACCGGGAAGACCCATAATAATTAGGTTCATCATTTTACTGCCTCCTAAAGATGTAAGAATATGTGACGAGGAAATCACTTTCCCCCCCACAAACTTACTATTGAATAAATCCTTGGTAATTACGTTTAACCATTCGACCTTCAATTTGTCTTGCCGTTTCCAATGCAGTACCAACTACAATCAGAAGACTTGTACCGCCAAGGGCGAGCGAGTCCGGCAAATCCCACAAACCTGAGGCAATGATAGGCAATAACGCAATCAGTCCAAGAAATAGCGCGCCGACCGTACTTAATCGCATAATCATGCCGGAAATGTAATCTTCTGTCCCTTTACCCGGACGTACACTTGGAATATAGCCGCCTTGCTTTTGCAAGTTCTCTGCCATCTTTTCAGGATTGATCTGAATGAAGGCATAGAAGTAAGTGAAGACAACGATCAACACCGTATAGATTGTTGCGCCGATGGGTTCACGGTAATTAAAGATGGTTGACAAAATTTGATACCAGCTAGCTTCACTTTGACTTGCCGCGAAAAATCCAAGGATCGTCTGCGGGGTCATCATGAAAGAACTGGCAAAGATTACTGGAATAACTCCAGCAGAATTGATTTTTAAAGGTAAATGCGCGGATTGATTAGATCCGGAAGCACGCTTGGAATATTGAATGGGGATTTTACGTTCAGCTTGTTGAACGTACACAACGAGTATGACCACCAATAATATTGCTGTCAAAAGTGCAACCGAGAACAAAATGTTGTTCATTAAATCGGATCCTGCATCCACAAAACGATCATTGTAATAAGTGTAAAGATCTGTTGGGATTCTTGCGATGATACCTGAGAAGATGATCAATGACGTGCCGTTTCCGATACCGTGCATTGAAATGGATTCTCCGAGAAAAACAACAAGCATCGAACCTGCCGTCATCACTAACGCGATGATCATATAGGTTGTCATACCTGGATCGTTGACCAAACCCAAATTAGAGAGTTGATTGAAACCGATCGAAACACCGACAGATTGCACAAATGCTAAAATGACTGTCAAATATCTTGTAACTTGATTTAACTTTCTTCTACCTACTTCACCCTGTTTGGACCATTCCACAAATTTCGGAACAATGTCCATTTGTAACAATTGAACGACAATAGAAGAAGTGATGTATGGCGAAACACCCATAGCGAAAATGGAATACTGACTCAGTGCTCCACCTCCGAATGTGTTCAACAGACTGAACAAGCCCGTCGATGCCAAGTTTGTGATGGCACCCGCATCAACACCCGGTACAGTAATATGTGTTCCGAGACGGAACACAATCAACATACCTAGAGTAAAAAAGATTCTATTTCTAATGTCCTTCGCCTGAAATGCATTTTTCAGAAGAGCAAACATTAGATCACCTCAACAGTCCCACCTGCAGCTTCGATAGCTTTTTGTGCTGCTTCGGAGAATTTATTAGCTTTAACTGTCAGTTTTTTCTCAACGCTTCCGTTGCCCAAAACTTTGATGCCTGATTTTTCATCTTTGACAATACCAGTTTCAACTAATAAAGCTGGAGTAACTTCTGTACCATCTTCGAAACGGTTTAAGATTTCTAAGTTGATTACAGCATATTCCTTACGGTTGATGTTCGTGAATCCACGTTTTGGAAGACGACGGAACAATGGAGTTTGTCCACCCTCGAATCCAAGTCTCACACCGCCGCCTGAACGAGCTTTTTGGCCTTTATGTCCACGACCGGATGTTTTACCATTACCGGATGAAGATCCGCGACCGACACGGTTACGTTCTTTACGTGAACCTACAGCAGGTTTTAATTCATGAAGTTTCATAGTAACTTGGCACCTCCTTTAATCTGATGTTTATTATTTAACTTCTTCTGATGTAACTAAGTGGCTTACTGTGTTGACCATGCCCAAGATAGCTGGGTTAGCTGGTTTAACAACAGATTTGCCGATTTTGGACAATCCCAAAGCTTTGCAAGTATCTTTTTGGTTTTGAGGACGTCCAATCAAGCTGCGTTTTAAAGTGATCTTTACTTCTGCCATTATGTAGTCCTCCTTATCCTAGTAATTCTTCAACTGTTTTGCCGCGTAATTTCGCGACGTCTTCAGCATTTTTCAACTGTTTCAAGCCATCGATTGTAGCACGTACCATGTTGATTGGTGTGTTCGAACCAAGGGATTTGCTTGTGATATCAGCGATACCAGCTAATTCGACAACGGCACGGACTGGTCCGCCTGCAGAAACTCCGGAACCGGATTTAGCAGGTTTCAACATTACGTTACCGCCACAGAAAGATCCGATAACTTGGTGAGGGATTGTTGATTCAGACATTGGAACTTCAATAAGGCTCTTTTTAGCAGATTCGATAGCTTTACGAATAGCTTCAGGAACCTCGGCTGCTTTACCAGTACCGAATCCTACATGTCCGTTTCTGTCTCCTACAACAACTAAAGCAGCAAAACGTAGACGACGTCCACCTTTAACAACTTTTGTTACACGATTGATCGCAACAACGCGGTCTTCTAATTCAATATGATTTGGGTCAACATAAACCATGTGTGGTTATCCTCCTTTTCTTAGAAATCTAGTCCATTTTCGCGAGCAGCTTCAGCTAAAGCCTGTACACGGCCATGGTACAGATAGCCACCACGGTCAAAGACTACTTTTTTGATACCTTTAGCAACAGAACGTTCAGCAATCAGTTTTCCAACTGCAGCAGCAGCTTCAGTTTTAGTACCGGTTGCGATTTCTGTTTCTTTTGTAGAGGCACTTGCTAGCGTCACACCCGCTACGTCATCAATTAATTGAGCGTAGATGTTTTTGTTGGAACGGAAAACGTTCAAGCGTGGGCACTCTGCAGTACCAGAGATTTTTCTTCTTACGCGTGCGTGTCTAGCTTGGCGCACTTTGTTTTTATCTGGTTTAGTAATCACAATTGTCACCTCTTTAATGTTATTTTGTTGGGTCGCTCAGGAAGCAAGTAATAATAGCGGACTATTATTTACCTGTCTTACCTTCTTTACGACGGATGATTTCGTTAACGTATTTGATACCTTTACCTTTGTAAGGCTCTGGTGGGCGTACGCCACGGATGTTGGCTGCCAAAGCGCCAACTTTAGCTTTATCGTAACCTTTAACGATGATCTTAGTGTTAGTTGGTACTTCCACTTCGATACCGTCTTCTGGTGTGAATTCAACTGGATGAGAATAGCCGACGTTCAATACAAGTTTGTTGCCTTGCAATTGAGCACGGTACCCAACCCCTACTAAGTCCAATTCTTTCATAAATCCTTCAGATACACCTACAACCATGTTGTTTACCAACGCGCGTGTAGTACCATGAATGGATTTAGTGAATTTCTCTTCGTTAGGACGAGTGAAAGTAACAGTGTTTCCATCGATCTTGATGCCGATCATTTCATTAAATGTGCTAGTTAATTCGCCTTTAGGGCCTTTAACCGTAACAGTGTTACCTTGTTGAGTAACGGTTACGCCAGCTGGGATTTCGATTGCTTTATTTCCAATACGACTCACAGGGCTGCACCTCCTTTATTTTCTCTTATTTTTTTAAAAATTACCAAATGTAAGCTAATACTTCGCCGCCGATGTTTTTCGCTCTTGCTTCTTTGTCGGTGATAACACCTTCAGAAGTAGACACGATTGCGATTCCTAAACCATTCAATACTTTAGGGATGTCGCCAGTTTTAGCGTATACACGCAAACCTGGTTTTGAAATACGTTTCAAACCAGTGATGACGCGTTCGTTGTTTGGACCATATTTTAAGAATACACGGATAACACCTTGTTTATCGTCTGAAGTGTAATCAAAGTTTTTGATGAAACCTTCAGCCTTAAGAATGTTAGCGATCTCTAATTTTGTCTTTGATGCAGGCACTTCTAAAGATTCGTGACGTACCATGTTGGCATTACGAATACGAGTTAAGAAATCTGCGATTGGATCTGTCATGACCATTTACATTATACCTCCTTTTGCGAGTATGGTTAAATTACCAGCTAGCCTTTTTCACGCCGGGAATTTGTCCTTTATAGGCAAGTTCACGGAAGCAAATACGGCAAAGTTTGAATTTGCGATAAACTGAATGTGGACGTCCGCAACGTTCACAACGAGAGTAAGCTTGAGTAGAATGTTTTGCGGGACGTTTGTTTTTAGCAATCATGGATTTTTTAGCCAATTATTATTCGCCTCCTTAGCTTATTTTTGGAATGGCATTCCAAGTTGTGTCAATAATTCTCTTGATTCTTCGTCAGTGTTAGCAGTAGTTACGATAACGATATCCATACCACGTACTTTGTCGACTCTATCATAGTCAACTTCTGGGAAAATCAATTGTTCTTTGATACCTAAAGTATAGTTTCCACGACCATCAAAAGATTTTTTGCTGATCCCACGGAAGTCACGTACACGTGGTAATGAAACTGTTACTAGTTTATCCAAGAAGTCGTACATTCTTTCGCCACGTAAAGTAACTTTAGTGCCGATAGGCATACCTTCACGTAAACGGAATGCAGCGATTGATTTTTTAGCTAATGTGATGACTGGTTTTTGACCAGAGATCAATGTTAGTTCTTCAACTGCTTTATCTAGGTTTTTTGTGTTTGACACTGCATCACCCACACCCATATTGATGACAATTTTGTCAATTTTAGGTGTTTGCATGATTGAAGTGTATTCAAATTTTTCCATCAATGATGGAACGATTTCTTTTGTGTATTTTTCTTTTAAACGGTTCATTTAGAATATCCTCCTTCCTCTAATAATTAATCAATGATTTCGCCGGTTTTTTTGGAAACGCGGACTTTTTTGCCATCTACGACTTTAGATCCTACGCGAGTAGGTTCGCCAGTTTTAGCATCAATTAACATAATGTTAGAAACATGGATAGGTGCTGCTTCTTCAAGAATTCCACCTGTTGGGTTTGTTTGAGAAGCTTTGCGATGTTTCTTGACAATATTAATGCCTTCGACAATAACACGATCTTTTTTAGGGAAAGTTTTAAGGATGACTCCTTCTTTACCTTTATCTTTTCCAGTAATGACTTTAACTTTATCACCAGTTTTTACGTGCATGCTTTGTTGCACCTCCTTCATTTATGACAGTTGATTACAATACTTCTGGAGCAAGGGAAACGATCTTCATGTAGTTGTTGTCACGCAATTCACGTGCAACTGGTCCAAAGATACGTGTTCCACGAGGGCTCTTGTCGTCACGAATGATTACACAAGCATTTTCGTCAAATTTGATGTAAGAACCATCTTTACGGTGTGCGCCGTGTTTCGTACGAACGATAACAGCTTTAACTACATCACCCTTTTTGACAACACCACCGGGTGTAGCTTGTTTTACTGTGCAGACGATTGTATCACCAATTCCTGCGAATTTGCGGTTTGAACCACCTAACACTTTGATAGTTAACACTTCTTTAGCGCCTGAATTATCGGCAACTCTTAAGCGGGATTCTGTTTGTATCACTTCAGTATCCTCCTTCCGGATATAAAAATATTTATTTGTCTGATTAGATGATTACTGATTCTTCAACAACTTCCAGTAAGCGGAAGTTTTTAGTAGCAGATAGAGGACGAGTCTCCATAATTCTAACTACATCTCCCATTTTAGCTTGGTTGTTTTCATCATGTGCTTTGTACTTTTTAGAGTACTTAACGCGTTTACCATAAGTTGAATGTGTTTTTGTTGTAGATACTTCTACGACAATTGTTTTATCCATCTTATCGGAAACAACAACACCTTGGTAGACTTTACGTTGGTTACGTTCTTCAGTCATTTCGTTGTGACCTCCTTTGCTGATCTACTATTTTTGCAATTCTTGTTGTCGCAATACAGTTTTAATACGTGCAATTGATTTGCGTACTTCTTTCAAGCGGGCAGTATTTTCTAACTGTCCGGTTGCAAGTTGGAATCGTAGATTGAATAATTCATCTTTGAATTGTTTTTCTTTATCAATCATTTCAGCAGTGGATAACTCTTTAAGTTCATTAGCCTTCATTCGATTCACCACCAATTTCTTTACGTTTTACAATTTTTGTTTTAACTGGCAATTTGTGAGATGCAAGACGTAGAGCTTCGCGTGCCACTTCTTCAGGGACGCCTGCTACTTCAAACATGATCTTGCCGCGTTTAACTGGAGATACCCAACCTTCAGGTGCCCCTTTACCAGAACCCATACGGACTCCGATAGCTTTAGATGTATATGATTTGTGAGGGAATATTTTGATCCAAACTTTCCCACCACGTTTCATGTAACGAGTCATAGCGATACGAGCAGCTTCGATCTGACGGTTTGTGATCCAATGAGAGTCAACAGCTTGCAAACCATATTCGCCGAAAACTACTTCTTTTCCGCCTTTAGCTTCTCCGCGCATTTTTCCACGGAACTCACGACGGTGTTTTACACGTTTAGGTACTAACATTGGTTATTTCCCTCCTTTCTCAGTTGTTTTTTTTGCTGGTAAAACTTCACCACGGTAAATCCAAACTTTAACGCCTAATTTACCATAAGTTGTGTCTGCTTCTTCCCAAGCGTAGTCGATGTCCGCACGCAATGTATGCAATGGAACAGTTCCTTCAGCATGAGTTTCAGCACGAGCGATATCTGCACCATTCAAACGACCAGAAACTTGCGTTTTGATCCCTTTAGCGCCAGATCTCATTGTACGTTGGATAGCTTGTTTTTGAGCACGACGGAAAGCTACACGGTTTTCCAACTGTTTAGCGATACCTTCAGCAACCAATTTAGCATCCAAGTCTGGTCTTTTGATTTCCACGATGTTGATGTGTACTTTTTTACCAGTCAGTTCATTTAACTCTTTACGAGTTTTTTCAACTTCAGAACCGCCTTTACCGATTACCATACCAGGTTTGGCAGTATGAATAGAAACGTTCACGCGGTTAGCCGCACGTTCAATTTCAATTTTAGAAACAGAAGCTTCGCTTAAGTTCTTTTCGATATATTTACGGATACGTAAATCTTCATGTAAGAAAGCTGCGAAATCTTTTTCAGCGTACCATTTAGCATCCCAGTCACGAATGATGCCGACACGTAATCCTAATGGATGAATTTTTTGACCCACAGATTATCCCTCCTTCTTTTCTGATACCACGATTGTGATGTGGCTAGTACGTTTCATGATTGGTGAAGCTGATCCTTTTGCACGTGGACGGAAACGTTTCATCGTTGGTCCTTCGTTAACATAAGCCTCGCTTACTACCAAGTTTTCGATATCTAAATCATAATTATGTTCTGCATTGGCAATTGCTGACATCAACACTTTTTCTACAACGGGCGAAGCGCCACGCGGTGTGAATTTCAGAATGGAGATTGCTTCTCCGATGCTCTTGCCTCTGATAAGATCCACTACTAAACGAACCTTACGAGCGGCAATGCGAACAGTTTGTGCAGATGCTTTTGCAGCTGTGATTTGTTCTGGCATGTTATTTCCTCCCCTCGTAATTAACGGCGACCTGTTTTCTTGTCGTCTGCGGCATGGCCACGGTATGTTCTTGTTGGAGCGAATTCTCCTAATTTGTGTCCTACCATGTCTTCTTGAATGTAAACTGGAACGTGTTTTCTTCCATCATAAACTGCAATCGTTTGTCCGATGAATTGTGGGAAAATTGTAGAGCGGCGAGACCAAGTTTTAATTACTTGTTTCTTTTCGCTAGCTAGAGCAGCTTCAACTTTCTTAATTAAATGTTCATCGACAAAAGGTCCTTTTTTCAAACTACGACCCATGGTGAAGCCTCCTTTCGATTATGTGTTGCTTCAGTTAATTATTGTTGTGATAATTATTTTTTACGTCCACGAACGATTAGCTTGCTAGATTTAGCTTTCTTGCTACGAGTTTTGTAACCAAGAGCAGGTTTACCCCAAGGAGTAACTGGCGCTTTGCGTCCGATTGGAGATTTACCTTCACCACCACCGTGTGGGTGATCGTTCGGGTTCATTACAGAACCACGGACAGTAGGGCGTTTACCCAACCAACGGTTACGTCCAGCTTTACCGATGTTGATCAATTCGTGTTGTTCGTTACCTACTGAACCGATTGTTGCACGGCAAGTTGAAAGGATTAAACGTACTTCGCTTGAGTTCAAACGAACTAGTGTATATTTACCTTCTTGTCCAAGTACTTGAGCACTTGTACCAGCTGAACGGATCAATTGACCGCCTTTGCCTGGTTTTGTTTCGATGTTGTGGATAACAGTACCGACTGGGATAGTTGACAATGGCATTGCGTTTCCGATTTTGATATCAGATCCTACTCCAGATTCGATTTGTTGGCCTACTTCGATGCCTTTAGGGGCAATAATGTAAGTTTTGATTCCATCAACATATTGGATCAACGCGATGTTTGCAGTGCGGTTTGGATCGTACTCGACAGCTTTTACGATACCAACGACTCCATCTTTATTACGTTTGAAGTCGATCACACGGTAAGCACGTTTGTGTCCACCAGCTTGATGACGAACGGTAATTTTACCTTGGTTGTTGCGACCGGCTTTTCTTTTGATTGGTTCGACCAAAGATTTCTCAGGTGTTGTTTTTGTAATTTCTGCGAAATCAGAACCAGTCATATTACGACGGCCGTTTGTGGTAGGTTTGTATTTCTTAATCGCCACGTTTTTTCCCCTCCTATTTGATTATTTCAGTAAATTAATTTTCGAATAATTCGATTGTTTTAGAATTTTCAGTCAAAGTGATGATTGCTTTACGGCGTTTTTTTGTATAGCCTTTGTATTTGCCCATACGTTTAAGTTTGCCGCGTACATTCATGATGTTTACGTTTTTAACATCTACACCGAACAATGATTCGATAGATTGTTTAACTAATGTTTTGTTAGCACGTACATCCACTTCAAAGGTATATTTCTTTTCATCCATTGCAAGCATAGAAGCTTCCGTGATGATTGGGCGTTTGATAACGTCTGTTGCTTCCATTATATAAGAGCCTCCTCTACCTTAGAAAGAGCAGCTTGTGTCAAGACTAATTTGTTGTTTGAAACAACATCCAATACGTTGATTCCTGTTTCGTTAACGACTGTTACGCCAGGAAGGTTACGTGCTGATAATGCTGCAAAATCGTTGTCGTTTTCTACAACAACCAATACTTTCGTATCAACGTTAAGGTTTTTCAACACATTTGCAAATTCTTTTGTTTTTGGTGCATCGAAGTTCAATGTTTCAACTACGATCAAGTCTCCTTCAGCAACTTTCGTTGAAAGGACTGATTTGATAGCTAAGCGACGAACTTTCTTGTTTAATTTATAGCTGTAAGAACGAGGTGTTGGTCCAAAGACAACTCCACCGCCAACCCATTGTGGTGAACGGATTGAACCTTGGCGTGCACGGCCTGTTCCTTTTTGTTTCCATGGTTTACGACCACCACCGCTGACAGCGCTGCGGTTTTTTACTGCGTGAGTTCCTTGTCTTAAAGAAGCGCGTTGCATGATGATTGCATCGTAAACAACGTTTTCGTTAGGCTCAATCCCAAAGATTTCTTCATTCAAAGTTACTTCACCGTTTTGTGTTCCATCTTGTTTAAATAAGGCTACGTTTGGCATTTTTCTCGTTCCTCCTCTCTTTTATATTATTTGTTTGCAGCTTTGCGAGCTACTTTGATTTCGATTAATGATTTTTTAGAACCAGGTACGTTACCTTTGATCAGGATAACGTTTTTCTCAACGTCAACCATAACGACTTCAAGGTTTTGGATAGTAACGCGGTCGTTACCCATACGTCCTGCTAATTTTTTACCTTTGAATACGCGGGATGGGAATGAAGCAGCACCCATTGAACCCGGACGACGATGGTAACGAGATCCGTGGGCCATTGGCCCGCGGCTTTGTCCGTGACGTTTGATTACGCCTTGGAAGCCATGTCCTTTAGTGGTACCAGTAACATCAACAATGTCGCCGGCTTCAAAGATATCAACTTTGATTTCTTTTCCTACTTCGTATTCTCCTAGCTCAACATTGTTAAATTCACGAATGAAGCGCTTAGGAGCAGTTTTTGCTTTTGCTGCATGACCCTTAGCAGGTTTGTTTGACAATACTTCACGCATTTCTTGGTAGCCTAGTTGTACCGCTTCGTAGCCGTCCGTTTCGTTGGTTTTAACTTGTAAAACAACGTTTGGAGTAGCTTCGATAACTGTAACTGGTACTAACTCACCGTTTGCAGTAAAGAATTGAGTCATTCCTACTTTTTTGCCTAAGATTCCTTTGGTCATGGTAACACCTCCGTTTGTTTTTTATATGATAGGTTTGATTATAATTTGATTTCGATGTCTACGCCGCTTGGTAAGTCAAGTTTCATCAAAGCGTCAACAGTTTTTGTTGTTGGGTTGATGATGTCGATTAGACGTTTGTGTGTAAGCATTTCGAACTGCTCACGAGAATCTTTGTACTTGTGAGTAGCACGAATCACTGTGTATAGTGATCTTTCAGTCGGCAATGGAATCGGACCAGAAACGGTAGCTCCCGTTCTTTTTGCTGTTTCCACGATTTTATCCGCTGATTGATCAAGAGCACGGTGTTCATATGCTTTTAAACGAATACGTATTTTTTGTTTTGCCATGTTGTTCCCTCCTTCGTCAGATGTAATTCATAAGACTAGCTCCACGAAAATTCCCCGGCACACCCGCCGTGACAAAGCGACCGGGTGTGTCGCAACCTCTCGTCTCTAAGCTGCAGTTCCCGAATGAACGGTCCCCAATACATTATTCATAACCATGAATGCCGTACCAATATATTATACATAATCCCATTAGTTAAAGCAAGTCTTTTCTGAAAATAATATTCAGTTTCTGCTATTATCCAAATGACTTGTATTGCCTGAGCACTGTGAAGCATTTTGTCCCTTCACTATTATACTGATCTGTAAGAAGAATGCAAGCCCCATGATAATGTTGAATATCCTGACTCGAGAAATGCAACAAAATTAAATAAGGGACCATCTCGAATGAGACAGTCCCTTATTGCTTATTCGTTTGGATATTCCAAAGCTTTCTTGCCTTCATCACCTGTGCTGACGCGGATGACGTTTTCTACATTATATATGAAAATTTTTCCATCCCCGATGTTGCCTGTGTACAATGCTTTTCTGGCAACATCGACTACTTCTTGGACGGGAACCGTGCTGACGACAACTTCGACACGGATCTTTGGCAGCAGGTCGGCTTCGGTCTCGACGCCCCTATAATAGGTGCTATGCCCTTTTTGCATGCCGTAGCCGAATACATCGAAAACGGTCATGCCTGTGATGCCGATGCTGTTCAGTGCTTTTTTCAAACCTTCAAATTTACTTTCGTTCGTGATGATTTCAATTTTGGTGATTTTAGTTTGTGCATCTTGACCGCCTGTTGTTGCGCCGGAGGCTTGGTATTCCACAACAACTGACTTTTTAAGGTCTTCCAGAGAAACATTCGCGAAGGCCAATTCTTGATCGTTGCTTCCGAAAGTGCGCTCCTGCAATTTTTGGAAAGCCGTTCTCAATTCGCCCGGCACGACAGACGCAGCTGTATTTGAATAATTGGTATCACTCAAAGCTACGGCGAGACTGCCATATGCTGTTTCGCCATGGAGAGCATAATCCAATCCGATTTCTTCCTCCTCTGCAGAGACACGCATTGGCATGAATTTACTGATTAGTTTCAACAGTAGATAGGACATGATACCCGCGTATGCAAGCACAGCTAAAATGCTGACAACTTCTGCAATCAAAAGTGAGGCACTGCCATCTACCAACCCGCCTTCAATGGCAGGATTGATGCTGCTTGATGCGAAGATACCAGTTGCGATTCCACCCCAGATTCCTCCGATACCATGGCAACCGAATGCATCAAGTGCATCATCATAATCAAATTTCTTCTTCAGAACGGATACGCCGTAGAAGCAGACGATACCGCCGATGAAACCGATGGCTAAGGCTGAAACCGGGCTGACGAATCCGGCGCCAGGCGTGATGGAAACCAGACCAGCAACGATTCCGCTGACAAATCCAAGAGCAGTCGGTTTCTTGTGGATGATCCATTCACAGATAATCCAGCTTATGCCGGCTGTGGCAGCGGCAGTGTTTGTAGTGATGAAGGCATCCAGTGCAATATCGTTGATCGCCAGAGCGCTTCCGGCGTTGAAGCCAAACCAGCCGAACAACAGAAGGCCGGCGCCGATCATCGTCATCGGAATATTATGCGGCTTGACGGAATCGTGGTTTTTTCTTTTGCCTAGATAAATGGCTGCTACCAGAGCCGATATACCGGAACTGATATGGATGACGCTCCCGCCAGCAAAGTCGAGTGCACCCAGTTCGCGGATCCAACCGCCATTTCCCCAGATCCAGTGGGCAATCGGATCATAGACGAAAGTCGTCCATAAAAGGATGAAGGCAAGGAATGCGGGAAACTTCATGCGTTCCGCGATGCTTCCTGAAATCAAGGCTGGGGTGATGATTGCGAAAGCCATCTGGAACATCATGAATAGTTGATGCGGAATGGTCGGTGCGTAATCAATAGGCGTGAAGCCTACACCGTTGAGTAATGTGAAGGACAAATCGCCGAAAAATTTTGAGTCGCCTCCGAATACAAAAGAATATCCGAATAATAGCCATTGGATAGAAACGATAGCGATGGCAGCATAACTGTGCATCGTCGTGCTGAGGACATTTTTCTTCCGGACCATCCCTCCGTAGAATAGGGATAAAGCCGGCGTCATCATCATGACAAGGATTGTTGCGAGGAAGACGAAAGTTGTATCTGCATAATTAATGTTCTCCATATAGATTCTCCTTTTGCTGATAATTTTTCTGGTGTATTACTGCTTTGTGATGTTTCTTACTTTACACCCTAAAAAAAAGAAAATCATCAAAATGATGACGACTCGCGTCATGAAATGTGACATGAACAAGGCGCTCTCGCGGCTGGAGACTGTGCAAGTTGCCCTACCAGCAATAAAAGGTTAATACGCGCTCAATAAGTGCTGCGAGTACGTCATAAAATCGATTTAATCATGTAAATCGCGTAAAGATAGCTCACATGGAATGAAGTCACAACAAAAAATGCTCAAAATTGGGCAATATATCAGCAAAAATACAAGTGTGCCAGCAATGGTTTGATTCAGTACACCCGGTCGAAAATCCTCTTTCTTCTATATATTATGAACATTAATATGGATAAAGCTGATATGGTAAAAATTCTGGGTTTCTCTCTCCGGCAGCCCCTTTGCTCCAACTCCAACACAAAAAGACGCTCTATTCAAGAGCGCCTTCCCATATCGGAATTTTTCAAAAAAAAAAAAACGGAAGCCGAGGCTCCCGTTTTTCGAATTTTATTTTGAAATAAAATTATTTAGTGATTGAAGCTACAACGCCAGCGCCTACTGTACGTCCACCTTCACGAATAGAGAACTTAGTTCCGTCTTCGATAGCGATTGGGTGGATCAATTCGATAGTCATAGTAACGTTGTCGCCAGGCATTACCATTTCAACGCCTTCTGGTAAGTTACATACGCCTGTAACGTCAGTTGTACGGAAATAGAATTGTGGACGGTAGTTAGTGAAGAATGGAGTGTGACGTCCGCCTTCTTCTTTTGAAAGTACATAAATTTCAGCAGTGAAAGTTGTGTGTGGAGTGATTGAACCTGGTTTAGCCAATACTTGACCACGTTGGATTTGCTCACGTGTAACACCACGTAACAAAGCTCCTACGTTATCGCCAGCTTCAGCGTAATCCAATAATTTACGGAACATTTCAACACCGGTAACAACTGTTTTCTTAGTTTCTTCAGCAATACCGACGATTTCAACTTCGTCACCAACGCGGACTTGTCCACGTTCAACACGGCCTGTAGCAACAGTACCACGTCCAGTGATTGAGAATACGTCCTCGATAGGCATCATGAATGGCTTGTCAGTTTGACGAACTGGAGTTGGGATGTATTCGTCAACAGCAGCCATCAATTCCAAGATTTTTTCTTCGTAAGCTGCGTCGCCTTCAAGAGCTCTCAAAGCTGAACCAGAGATTACAGGAACATCGTCGCCAGGGAAATCGTATTCTGTTAACAGGTCACGAACTTCCATTTCAACTAATTCTAATAATTCTTCATCGTCAACCATGTCGACTTTGTTCAAGAATACTACGATGTAAGGAACACCAACTTGACGAGACAACAAGATGTGCTCGCGAGTTTGTGGCATTGGACCATCAGCAGCAGAAACTACTAAGATAGCTCCGTCCATTTGTGCAGCACCAGTGATCATGTTTTTAACATAGTCAGCATGGCCTGGGCAGTCTACGTGAGCGTAGTGACGAGTTTCAGTTGAGTATTCAACGTGAGAAGTGTTGATCGTGATACCACGTTCTCTTTCTTCTGGAGCGTTGTCGATTGCAGCATAGTTAGATGCTTCAGCGAACCCTTTTTTAGCTAAAACTGTTGTGATAGCTGCAGTTAATGTTGTTTTACCATGGTCAACGTGTCCGATTGTACCAACGTTTACATGGGGCTTTGAACGGTCGAATTTTACTTTTGCCATTTTAAATCATTTCCTCCTCATATTGAGTGCTTATAATTTGTCTAGACTTTAATCGTCTATCGTATAAAGTATACCGATTTGTGCTCGAAAAAGCAATATACAAGCTAAGCAACAGCGAGATTACTCTTCGCTATTTTTTCCGCTCTTCTTGATGATTTCTTCTTGAACAGATTTAGGAACAGCTTCGTAATGATCGAATGTCATTGAAAACGTTCCGCGGCCTTGTGTAGAAGAACGTAAAGTTGTAGCATATCCAAACATTTCTGACAATGGAATGCTGCTCTTAACGATTTGTGCGTTACCGCGTGCTTCAGTACCTTCGATACGTCCACGACGAGAACTTACATGACCCATTACATCTCCCAAATAGTCATCAGGAACTGTAATTTCTACAGCCATCATTGGTTCAAGGATTGCAGGGTCAGCTTTCTTAGCTGCGTTACGCAAAGCAAGTGAAGCAGCAACTTTAAATGCTGTTTCAGATGAATCGACATCATGGTAAGAACCATCATACAATTTAGCTTTAACGTCAACTAAAGGATAACCAGCCAACACACCGTTTTCCATTGCGTCTCTTAAACCAGCTTCAACTGCAGGGATGTATTCACGAGGAACAACCCCACCGACGATAGCATTTTCAAACTCAAAGCCTTTTCCTTCTTCATTAGGAGTAAATTCAACCCATACGTGACCGAATTGACCTTTACCACCTGATTGACGAACGAATTTACCTTCAGATTGAACTGATTGACGGAATGTTTCACGGTAAGATACTTGAGGAGCACCTACTGTAGCTTCAACTTTGAACTCACGTCTCATACGGTCAACGATGATGTCCAAGTGCAACTCACCCATACCAGCGATGATCGTTTGACCAGTCTCTGGGTTAGTGGAAGCACGGAAAGTAGGATCTTCTTCAGAAAGTTTCTGTAGCGCGATACCCATTTTATCTTGGTCAGCTTTTGATTTAGGCTCAATAGCAACTTCGATAACTGGTTCCGGGAAAATCATGGATTCAAGGATTACTTGTTTCTTTTCATCACACAAAGTGTCGCCTGTAGTTGTATCTTTCAAACCAACTGCAGCAGCGATATCTCCAGCAAATACTTCTGGGATTTCGTTACGGTGGTTAGCGTGCATCTGTAGGATACGGCCTACACGTTCGCGTTTGCCTTTAGTGGCATTCTGAACGTAAGAACCACTTTGTAGAGTACCAGCATATACGCGGAAGAATGTCAGACGGCCTACAAACGGGTCAGTCATAACTTTAAATGCTAAGGCTGCAAATGGCGCTTCGTCGCTTGCAGGAACAGCGATTTGTTCTTCAGTATCTACGTCAGTACCTGTGATGGCAGCAACATCCAATGGTGATGGAAGGTAGTCAATAACTGCGTCAAGCAATAATTGAACGCCTTTATTTTTGAAAGCAGAACCGCAAAGCATCGGGAAAAATTCTACATTACATGTAGCAGTACGAATACCTTGTTTCAATTCTTCTTTCGTAATTTCTTCACCATCAAGATATTTTTCCATCAAAGCTTCATCAGTTTCAGCAACAGCTTCAACTAATTTAGTGTGCCATTCTTCAGCCGTTTCAAGATATTCCGCAGGGATATCTTCTTCATGGTATTCAGTACCTTCATCGTTGTCATAGATTTCAGCCTTCATTTCGACTAAATCGATGATACCTTTGAATGTATCTTCAGAACCAATCGGTAATTGAATCGGATGCGCATTAGCATTCAGACGGTCATGGAGAGTTCCTAAAGAATATAAGAAATCTGCACCCATTTTGTCCATTTTGTTAGCGAATATAATACGAGGAACACCATAAGTTGTAGCTTGACGCCAAACTGTTTCAGTTTGAGGTTCTACGCCTGATTGTGCATCAAGTAAAGCGACAGCGCCATCCAATACACGTAGGGAACGTTCAACTTCAATAGTGAAGTCCACGTGTCCGGGAGTATCGATGATGTTAACGCGATACCCTTTCCATTGTGCAGTAGTAGCAGCTGAAGTGATGGTAATACCACGTTCTTGTTCTTGTTCCATCCAGTCCATTTGTGAAGCACCCTCGTGGGTTTCACCGATCTTATGGATTTTACCGGTATAGTACAAAATACGTTCAGTTGCCGTTGTTTTACCAGCGTCAATATGAGCCATGATACCGATATTTCTCGTATTATGTAGAGAAAATTCTCTTTGTGCCATCTTCTTCAAACACCTCTCTCTTGTAAAAGTAATTGCAAGTCCATTTTATTAAAAAAATGGTGACTTATACAACCATAAAGCAAATTTCTTGCAAGAAAAAATTCTTGCAAGAAAATTTTACCAACGGTAATGAGCGAAAGCTTTGTTAGCTTCTGCCATTTTATGTGTATCTTCACGTTTCTTAACTGAAGCACCAGAGTTGTTAGCAGCATCCATAATTTCTTTAGCTAGACGCTCTTCCATAGTATCTTCACCGCGTAGACGAGAGTAGCTTACCAACCAACGTAATCCTAAAGCCATACGACGATCTGGACGTACTTCGATAGGAACTTGGTAGTTAGAACCCCCTACACGACGTGCTTTTACTTCTAAAACAGGCATGATGTTTTTCATAGCTTGTTCGAAAACTTCCAACGGGTCGTTTCCTGTAGATTCTTTGATCATTTCAAATGCGTTATATAAGATTGTAGCAGCTTTACCACGTTTTCCATCAACCATGATACGGTTGATTAAACGAGTCACCAATTTTGAATTGTAAATCGGATCTGGCATTACTTCACGTTTTGTAACTGGACCTTTACGAGGCATTCAAATTCCTCCTTCCTTAACTTTTGTTTTTCGTTTATTGTTTAATTATTTTTTCTTAGGTCTCTTAGCTCCGTATTTAGAACGGCTTTGCATACGGTTGGCTACACCAGCTGTATCAAGAGCGCCACGAACGATATGATAACGTACCCCTGGCAAGTCTTTTACTCGTCCGCCACGGATTAGCACCACGCTATGTTCTTGTAGGTTATGTCCGATACCAGGAATGTAAGCTGTAACTTCTAACAAGTTAGACAAACGTACACGAGCGTACTTACGTAACGCTGAGTTAGGTTTTTTCGGAGTCATTGTACCCACACGAGTACAAACACCACGCTTTTGAGGTGAGTTTGTATTTGTTTGAGATTTCTTGAAGCTATTGTAACCTTTTCCTAAAGCAGGAGCAGTTGACTTTACAATAGCAGATTTGCGAGGTTTACGCACTAATTGATTGATTGTAGGCATTGATTTTCCTCCTTCCTCGATGGGATAGCTAGGTCCACACATCCAGGTGGTTCCTTTTTAGTTAAAAAAATAAATAAATCGAATATTTCGACTTACTATTCTTTCTGTGACAATCATACACCAGTCAGCACGACTGAAAGATATTGTTCAGGAATCTGTGTATAAAATCACCTTATGAATCATAACATGTATAATTCTGTCCGTCAACCATTTGTCTTGTATTATTTGTAATATTTTCCGGTTTTTTTCAATTTTTATTATTCGAATACGGGAGCAACTGGAGTAAGCTGCTCCTTAAACATACAAAAGGGCTACCGCAGATTGCGGCAGCCCCTTACATCCAAGTTAAATCTCTAGGTTTCTCATCGTTGGGAACAGCAGGACGTCCCTGATTGATTGGCTGTCGGTCAACATCATCACGAATCTGTCGATGCCGATGCCCAATCCGCCGGTCGGAGGCATACCGTATTCCAAAGCTTCGATGAAGTCTTCGTCCACGCCATGCGCTTCGTCATTGCCTTGCTCTTTTTCCATCGCTTGCGCTTCGAATCGTTCTCTTTGATCGATTGGATCCGTAAGTTCGGTAAAGGCGTTTCCGTATTCCTTGCCCATGATGAAGATTTCAAAACGGTCCGTAAAGCGCGGATCTTCTTCATTTTTACGTGCCAATGGAGAGATTGCCAGCGGATGACCGTAGATGAATGTCGGCTGAACCAACGTGTCTTCCACGAATGCCTCGAAAAATTCATTGATGATGTGCCCTACCGTCATATTCTTCGTGAAAGGCACATTGTGTTTTTCCGCCAAAGCTTGCGCTTCTGCATCCGTCATCGGTGCCCAGAAATCGACGCCTGTAACGGATTTGACTGCGTCAACCATGTGGATGCGCGGATATGGTCCGGCCAAGTTGATTTCAATGCCGTCATAGACCACTGTTGAGGAGCCTTTGACCTTGGTTGTAACCGTCTCAAAGATGCCTTCAACCACTTCCATCACATCGTGGAAGTCTGTATAGGCTGTATACATTTCCAGCATCGTGAATTCCGGATTATGGGTTGTGTCGATTCCTTCGTTACGGAATACGCGACCGATTTCATAAACCTTTTCCATGCCGCCGATCACAAGGCGTTTCAAGTGCAACTCCAACGCGATGCGCATGTACAATTCCATATCCAATGCGTTATGGTGCGTGATGAAAGGTCTTGCGGTAGCCCCACCAGCCATGTTGTGCAAAGTCGGCGTTTCGACTTCAAGGTAGCCGAGGCCATTCAGATAGGTTCTGATTTCGCTGATGATTTGGCTGCGTTGCACGAACTTATTGAAGCTCTCTTTGTTGCTGATCAAGTCAAGATAGCGTTGACGATATTTTTGTTCAACGTTAGTCAACCCATGATATTTGTCAGGCAACGGACGCAAGGCTTTCGTCAAATGCACAAGTTGCGTCGGTTTGATGGTGACTTCACCGGCATCTGTTTTCATGATTGGGCCAGTTACGCCAATGATGTCGCCGAGATCGGCCTGTTTAAAGATTGCATAATTCTCTTCCCCAACAGCGTCTTTGCGCACGTAAATCTGGATTTGGCCTTTGCTGTCCTGCAAATGTGCAAAACCAACCTTGCCTTTGCCTCGTTTTGTCATGATTCTGCCGGCTACGGAAACGATGGTCTCATCTTTTGCTTCGATTTCCTCTTTCGTAAAAGCATCGAAATCTTGATGGATAGTTGCGGATAAATGTGTTCTTACAAAACCATTTTGAAAGGGTTCAATTCCTTCTTCGCGTAAAGTCAGCATTTTTTCACGGCGAATCAGTAATTGGTCATTCATTTCTTCTGAATGTTTTTCTTGACTCAATGAGGTCACTCCGTTCTTAAATCTACTTGTTTCATAATCTTCTTAATATTGCCAATAAAAGAGTGAAAAATCAAGCCGTCTTAGCTATTTATTTCGATTTTTTCGGATGTAGGCGCTTCTTTCGAGGCTTCGCGTTCTTCTATTTCAAAAATGAACCGATCCAACAAGTCGACAACTTCTTGTTGTCTGGATGCAGACGTGACTGCAGCTTTTGTTTTTGAAGCACGCGGAATGCCTTTCAGGTAATAACCCGCGATGCTGCGGAATTCTTTTACAGCGACTGTTTCGCCCTTAAGATCGGTCAATCGGTCCAAGTGCAGTTTTGCAATTTCTAATTTTTCACGCGGGGTCGACTGCGGCAACATCTCTCCGGTTTCCAGATAGTGGACTGTTTGTTTGATCATCCAAGGGTTGCTCAAGGCAGCCCGGCCGATCATGACACCATCCACGCCTGTTTCGTCCATCATCCGCTTCGCATCTTCAGGAGTCTTCACATCTCCGTTCCCCAATAATGGGATACGCGTCAAAGCTTGTTTGACTTCCTTGAAGATGTTCCAGTCGGCTTTGCCATCATACATCTGTACGCGTGTGCGGCCGTGCATCGCAACTGCGGCTGCACCAGCGCGTTCTGCAGCCAAAGCATTCTCAACTGCAAAAAGATGATCGGAGTCCCAACCGGTCCGCATTTTCACGGTTACAGGCTTATCAACGGCATCCACGACAGCGGAAACCATTTCATAGACTTTGCCCGGATCCAACAACCACTTTGCCCCTGCTTCCGCCTTGATGACTTTGCTGACGGGGCAGCCCATGTTGATGTCGATGATGGCTGCTTCTGTGTTTTCCGCCACATATTTTGCCGCTTCTACTAATGTATCCTTGTTGCCGCCCATGATCTGCACGCTCAACGGATACTCATTCGGCTCGATGTGCAGCATCCGCAAAGTCTTCTCGTTGCGGAATTGAATGCCCTTGTCGCTGATCATCTCGCAGACGACCAAACCGGCGCCCATCTCTTTGACGGTAACACGGAAGGCGGCGTTGCTGATTCCGGCCATCGGTGCGACTGCGACTGGATTATTGATTTCTATATTGCCAATTTTATACATTTTTTACTTCCTTTGTTATTTATTTATGGTGATCCCATCCGTTTGCTGGATGCTCGAAAAACTCTTGGACCATTCTATCATCTTACAATCAGTAAGAAAAGAAAAATATCTTGCCTGATTGAAGATGACGCGTCAACAATAAGAAGAAGGACAAGCCATCCGATCGGCCTGTCCTTCTTATCCATTTATTATTGTACGCTGAACAGAGGCGTGGAGAGGTAACGTTCGCCGCTATCCGGCGCCACAGTCAAGACGGACTTGCCTTTGCCCAAACGGATGGCCACTTCGATCGCACCGGCAATGGCAGCCCCGCCTGAAATGCCCACCAGTATGCCTTCTTCCTGCGCAACACGGCGAGCCATTTCGAAGGCTTGTTCATTGGAGACTTGGACGATACCGTTGTAAAGTGTCGTGTCCAAGACAGACGGGATAAAGCCCGCCCCGATACCCTGGATTTTGTGCGGGCCTTTCGGCTTTCCGCTCAGTACAGCCGAGTCGGTCGGCTCCAGAGCATAGATCTCCACGTTAGGATTGACTTTGCGCAATGCCTTGCCGACTCCAGTCACGGTTCCGCCCGTTCCGACTCCGGCAATAAAGGCATCCGGCGTCTTGCCTTCAAACGCCTCGATGATTTCCGGGCCGGTAATGGCTTCATGCACAGCTGGATTGGCTGGATTATCGAATTGCATCGGCATAAAGTGTTCCGGTTGCGCTGCGATTTCCCTTGCCTTCGCAATTGAACCGTTCATCCCTTCAGCTCCAGGTGTCAAAACTAATTCGGCGCCATAAGCTGCCAACAATAAGCGTCTTTCCATGCTCATCGTATCAGGCATCACAAAAATGGCTTTATAGCCTTTTGCCGCAGCCAGCATTGCTAAGCCGACGCCTGTATTCCCGCTGGTCGGTTCCACGATTGTATACCCAGGCTTCAGAAGGCCTTCTTCTTCCGCCACTTCTATCATATTCAGAGCGATGCGATCTTTCACGCTTCCGCCTGCATTGAATGATTCAAGCTTGACGTAAACATCAGCCACACCCTCGGGTACCACTTTATTCAGTTTGATTATCGGCGTTTCCCCGATCAAACTTGCAATTGAAGAGACTATTTTTACCATGTCGATTCCTCCAGCTCAGATAGATTTTACTGATCAGTTCCGTCAAACGGATAGATTACTTTCATTGTAGGTTACGTGAAACCGCATTACAAGAGAGAAGCCGACGCCATCAGATGTTGGCAGCGCGCTTTTCATCAATGGCCGTCACCAGTTCCTGCAGATCTGCTTCCGAATAGTGGTACTTTTCGCCACAGAAATGGCAGACAACTTCAGCGCCATGATCTTCTTCGATCATTTCCTGCAGCTCAGTCTTGCCGATCGAACTCAACCCTTCGCTGAAACGATCCCTTGAACAATCGCAGTGAAAACGCACAGGCATCTTCTCCAACACTTCCACATTTTCTTCGCCCAATATGCGCGTCAGAATCTGTTCAGGTGTTTCACCGTTTTCCATCAATCTGGAAACCAACGGAATGGCTGCAATATTCTTTTCCACTTTCGTGATGGCTTCATCACTGGCGTCTGGCATCACCTGGATCATGAAACCGCCAGCAGCTTTGATCGAATCGTCGGTGTCCACCAACACGCTCAAACCGATGGCCGAAGGTATCTGCTCAGAATTTGCCATGTAGTAGGTGAAATCCTCGCCCAATTCACCGCTGACAAGCGAAACTTGTCCCGTAAACGGTTCTTTCATCCCTAAATCTTTGATGACGGTCAAGGTGCCCTCCGTCCCCACAACTGCACGCACATCCAATTTGCCATGGTCGTTCAAGGAGAGATTGACATTCGGGTTTGCAATATAGGCTTTGATATCGCCCTTACCGTTCGCATCTGCGAGTATGCGGCCTCCCAGGCCATCCCCATTCACGATGACGGTCATTTTTTCTTCGTTCTTCAAACCGGCAGCTGCCAGCAACAACGTCCCTACCATCGTGCGGCCTAAAGCTGCAGAAGAGGCACTCCATGTATCATGTCTTCTTTGGGCCTCTGCAACCGCTGCTGTAGCGTCAATCGAGTAGGCACGGAATTGTCCTTCATAGGCTAACGCTTTAATTAAATAGTCGCTCATATATAATCCTCCATCGCATTCTTAAATTGTTTCTCTATCATTCTACTATAGGTCGGAACGAAAGCAACTATACTTTGCTCACTTACTTTTGCAGAGTTGCTCTTTGATGACAAAAAGTCCGGGATTGTCATCCCAGACTTTTTGCAAAACGCTATTTGTTTTATTTTTCTTCCGTATCTGTAGCTTCATTTTCCGCTTTTTCATCAGCAACTGGCAATGAATCTTCAGATGAAACTTCGGATTCGTCATCAGCAAGCATCTGCTCTTCTTGACGAACTTTTTCAGCCTCTTTCTTCTCAAGGGCCCGTTTGGCTTCTTCAAAAGACTGCGCTTTTTCACTTGGAAATTCTTCTGGATTCGAGTCCGAAGGCATTTGGCCGGTTTCGAACAAGCTGCGGATTGTTTTCTCGTCCAATGTTTCCAATTCCAACAATTTTGCAGCGATCAAATTCAGTTGTTCACGGTGTTCTTCGATGATCTGACGCGCTCTGACATGCGCTTCACTCATCATACGACGGACTTCCGAGTCGATTTGGTAAGCAATATCTTCGGAGTAAGCTTTGGTTTGGCCATAGTCACGCCCGACGAATACTTGATGGTTCCCTTCATACTGCACAGTGCCCAGCTTCTCACTCATACCGTACTCAGTAACCATGCTTCTGATCAAGCCGGTAGCTTGTTCGAAGTCGTTGCTGGCGCCTGTAGTTTGGACGTTGAAGACAACTTCCTCCGCAACACGTCCACCAAGCAAGCCGACAACTTGCTCCAATAATTCATCCTTCGTCATAAGGAATCGATCCTCTTTCGGAAGCATGATTGCGTATCCTCCAGCGCGACCGCGCGGAACGATCGTAACTTTGTGGACAATACGCGCATCGCTCAGCACCATACCGACGATCGTATGACCGGCTTCATGGTAAGCAACCATTTCACGTTCGCGTTTGCTGATGACACGATCTCTCTTGGCAGGACCGGCAATTACACGGTCATGCGCTTCGTCAACATCAAGAGCATCAATTTTTGTTTTGTTCCGTCTGGCCGCAACCAAGGCAGCTTCGTTCAACAGGTTTTCCAGATCGGCCCCAGAGAAGCCTGGCGTCTGTTGCGCGACAACTTTCAGGTCGACGTTGCTTGCCAACGGTTTATTACGGGAATGTACTTTCAGTATCGCTTCACGGCCTTTTACATCCGGTCTGCCAACCAAAATCTGGCGGTCAAAACGGCCTGGACGGAGCAAAGCCGGATCGAGTACGTCCGAACGGTTGGTAGCGGCAATTACGATGATGCCTTCATTACCGGAAAAACCGTCCATCTCAACCAATAATTGGTTCAGTGTTTGTTCGCGTTCATCATGTCCGCCACCCATACCGGCGCCACGTTGACGTCCGACAGCATCGATTTCATCGATGAAGATGATGGCAGGAGCCGCTTTTTTTGCTTGCTCGAACAAATCACGCACACGGCTGGCACCGACACCGACGAACATTTCCACGAATTCCGAACCGGAAATCGAGAAGAAAGGCACACCGGCTTCACCAGCGACAGCTTTTGCCAATAAGGTCTTACCTGTTCCAGGAGGTCCTTCCAGCAAAACCCCAGCCGGAATTCTCGCTCCAAGCGCCGTGAAACGACGAGGATCCTTCAGGAATTCCACAACTTCAACAAGCTCTTGTTTCTCTTCCTCTGCACCAGCGACGTCTGAAAAACGTACTTTCATCGGTTTCTTGGTTGCATCCTCTGACTTTGTTTTTCCGAAGTTCATGACATTGCGGTTACCGCCTTGCCCGCCTCCAGCTTGTCCCATCATCATGTACATGAAGAAGATGAAGATGACGATCGGCAATACACTGAACAGGATGCTGATCCATGCGCCGGACTGATCTTCTTCCAACGGCACCATCTGTGTATCCGTCGTTTCGGCGATGTCCGTGATCTGTTTCAGCGTTTCATCATTCGGTAAAACTCTGGTTGTGAAATTCTTCGTTGTAGTACTGGTCGTATCATCAAACAACAGCAGATCGCTGGATGAATCAGCCACTTCCAGTTCTTGTTCGGTGCGGTATTCACCGCTGATTTCATAAACGCCTGCACCCGGTTGGATCGTAAAGCTATCCACCTCTTCCGAGTTCAAGGCATCCATAAATTCGCTTGCGGAAATTTCTTGGCTCGTCTCTGTGTCCATGCCGCCTGTAATCATCGAAACCACTGCAATGATCGCAAGGAAGATCAGCACATAAAAGCCGCTGCTTTTAAGAAAATTATTTTTTTTCATTAGAACCTCCTCGTCAGATATCGTTCTTCGCAGACTTTATCTTACGTCTCATCTTTTTTGTTTGTACAATATACTGGTATCTCACTAATCATATCATATCTGACCAATTTTAACGAATGATTTTACTCATAAACTTCGGTTTTTAAAACCCCGATATAAGGGAGGTTACGGTACTTTTCGTTGAAGTCCAATCCGTATCCGACGACGAACTCGTTCGGAACGTTGATTCCGATGTAATCCGCTTCCAAATCAACGACGCGGCGTTCTTTCTTGTCCATCAAAGTGACCACTTTTATGGATTTGGCTTTACGGTATTTAAAGATTTCGATCAGGTAGCTCAACGTCCTTCCGGTATCGATGATGTCCTCGACGATCAACAGGTCGCGGCCGTCCACGGTCGTATCCAGATCTTTCAGGATCTTCACATCTCCACTTGATTCCATTCCGGCTCCGTAGCTGGAGACGTCCATGAAATCCAATTCCAGATCGCATGCCATCGCGCGCGACAAGTCGGTCATGAACATGACTGCACCTTTCAGCACGCCAATCACCAATGGATTTTTCCCTTCATATTCTTTCGTCAATTGCGCGCCCAAGTCTTTGACTACTGCGCTGATTTCTTCTTCACTGTATAATACTTCCTTGATATCAGGATGCAACATTTCTTTCACCTCAAAAATTTATTTAATGTAAATCAATCTGTAACGCGTTTGTTCTTTGTCATTCTCGGACAACCAGACGGACTGGGCATAGCCCGGCACCCATAAAATACGTCCCTCGTCATCAGTGACGATACAGGCGTTACGTCTTTCTTCATCCGGAATTTTTTTATCCACAAAAAGCCGGCTCACTTTTTTTGTGAATGGCTGATTTTTGTTCAATACTATCTTGTCGCCCGAATGCCGGGAACGTACCGTAAAAGGCATCAGCGCCGATTCGTCAGTGATTCCAACGCTCAGAGCCTCCAGCGGCAGTTCTTTTGAAACCGCATTATCGTTATGAAATAATCCTATTCTACCATGAGAAGGCAAGGTTACCCATCTATTTAGCTCCAATTGCTCAGAAAAATCGGAAAAATCGATCCTGACTGAATCGGGGGATAAGAAAGTAAGTTTATCATACCTTTTTCTGGCCTGCCACCCTCCCGCCAAAGATATTTGCTTTTGGGGAGACTGGTTTTCGATAAGATCCATGATGGCAGTCAGCTGGCTCCTGCGGAAGAGTTGCCCTGCCGGTATCAACCGCTCCGTCACAAAATGACTGAGCACGAGCCGTTGCAAGGAAACGTCACACGCTTGCCATCCGGTCAGATCCAATACCCAGTCCGCTTCAACCTTGTTGAACAACGAGCGAAACGCCTGGGAGACAACAGGTTGAACGACCCTCAACACATCCTGCAGATCTTCCGAAAAATCGCCGAAGTGCCTGGATGCTTGGTTGTTTTCCACCTTCAGTAGTGGAATGATGCTGTTTCGGTATCTGTTCCGCGTGAAAGTCAGCTCCGAATTGGTGCTGTCTTCCCGATAAGGGATCCCGGCTATTCCGCAAATCTGATAGAGCTCGTCTTTTTGGAACTGCAGCAATGGGCGGACGAGCTGCCCACGACCAAAAATGCGCGTCGCAGCGATTCCGGAGATGCCCTTCAGCGTGCTGCCCCTGACCAGGCGCATCAGGATCGTCTCCAGCTGATCATCCGCGTGATGTGCTGTCGCCAAGTGGGTCGCTGGCCATTTTTCCATCATATCAGCAAAGAAGGCATAGCGGAATTCCCTTGCTGCCATTTCCAGGTTTGACTTTGGGTGGCTTTCTTCTTTCCAGTGTTCGGCAAAAAAAGCGATTTTTTGGGTCTCACAGTAGTCTCTGACCATCCGGTATTCCTCGTCCGACTCTTCCCTGAGATGATGGTGGATATGCACCACCGCGAACTGTGGTTGCCATTCCGGCGGCAATTGTTGGACAAGCCCCAGCAACGCCATGGAATCCACACCGCCGGATACCGCCAAAAGCAAGCGGCTCTCATTATCCCAAAGTTGTTGGCGTCCCAACTCTTTGCATAGACGCAGAATATATTCCTGCATAACATCCCTGCTCTCTTTACTCGTAAAGCAAAAAAGAGGGTGCGACAATCGGTTTCCCTTTTGCCCAACCTCTAGAAATTACTGTTTTCTATCCACGTCTGCCGCCACGGCCGCCGCGTTTGCCTTCCGTATTGCGCTTGATGGAAGTCAGACGATCTTCGCTGTCCTTCAAGAAGCTGCTCATCAACGAGTCAAAGTCATTTTTCAGACCTTTGTCCTGATGGGCTGAGAAATCTTTTCTGCCTTTGGAAAAAGAGCCTTCTGGACGAGGAGTTGTACTTTTTTGATAAGGTCTGCTTTCTCGTTGAGGTCTGGAAACTTCCCCTGCTGGCTTGTCCACAGCTTTACGGATGGATAAACCGATCTTCCCATCATCCGCAATGGACATAACCTTAACGGTCACTTCATCGCCAACCTTCAAAACATCCTTTATTTCCTTTACAAAAGTATCAGAAATTTCACTAATATGAACTAATCCTGTCTTACCGCCACCTAAATCAATGAATGCACCAAAATTTGTAATCCCTGTAACTTTTCCTGATACTTTATTCCCAACTTCAATTGACATAAAAAAAAAGTTCCTCCTTCATTTTTGCTCAACTAATTATAACACGGATTATGCAGAAAAAAATAGAATCTTTATTCATTGCTGTATTCATGAATCAGAATCTGCCGCATTCTCTTGTTTCTCGGCCATTTTTGTCTGATTATCTTCAGGCAAACTGAAGATGATCTCGCCATCCTTGCTCAAGTAATATTTACCGCGCGCCAATTTGGCGATGTATTCATCATCCTGCAACAATTTGACTTCATAGGTCAATTGCGTATTTTCGTCCTCAGCCTGTTTTTTCTCTGTTTGGGCCAAAGCGATGGCTGCATCCAGATTACGGATTTCCAGCCAGTTGCCGACTGTTTTCCACAGGCACGGCACAATCAGGGCAGCGCCGAAGAAAAAGATCAGCGACAATCTTCTCATATGGGCTTTCTTCGCCCTCTGAAATATACGTTTCTGACTGTGCTGCGCCTTCGTGAAATCATTTTGCATGACGGTTACGTTGTCAGCTGTCTTTTTCTTGGTCTTTTCATTCACCCTGATCGCCTCCTTGAAAACTTCCACACCCACATTATCTCCGAATAGTTTTACTCATGTAAAAGTATAGAAGAAACAGCGCGGATTGTCCATGGCCTTTCGCATCATCAGAAGCGATTTTCTTCCGCTCTTGGTGCAACCGTTTCGCTGATGAGGGTATACATTTCCTGTGCTTCATCCTTCTTGGTCGTTTCCACAATTTTGTCGACGCGCACGACGACGGTCTTATTCCCGAATTGCAGCGTCATTTCATCGCCGGCTTTTACAGTCGAACTCGACTTCGCTTGCTTGCCGTTGATCAGGATGCGCCCCTTGTCCGCCACTTCTTTGGCTACTGATCTGCGTTTGATTAAGCGGGATACTTTCAAAAATTTATCTAGTCTCATCGGAATTCCCCTTTTCTTTTGCTTTTATCGCTTGCCACATTTTATCGATTTCCTCGATCGTATCAGCCTTCACCCCGTCAAAAACATGCGGATGGCGTCTGCGTAACTTTTTATTCAACGTTTCCAGGATATCCTCCATCGTGAAAAACCCTTCCCGCTCGCCGAATGAGGCGTGATAGAAAACCTGGAGCAGAATATCGCCCAACTCTTCGATCAGGTTATCGATATCATCGTTCTGAATCGCCTCGGCCACTTCTTCGCACTCTTCCTTCAGATAGGGCAACAGACTTTCATGTGTCTGCGATTGCACCCAAACATCTTTTTCTACGATGGCATCCATGTAGGTTTGGGTCAACTCAAAGCTTTTGGTTCGCTCATCTTTTTCAAGCGGCGGAACATACAAGGAGAGCAAGTTGTGCACGCCCTCTAGCCTGTCCATCTCGTACAACGGGCACCAGGTCACTTTCTGCATCTTTGTCCCTGCCGCATCGACCAAAGCCACTTGGTGCTCATCCGGATATTTCTCCATCAACTTCAATTTCACATCGCTGGCCACAAATTCATTGAAAACTTGCATGATGATCAGGTGATTGCCTAAGCTCAGCTGGTCCTGGTGGAAGGTCAACCCATCCAACAATTGGAAACCCTCGATCGGATCAATGGCTACCGCCTGAAAGAAATCGTCGATGAAACTCTTCCCTCCAACGATTTCCACTTCGATCCCCGCCTCGTTCTCCAGCAGATGCTTGACGGAATCCTCCGCAACCAACGGGTGTCCCGGCACTGCATAAATCAGATCCTGCGTTTTTGCTTTATCCAATAACTGATCTGCGATCTGACGGTATACGTCATCAAAATTATCCTTCGATTCATATATGTCATCAAAACTTTCAAACTGCACGCCTGCAGCCTTCAGATTTTCAACGACAGGATGCTCTTTGGTCCGCAGATGGACGAAATCAGCTGCCAGCAATCGACTGTATACGCCGTACGGCAGTTGTTCCAAATCTCCGGCTCCAAGCCCCATTATTTCAATTTTACCCATATATTTCTCCTTCTGGAAATCTTTCCTATTTTAAGCCGCTCGTTTTATCCGGCAATTTGCGCAGCAGTTTTTTCCCGAACGGAATGCTTATCCACTCCCGCAAAGTAAAGAGCCTCACTTTTAGAATATACCATAAGAATACGCCCACACCAGCACAAACCGTCACCGCAGCTATCACGGAATCCGTCAGCCGGCCTCCATCCGTGAAGAGATACCTTTCCAGACCGATCCGCAACGCCCATACCGTAACAAAAAGGACAACGCATCCAGCCAGCAGTTTGAGGAAAAAGTGATCCGTGAACCAGACATCCCGCAAGGCGCGTTCACTGTTCATCCAAAGCACCAACACCATGGCAGCCAAACCGGCTATCAAAGCAATGCTTGCCCCCATCGTCCCCAACCGTTCCACCAACAGCAGATTGCCGAAGAACTTGACCGCAAGACCCGCTGCCAGGGCAACCAAGGAAATCTTGTACTGACCCAGACTTTGCAGGATCGAATGATAGGCGGTCATGATTGAAGCCGCAAAAATGGCCAAAATATATACGGACAAAACCGCGATGCCTTCCCGGTCCCCGAAGAGCATGTTGTTGACATTAGGCAAAATAGCCAGCAACCCCGTCACCGCGGCTGCTGAAAAGACACTTGTCATCCTCAGCAAAGACACGGCGGATCGCGTAAATTCGCCTTGGCGATTTTGTGCATGCGCATGACTCATCATCGGAATGAAGCTGGCCGAAAACCCGGTCCCTACGACCATGCCCAGCTGCACAAGCGGTTGGCCACGGTCATAGATGCCCTTGACATTTTTTGCCAAATCACTGGCTGTACCGCCATCCAGCAAGCCGTTGTAGAGCGTAAACGAGTCGATGAGTTGGAACAGGACCAGGATAGCGCTGAGCAAGCAAATCGTCGCCCCTTCAGTCGCATAGCGGCGGATCAGGCGTCCCCATCGTGCGGCGGGCGCCTCCTGTTTCAGGTGTCGCCCATCAAGCGTTGGCGAATCATGATTCCGCCTTTCTTTGTAATAAGCGATCAATAGGATCAGGCTGCCCAGAACCGCACCTACAGTCGCGCCGCTCATGGCATTTGCGCCCATCGCATAGAGGTCACCTTTTGTTTTCGTGTACAGATAAGCCGCGAAAAGGATCGCCCCTACACGCACCAGTTGTTCCGACACCTGCGAAATCGCTGTCGGTTCCATGCGGTAGTTGCCTTGGAAGTACCCCCTCATCGTCGCCAGTATCGGCATCCACAAAAACATCCAGGATACCGACTGCAAAATGGGCTTCAACTCCGGGTCACCCATCAAGAGCGCCAGTTGACCGGAAAAGCCATAGATACCCATGAACAGGATGAAGCCAAAGACGCCAAGTATGATTAAGCTGCGCTTCAGCATCATTCTGCGGGTCCCGCTGTCCGGCGTTTCCGCAATCAGCTTCGAAAAAAATACCGGAAAACCCGATAAAGCGAAGGTCATACCGATGCCATAGATAGGATAAACCTGCTGATAAACGTAAAAACCTGTATTTCCCACCATGTTCTGAAATGGCACTCGGTACACCGCGCTGAGCACCTTGCTGATAAAAGCGGCCAAAGACAGCAACAACGCACCCTTCATCATCTGCTTCAAGCGATTATTTTCCATCGGTTGCTCCCGTTGTTTCGTCCGATTCGGCGACGCACGCTTTGACGAATGCATTGAGATGATTCAACCATTGGCGGTTCGGTAATTTCCCGATGACCAGACTGACACCCAATTTGGCATTATTCAAATTGATTTGGGCCTTCAACGGGATTTTGCTGAGGGCTTCAAACACTGCCGGCCCCTGCAAGCGGACTGTCGCTTCCTGTGAAAAGGTGATGACAATTGTTTCGCCTTGGCGTTTGATTGTTTCAATCTGGCTCTTTTCGGCATAATTTTTGATCAGACCAACCTCCAGCAGATCGGAAACCTCTTGCGGGTAATCGCCGAAGCGATCAATCAGATCCGCATCGATTTCATCGTAATCAGCCACGCCGTCGATGCGTTGGATCCGTTTGTAGAAGTCTATTTTCTGGCGCTCATCCTCGATATAATCGGCTGGTATGTACGCGTCGATGCTCAAGTCGATTTCAACGATTGAACGCTTCGTTTTCGCTTTCAGGCCACGTTTAGCCGCAACTGCCTCTCCCAGCATCTCGGAGTACAGATCGAATCCGACCGAGTCGATGAAGCCGTGTTGTTGCGCACCCAAAAGGTTCCCTGCTCCGCGGATGGACAAGTCACGCATGGCAATTTTGAATCCTGCACCCAGTTCCGTGAACTCCTTTATGGACTGCAGTCTTTTCTCGCTGACTTCAGTCAGCATTTTATTCGGCTGATACATCAAGTAGGCGTAGGCAATCCGATTCGTTCTGCCTACACGTCCTCGCAGTTGGTAGAGCTGCGACAATCCCATCCGGTCGGCATTTTCTATGAAGAGTGTGTTGACGTTTGGGATATCCACACCCGTTTCTATGATGGTTGTGGTGACAAGCACATCGTAGCGGCCTTCGATAAAATCCATAATGACATTCTCGAGCTGGACCTCGGTCATCTGGCCATGCGCCACTGCGACACGGACATCAGGTACGAGCTCGCGGATCTCTTCGGCTTTCTTCTCGATTGTTTCCACCCGATTGTAGAGGTAGAAGGCTTGACCTCCACGGGCCATTTCCCTTTCGATCGCATCCCGGACGGCTCCGTTATTCTGTTCCATGACATATGTCTGGACCGGATAACGGTTTGCCGGCGGCGTTTCGATGACAGAGAGATCTCTGACCCCCAGCATCGACATGTGCAGGGTACGCGGGATCGGAGTTGCCGTCAACGTCAAGACATCCACAGAGGCTTTCATCTGTTTCAAGCGCTCTTTGTGCTTCACACCGAAACGTTGCTCTTCGTCGACAACCAACAATCCCAAGTCAGCGAACACGACGTCCTTCGATAAGATCCGATGCGTGCCGATGACGATATCGACCGTGCCTTTCCGGATGCCGGCCAATGTTTCTTCCTGCTGTTTTTTCGTGCGGAAACGGCTCAGCAAACCTATTTCGAATGGGTACTCTTCAAACCGTTGCGTCAACGATTCATAGTGCTGCTGTGCCAAGATGGTCGTAGGGACAAGGAACGCTGCTTGCTTTCCTTCCTGCACAGCCTTGAAGATGGCGCGCATCGCCACTTCCGTTTTGCCGTATCCGACATCACCGACCAGCAATCGGTCCATCGGCTTGACGTTCTCCATGTCCGCTTTGATTTCAGCGGCACTGCGCAATTGATCATCGGTTTCTGTGTACGGGAAGGCATTTTCGAAGTCGAGTTGCTCCGGCGTATCGGGTTGATAGGCATAGCCTTTTTCGGATTCCCGGTTAGCGTAAAGTTCGATCAATTCATCGGCGATGTCTTCGATTTTCGAGGCGACTTTCTTTTTCGTTTTCGCCCATTCCGTCCCGCCCAACTTGTGCATTTTAGGCGTTTTGGCATCGGAGGACACGTACTTTTGAATCAAATGGATTTGCGTCACAGGAATGAATAATTTGGCGCCTTCCTGGTAAGCGATCGACATGTAATCCTGGTGGACACCACCGACCTCGATGGTTTCCATTCCCGTATAGAGGCCTATCCCGTGATTCACATGAACGACGTAATCACCAGGATTCAGTTCTGTGTAGCTCTTCAATCTCTCCGCATTCGTCATTTTTTGGCGGCGCGGTTGCTTCTTCGTTACTTTGTTGAAAAGTTCTTTTTCGGTGACGAACACGACTTTTTCCTGCGGCAATTCAAAACCGTTCGCCATTCCGCCGACCAGGATGTTCACTTTGTTCTCGATAAACGGATCGTTGCCTTTGATATAGCTATGGATGCCGAAATCAGCGAATATCCGCTGTACCTTTTCGGCACGTTCGGCAGAAGGGACCATCATGAATACCGTCATATGTTGCTTGAGCCAACGCTCCATTTCCAACTTGACTTGCGGCATCTGACTGAAGAAGTTGTTCAGCGTTCGGTATTGGAAAGGATAGACTCCGTGGAACCGCATATTTCCGAAGCCTCTGTGGAACAGTGCATAATAGATGCGGTGCTGTTTGGATTTTTTGATCACCTCGCGGATATCTGCGCTGAAATCCTGTGAAGGCAGACACACGCCTTCCGACACTTTGGCCATTTTCCATTCCGATGATTCGCTTTCGATTGTCCTTTCCACCTCAAGGATGCGACTGTAATCGTCCACGATCAGCAGCGCGTCTTCGGCGATATAGTCCAAAACCGTAGGCTGTTCCGGATAGACCAAGCTTGTGTACAGTTGCGGATCCCTCGATAGTTCGCCGCGCTTCATGTTGTCCGTCAGCTCGGAGAAGATACGTGTCATACTTTCTTTGACTTCTTGATTCTTGATGCCTTTGATGGCCTTTCCAGCTTTTTTCTCTACCGCGCCGGCCTGTTTCGCAATCTCCTCTTTCGTGAAGATGGTGTCATGCGCCGGCAAAATCCGGACGGTTTCGATGGATGCGCTGGACTTTTGGCTATAGGCATCAAAGTAGCGCAATGTATCGATTTCGGTATCGAAAAGTTCCAAACGCAGTGGGTTCTCTTCGTTCAGGGCATAGATGTCGATGATGCCTCCGCGTATACTGAACTCCCCTGGGCTGGCAACCATCCGTTCACGGGTATAGCCCATTGCGACCAATTTTTCAGGCAGGCTTTCCAGGTCCAACTCCATGCCGATGGAAAAATCAAGACAATGCGTTTCCCAGATTGAAGCTGGAGAGAGGATTTTTTTGAATCCGGCAGCCGGAATCACGACGATCCCTTTTTTGCCGCTCTTCAGAAAATCCAACGTTTCGACCCGTTGGCTTCGGTATTCCGGTGATGAAAAAGCCAGTTCCGCCGCGACCGATTCCTCCACAGGGAAAATATGGATGGGAACTTCGGGTGCGATTTGACTGATGTCCTCATACACTTGGGTCGCTTGGAGCAGATTGGGGGTCAAGACGATGACCGGCTTCTGCAATTCTTCGAACAGGATATTCGTCAACAGATTGCGGCCTGATCCGGAAAGCCCAGCTACCAACTGCGGTAGTTCTGAAGTGATTTCAGACAACACTGTCTGTATATTTTTCGTGCTTTTTAAATATTTCTCTATTTCTTTCATGAATATTCTCCTCGTTCATGGTATGTTCTGCGGAAAAAGGTTATCGCTTTCATCTTGATTCAGCTATGCAGGCTGTGCGGCAGACACAAAAGAGGTCCAGCTGAAGCTGAACCTAACCTTTTTTATTGAATTGATTCATTGTCTCCAAAAAATTGTTCCCTTTGATGAAATGGTCGATCGCCTCGACACTATCCCGTACTGAGTGCAACATTTCGGCGTGCTCGTCCTTTGGAAAAGGGCTCAACACGTGCTGAATGACAGTCATATTATGTTGGGGCCGTCCTACTCCGATGCGGATCCGATTGAAATCCTGTGTCCCTAAGTGCTGGATCAAACTTTTGATGCCATTATGTCCGCCAGCTCCACCTTTTTGGCGAAGTCTAATTTTGCCTACCGGCATATCCATATCATCGTACACGACAACCAGATCTTCGATCGGAATGCTGTAGTAGTCCATCAACGGTCTTACCGCTCTTCCGGAATCATTCATGAAAGTCAACGGTTTGACGAATAAAACTTTTTCACCGTTTACGGTCGTTTCTATGTACAAGGCTTCAAATTTATTTTTATTGTATTTCTCTTTATTCTGAAAAGCCCATTCATCCAAAGCAATAAAGCCGACATTGTGCTTCGTGTCGGTATACTTAGGACCTGGGTTCCCCAATCCAACGATCATTTTCATTTATATTCCCCTATTGTTTCCAGTCATAGTTATGTTTGCAAGAGCAAGTGTGTGCTTTTCTGCTCTATTACGCCAAAAAAGGCCGCACGGATATCATCCGCACAGTTTGCTTTCGAACAGTATACCACAATCATCGGAGAATCGTAAGAAATCGGATTGGGACCCGCAAAAAATATTGTGAACAAAATCGCAACTCCCCATTGAAAACAACAGCGTTTTATTTTATAATATCTTTATATAATATTTCACAGGTTGTTCACTGTCTATCACATTCGCGCAATCTTCGCTGATTCTGAAAATCTTTGCCGAGCGGGATAGGCCCAAAGAGTAATCACCTTTGTTTAGTGTTATAATAGAATCAGCAAATAGCGAGAGGAGCATTATAATGGCAGAATTGAGTGGAAATACAGGACAAAAAGTTATTTTAGTCGGTGACGGCGCTGTAGGGTCAAGTTATGCGTTCGCATTGGTTACACAAAATATTGGTCATGAGTTGGGTATCATTGATATAAACAAAGCAAAAACAGAGGGAGACGCCATCGATCTTTCCCACGCTTTAGCTTATACTTCACCCAAGAAAATCTATGCAGCATCATACGCAGATTGCCACGACGCTGATATCGTTGTATTGACTGCAGGAGCTGCTCAAAAACCTGGTGAAACACGTCTCGATTTAGTAAGCAAAAACTTGCGCATCTTCAAGTCAATCATCGGAGAAATCATGGCTAGCGGTTTCGACGGCATTTTCTTGGTAGCATCCAATCCAGTGGATGTGCTCACTTATGCGACTTGGAAATTTTCAGGACTTCCTGCTAACCGCGTCATCGGTTCCGGCACTTCACTGGACAGCGCTCGCTTCCGTCAAAGCATCTCTGCGCTTGTAGGCGTAGATGCCCGTAACGTTCACGCCTATATCTTAGGGGAACACGGCGACACAGAATTCCCTGTATGGTCCCACGCTAATGTTGGCGGCCTGCAAATTTACGAATGGGTGAAACAAACTTCAGCTGTTGATGAACAAGCTTTAGTCGATGTCTTCTTCAAAGTGCGCGATGCCGCATATGAAATCATCGAGAAAAAAGGAGCGACTTTCTATGGTATCGCCGTAGCCTTAGCCCGTATCACAAAAGCAATCCTGAATGACGAAAATGCGATCATGCCTTTATCCGTCTATCTGGATGGGGAATATAACCACAAAGATATCTTCATCGGCGTGCCGGCAGTCATCAACCGTGCCGGTATCCGCAACATCATCGAAATTCCTTTATCTGATGCAGAACAGGAAAAAATGGATCTATCCGCTAACACATTGAAAAAAGTGTTGGAAGAAGGATTCGCCAGCCTGGAAGCAGACGCAAAATAATCGTATCCGATTTCAAACACCCGCCAGTCCCTTTTTGGGACTGGCGGGTGTTTTTTTATTTTGGTTTGTTGCGGGTTTCGGTGATGTGGGGTTTGGTTTTTTAGGGGCTGTTGGGGGTTGGGGGCTCGAAAACATGGATTCTTTTGAGTTATTCATGTTTTCCAGCCGCATTACGAAGCTACAACCGCAGCTCCAAACAAAAAAAGCCCTCCAAGGGAGGACTTTTTTTGTCTAACGGATTTTTAGTCGATGATTACGAATTTTTCTTGGAACAACGGGCTTACTGAGCGGTTTTCGTGGATACGTTTGATTGCTTCAGCAATCAATTGTGACACGGAAACCATTACGATTTTATCGCTGACTTTGTCAGCAGGGATATTGATCGAGTCAGTAACGATCAATTCTTTGATTACGGAGTTGTTGATGCGGTCCATGGCTGGACCTGACAATACAGCATGTGTGCAGCAAGCATAGACATCCAACGCGCCTGCATCTTGCAGTGCTTGGGCAGCCAATGTGATTGTTCCGGCAGTGTCGATCATGTCGTCGATCAGGATACATTTTTTACCTTCGACATTACCGATGATGTTCATTACTTCAGCAACGTTCGCTTTCGGTCTTCTCTTGTCGATGATGGCAATCGGAGCTTTGATGAATTCAGCCAGTTTGCGGGCTCTTGTCACGCCACCGTGATCAGGCGAAACAACGACTACGTCATCATGCAAGACTTCATGATCCAAGAAGTAGCTTGCCAACAACGGAGCCCCCAATAAATGATCAACCGGGATATCGAAGAAACCTTGGATTTGAGGAGCATGCATATCAAGTGTCAACAATCTGTCAGCGCCAGCATTGGTGATCATGTTCGCCACCAGTTTCGCTGTGATCGGTTCACGTGATTGCGCTTTGCGGTCTTGGCGTGCATAACCATAATAAGGCAACACGATGTTGATTGTTTTGGCACTTGCGCGCTTCAAAGCATCGATCATGATCAAAAGTTCCATCAAGTGGTCGTTTACCGGAGAGCTTGTTGATTGGATGACGTAAACGTGGCAACCGCGGATACTTTCGTCGATGTTGATTTTGATTTCCCCATCGCTGAATTGGGATGAAGAAAGGGTTCCTAACTCGACACCAACGTCAGCCGCAATTTTCTCAGCCAAAGGGCGATTTGAACTTAAGGAAAAAATCTTAAGTTTTGGATCTTTGTAATGTTCTGTCATGATAATCCTCCGTTAATCTTTTGTTTTTACCAAATTAAACACATACTGATATTGTATTTTCAAAATCATTCTACCATACATGTATAAGGTTTTGCTTTTATTTTTTAGCTGGCGGCAATTTTTCCCAATAGCCGGGTTTGTTCTCCTGGCGGCTGCGGGCGATGCCCATCGCGCCTTCAGGCACATCTTTGGTGATGGTCGAACCTGCAGCCAGGAATGTGTTGGCCTCTACGTTGACAGGCGCCACAATGTTCACGTTGCAACCGATGAATGTATTGTCGCCGATGCTGGAACGGTGTTTGTGCTTGCCGTCATAATTCACGAAGACAGTGCCGCAACCGACGTTGATATTTTTACCGAGATCCGCGTCTCCCACATAAGTCAGATGTCCGACTTTTGTGTCTTCGTTCAATACCGCATTCTTCACTTCCACAAAATTTCCGATGTGGACGCGTTTTCCGATGTGGCTGTTCGGTCTCAGGTGGCTGAACGGACCGATGTTGCTGTCCGATTCCATCACGGAGTCCTCCAGATTTGAACTTCTGATTTGGACACGGTCACCGATCGTTGTGTTGCTCAGTTCTGAGCCTGATCCGATGAAACAATCTTCCCCGATGATTGTTTTCCCTTTCAGGAATACGTTCGGTTCAATGACTGTATCACTTCCGATGATCACATCCGCCTCGATGTAGGTAGCATCCGGGTCGATCAAAGTAACACCATTGCGCATATGTTTTTCATTGATGCGTCTCTTCATGTAGACGGAGGCTTCAGCCAACGCCACACGATCGTTCACGCCCAAAGCTTCGCCCATGTCGCTCATCTGGTAAGCCGTAACGATTTCGCCTTGGTTCTTCAGGATTTCGATGACATCCGGCAGGTAATACTCGCCTTGCGCATTGTTGTTGCCTACTGATTGCAGCGCGGCAAACAAAAACTTGTTATCGAACGCATACGTGCCTGTATTGATTTCCTGCACAAGCACTTCTTCCGGAGAAGCGTCTTTTTGTTCCACAATTTTTTCTACGTTATCTGACGCATTTCTGATGATGCGGCCATAGCCGTTCGGATCAGCAGCATGCGCTGTCAGGATAGTTGCTTTCGCTTTTTTCTCTTCATGGTATTGCAACAAGGATTCCAACGTCTCTGCAGTCAAGAGCGGTGTATCTCCGCAGATGACCAACGTAGTGCCCTCTTCGTTCTCCAGCACAGCTTGCGCTTGCAGGACAGCGTGCCCTGTTCCCAATTGTTGCGCCTGCAATACATATTCCGAACGATCCCCCAAGCATCCTTTAACAGTATCCGCACCGTGCCCTACAATTGTCACTACCTTTTCAATGCCAGCAGCCTCTACTTGATCCACGACGTGCTCTACCATTGGTTTTCCGCAAACTGCATGCAGTACTTTATAAAGCTTACTTTTCATGCGCGTTCCTTGACCAGCAGCAAGTATGATTGCAAAACGATTAGCCATAAGCAACTCCTATCTTTTCATTTTATTCCTTCAACTAAATTATCTTAGCCTAAAAACTTGCTTTTTTCAATATGATGTCGTACATAAATTCAGACTTCTTTTCATTTTCTAATGGAAATACGAAGAATGCGGATACATTGTTTCTTATTGACCGGTTTTTTGGATATACTTGTAGACAGTAAGACACACCGAAAGGATTGATCCCAATGACAAAACCGACTGCATCATTTTGGATACACGAACTGTTGCTTCAACCGCATGCGGAAGGCGGCTACTTTCGTGAAACGGGCCATTCTCCCGAACTGATCGTTACCGAGGACCGGAGGGAACGCTATCTCTACAGCAACATTCTCTTCTTGTTGACTGCAGACAACCCTTCCCATTTTCACCGCTTGAAATCCGATGAGGCTTGGTATTTTCATGAGGGCAGCACCTTGTCGATCCATCTGTTGTATCCCGACGGCCGTTACGAGGCAGTCAAGATGGGGCGCCATCCCGAAAAAGGGGAACTTTTCCAATTTACGGTTCCGAAAGGTGTCATCTTTGGAAGCAGCGTCGAAGGATCATCCGGAGACTATGCTCTCGTAAGTTGCATGGTTTCACCAGGATTCGATTACCGTGATTTTGAATTGCTGCCTTATGATGCGCTAATCAAAGTTTATCCTGATTACGGAAGCATTTTGGAAAAATTGGCCTACAAAAAACTGCCTGAGGCTTCTTTCAGGAAAGATAACGTGTGAATTCTCCAATTACACTTGGCGAATCCAAATTTCAATTCCCAAGACAAACCAAAGAGCCGGTCCTTGATTTTAAGGTCCAGCTCTTTTTTAATGATTATTCTCACTCGGTGCTTGAATCGAAATAATTGCCCAAGCCCACGCTGATGGAATGATCTTTCAGGTCGATATTGTTTACGCGGATCAGTGACGTATAATCGAATACTTCACGCTTGGAATTGTAGCCAGCTTCAGCGAAGACGGTTACGCCGACTGTCTCCGATTCGAATTCGGAAATCATGCTGCGCATACCGTTGATTGTGCCGCCGCCTTTCAGGAAATCATCGACGATGAGAACTTTTGAACCGCGCGGCAAACTGCGCTTGGATAGCTCCATTTTTTCAACACGATCGGATGAACCTGAAACGTAATTGATGCTCACTGTGGAGCCTTCGGTAATTTTCGAATCACGGCGCACGATGACGAACGGCACATTCAGATAAGTGGCAACCGCTTGCGCGATTGGAACCCCTTTAGTGGCTACCGTCATGACTGCATCGACTTTTTTGTCGACGTATTGAGCCGCGATTACACGTCCGATTTTCTGCAGGATTTCCGGATTGCCCAACATGTCGGAAAGATAAACGTATCCCCCTGGCAGCAGACGATCTTTACTGTTCATGATTTCGCACATTTCTTCTATAATTTCGCGGGCATTTTCTTTGGTGATTGTCGGAATATATTTGACGCCGCCTGCTGCACCCGGCAGCGTTTCGACAATCCCTGTTCCCCGATCTTCAAATGTTTTTTTGATGATGGATAAGTCTTCACTGATGGATGATTTCGCTGATTCATAACGTTTAGCGAAATAGGTCAATGAAATCAACCGATGCGGTCTCTCTAATAAGTAACGGGTCATATCGACTAACCGTTCACTGCGCTTTATTTTCAATCCAAATCTCTCCTCATATTGCGTTCTTTTCCCTATTATATAGTTGGTTCCTGAAAAATGGAAGCTTTTAATTGTTGATTGTTCGTTTTTAATCGAATTTTAGCAAAAAAAACAAGAGCAATGTTCTGCTCTTGTCCATATATCTTATTGTTAAGATTCTACTTCTTTTCGGCGATGACCTTATAGATGCTGGTCAAAATGAACATGGCCACAAAAACCAAGGTGATTGTGGCACCGGGAGGCGTCCCGTATTGATAGGATGCGAACAATCCCCCGTACATTCCCGTCAAACCGATGCCTATCCCAAGCAGGATAACGCCGTTGAAGGTATGCACCAATCTCATCGAGATGGCTGCCGGCAGAATCATGATTGAAGAAACCAATAGCGAACCGGTAATCGGCATTACCACGCTGATGGCAACCCCCGTAATCACCGAAACCAGCAGCGACATCATGCGGACCGGCAAGCCCGCTGTATGGGCCGTGTCTTCATCAAACGTCAACACATACAACGGTTTGCGGAAAATCAGATACAACAAAACGACTATGATTGCCAATGCCAACAAGATGAGGATCTGCTCATCATTGATGGTGATGATCGATCCGAACAAAAACTGCTCGACACTTGCGTTCTGTTTCCCGGATACGAAGCTCATCAAAACCAATGCTACCGCCATTCCCGTAGCCATCAGGATTGCGATGGATATTTCCGAATAGCCTTTGAAGATGACGCGCAAATATTCGATCCCGATCGCCGCCAAAATGACGATGGCTAATGTTGTAAGCGTAGGATTGATATTGAGGAGCATTCCTAAAGCAACCCCTGCTAAGGAAACATGCGACAGCGTATCCGCCATCAAGGATTGCCGGCGCAAAATCAGCAGCAGGCCCAAAATGGGTGCCATGATTGCGATTAATGTTGATGCTTGGAAGGCTCTTTGCATAAATCCATAGAGAAACATCTCCACGGCGAATCCTCCTTTCTGACCAACTGAATATGGGTATCCATAAATTCTTTGATATCTTCATGCTCGTGCGTCACCATGATGATTGCTTTATTGTGGACTTGTGAATTGTGTTTCAGCAAACGATAGAAACGCTCACGCGATTCCTTGTCCATTCCGGTTGTCGGCTCATCGAGCACAAACAAGTCCGGATCGGTTGCGAAAATGCGGGCCAAGGCGATGCGTTGTTTTTGGCCACCGGATAGTTCACCGATTTTTTTGTTGCGCATCTCCCACATGCCCACTGATTCCAAAGCTTTTTTTACATGGGTATTATCTTCTTCATCCAATTTTTTGAACCATTTGCCTTTTTGGTATCTGCCCGACTCCACAAACTCAAGTACCCTGCTCGGAAACCCGATATTGAACGACGAAATTTGCTGCGGTGCATAACCGATCGTAAGCTTTTCCCCACGATAGTTCACCTTCGAAATCGTCGCGCTGCCCTCCCGGGGATTCAATAGGCCCAGGATGCTCTTCAATAAAGTGGATTTCGCGGCGCCGTTTTCGCCTGTAAGGATGACGAATTCCCCTTCGTGCACTTGGAATGTGATATCCTGCAGGACAGGTTCATCATCGTAATAGAACGACAGATGCTGTACATCGATATATTCCACTTGAATCCCTCTCTTCTCTTACTGGATCACTTTTTTCAAAGCTGTCAAATTTTCTTCCATCACACTCAGGTAATCTTTGCCCGCTTCTTGGTCTTCATCGGTTATCCCTTCAAGCGGACTCAGCACTTCAAGTGTAGCCCCTGCTTCTTCGGCAAGCGTTTCTGCGGTTTTCGAAGAGGCACTGTCCGAGTAATAAACGGTAGTGATCTGATTATCGATCATAAATTGTTGCAGTTCAGCCAGCTTGGCAGGATTCGGTTCCGCATCGGATGACACATCGGATACCGCCACTTCAGTCAGTTCGTAGCGACGGGCGATATAGCCGAAAGCTGCGTGCTGGACGACGAATGTGCGGTTTTCGGCAGTCTCAAAGGCAGTCTGATAGGCCGTATCCAGTTTCGCCAATTTTTCGTTAAAGGCAGCCGCATTCGCTTCGTAACTCTCTTTGTTGGCTTCATCCGCCTCAAGGACTCCGGCCAAAATGGCGGCCACTTCCTCTTGTGCATACACCGGATCCAACCAGACATGCGGATCGACGTCGTGGGCATCTTCGCCTTCTTCATCACTGTGCTCTTCTTCGGCAGCCTCTTCCAACTCAAAAAGCGCGATATCCTCGGCAGCCTCGACGACGATCACATCGCTCGATTCAATGGACTCCAACACGCTGGGTACCCACGTTTCCATTTCATCGCTGTTGTATACGAACACATCAGCGTCAGCAATGGCCGCGATATCCTGTGGAGTCGGCTCATAGCCATGCGATTCTTGTCCGGCATCCAGCAAAACGGAAACTTCGCCATTATCGCCTACCACATTTTTCGCAAAGTCATACATCGGATAGAAGGTTGTGACAACCTGTATCCCATCTTCAGAAACGGCTGATTCATCGCTTCCACTCGTTCCGCAACCAACCAGAACAAGAGCAGCTGCAGACAGAATGCCTGTCAGTTTCAATCTATTTAGCATAATTTATTATCCCTCCAAAACGTAATGATTACTGTTTAAGTCCCGATAGACACTTTATCACAATTGGATGCAACGCGTCAACCATTCCGCTTCCATTTCACAAGCAAAAACCGCAAACACCCTTCAGGGGGATTCGCGGTTTTTGTCTGGCATAGATAGTCTTGCATTTAAATTTCGGCTGTGCATCACCATAGGTGTATTAAAGATTTTCAAAATGTTTTATGCATCTAAAATGATGGCTAGCGGTCCAAGCCTGCCTCTCGGAAATTAGATAAATCTGACCCATTGCGCTCTGCGATGCTCATTTGCATGGGAGTCTTAGGGGTTCATCCCTTAGAGTCCCAGTATAAGGTGACCGTAGGGAACGTTGCGAGGCCAGATTTCCTAAATTTCTTTCGAGGCAGAGCGGGCTTGTCCCGCTTTTCTATTCATTCTTCGTTGAGCAGTCGGACCATGTATACTTCTTCGCAGAATCCGCGCAGACTGTTATAGGCTCTTTTGATGCGCGACGTGTTTCTGCTGAATCCGATGATGGTAGGGCCACTGCCGCTCATCGTCACGCCATCAAGGCCGTACTTCTCCATCCGGTCCTTCAATTGGCGCAGTTCCGGATGCTTATTGAAGGTCACTTGCTCTAAAGCATTCCCAACGTTCTGACACATCCGCTCGTAATCGCCCTCCTCGATGGCTTGCGCTACGATGCGGGAAGTCGGTTTGTGCTGCAGTTGCTCGACAGCCAACAGTCGGAAAATCGTCTTCGTCGAGACGCTCAGGCGCGGTTTCGCCAAAATCACCCAACAGGATGGCATCGGTCGCAGTTTGCGGACGATTTCCCCTCGGCCTGATACGAAGGCTGTGCCGCCCACTATGCTGTAGGGAACATCCGAGCCTACTTGGTTGCCGATCGCAATCAGTTCCTCAACAGAAAGCTGCAGATCCCAAATCTTGTTCAGCGCGCGCAAAGCCGCAGCCGCATCCGTGCTGCCGCCGCCCAATCCGGCAGCGACAGGGATTTTCTTGTCGATTTCGATTTTGATCCCCTTCTTTATCCCGCAACGGTCTTTGAGAAGCTTTACCGCTTGATAGACATGATTTCGCGTATCCACGGGCAAAAACACTTTGTTCGTGTAGATTCTGATTTCATCTTTTTCGAGAGGAGTAAACGTAAGATGGTCCGCGAGGTCGACTGAAGCCATCACCATTTCGAGTTCATGATAAAGGTCATCCCGCTTATACAATACATCTAACGCCAAATTTATTTTTGCCGGTGCCCGTTCAATCCATTCCATCGCTCCACGCTCCTCTCAACTGTTCTTATACTACAATACTAGCGTAAGCGTGCCGTTTTTAAAAGAATTATATGTCAATAACCAAGAATTACTTTCTGAATGATCAATATCTCACGGCTCTGTGCCCGGAACCGGTTTTTCCCATACACGATTTCTCTTCCAGCAGGCGATTTTTCGATAAAAAAAAAAACAGACATTTCGATGTCTGTTTGATTTATTTGGAATAAGTTCTTACATAATTTAAGCGTACTGGCATTTTTCTTCATCATAAAATAAGATCTCTACAGCTTCGGTTAAAACATCTGCATAACTGTATGATACACGTTCAAATGCATTTTCGTTTTGGTCTAGATCAACCACAAATACAGCATGATACGTTTCCCGTAAAATACCTTTTCGTTCTGTCTTGCGTTTGCGTCCTGCTTGCGCAGTCAGCATAACTTTCTGCCCTAAGTGACATTCCAGTTGTTCCTTAATCTGACTCAAATTATCCGGCATTCTGTTTCACCTCACTGATTCACAGTATAACACAGATAAATTAAAATAACAAGTATATCACAGAGGACGTATGCACGCAACTATGAAACGAATAAATTTTTAAAGAAATCTTATCAAATTTTTTTACTTTTATTTAGTAAAACTGCTGAATGGAAAATTGCACTGCGGATGCATCACCTTTCCTTCGCAATGGGATCCGGATGGTGAGGCATCCGTACCGATGGTGCTTCTGGACGCGGAAATATCAGGTTATTTTTTGATGTTCTATTGAACGTCCAAATATTTGACCAAGGCATTCGCCAAGTCCGCAAATTGTTCGATGCTTAGTGCTTCTCCCCGTTTTGAAGGCTCAATGCCGGCTTCTTCAAGTCCGGCTGTCAAAGCTGCCTTGATCTCTTCCGTTTTGCCGTAGCGTGATTGCAGATTGTTCCAGAGCGTTTTTCTGCGTTGATTGAAACCGGCGCGCACCAAATCAAAGAAGAACGCCTCATCGGTAACTTTGACTTTAGGTTCCGCTCTGCGCTGCAGCTTCAGGATTGCTGAATCGACATTCGGTTGCGGCACAAAAACGGTTTTCGGAACGATGAAGGCAATCTCGGCTTCTGTATAGTAGTCGATAGCAATCGTCAATGAACCGAATGCTTTCGTTCCAGGCTTGGCTGTCATGCGTTGAGCGACTTCCTTTTGCATCATCATCACAAACGTGTCGATCGGTAAGTCAGTCTCTATGAAATTCATGATGATCGGCGTCGTGATATAGTAAGGCAGATTCGCTGCCACCACCAAGCGGTCGGCCGGTTCAAAATGCTCTTCGATGACTTGCGGAACATTTGCCTCCAGAATATCCTGAAAAATGATTTCGATATTATCGTATTCCGCTAGTTCCGTCTTCAGAATCGGCGCCAGACGTTTGTCCACTTCAAATGCCACTACTTTTTTGGCTTCTCTGGCAAGGCGTTCCGTCAAGGCTCCGATACCGGGGCCGATCTCGATCACATTGGTGTTTTCATCTATGCCGGCTGCAGCAACCATCTTCGTCAGTATATTCGGGTCAACCAAAAAATTTTGGCCTAGGCTCTTCTTCATGGTCAAATGGTATTTTTTTAAGATGGCGTTCGTTCTGCTCGGTGTTGCTATATCCTTATGGTATTCTAATCCACTCATTTGTTTTCCTCCTCCTGCCGCAGAGCGGTCAGGCTATCCTTTTCATCCAGTTCTTTCAAAATGGCCGTCATCGCTGCGTTAACAGCTTCTTTTTCCAATTGGAACATGCGCAGGCGTTTCAACAACTGTTTCCCGTTCGTATGCCCGATCCCAAGCGCATCCCCCAGCAACTCCCGGTAACGGCTTGAGTCAGCATGTCCGACCAAGCGCCATTCATCCAGGAATTTCCTGTCGATGTCGCTCGTTTCTGCTTGCCTTTGCGTGTAGATATTTTTCAGCGCTTCCCTTATGGTTTCCGGAGAGGCATGCTCGATTCCGAGGCTTCCGCCTTTCGGGGATTGCGCGTCATCCTTGCGTAAAAACGCATGCTTGACGCCGGGGATCCGTTCAACGATCGTTGCCCGGATCTTCCCGCCTGGAAAATCCGGATCGGTGAAGACGATGACGCCACGTGTCGCTTGCGCATGGGCGATCAGCTGCAGCGTTTCTTCGTTGATTGCTGATCCGTTCGTTTCGATCGTATCAGCTTCCACCGCCAGTTTGATCCGTCTTGTATCGTCTTTCCCCTCGACCACTATAATCTCTTCTATTTTCATCTATCATCCAACCCGAATAATGTATTTGCGTTTTTGGTAGTCTGCAGCGCGATCTCTTCGAAGGTCTGGCCACGTAATTCAGCAATCTTTTCGGCTACATAGCGGACATATGCCGGCTCGTTTCGCTTTCCCCGGAAAGGAACGGGAGCCAGATAAGGCGCATCAGTTTCGACCAAGAGTCTCTCGATCGGAACAGCTTTGGCCACTTCATGCACTTCTGTCGCCTTTTTGAAGGTGACGACGCCGCTGATCGAAATGTGCATGCCCAAATCCAAAAACTTCTTCATGTAGTTCACGTCACCGCTGAAGCTGTGCATGATGCCGCCTATGTCGCGCACATCCTCTTCCTTCAGAATGCGGTACGTGTCTTCGATGGCATCACGCATATGGATGCTGATCGGCAGTTCCAATTCTTTTGCGATCGCGATTTGCCTTCTGAACACTTTCGCTTGGACGTCATGCGGCGCTGTGTCCCAGTGATAGTCCAGACCCATTTCGCCCATGGCAACAACCTTTTTTTCTTCAAGCAATGCCATCAGGCTGTCTTCCACTGCTGCAGTATAGGTGGCTGCTTCAGTAGGATGCCAGCCGATGATGCTGTAGATTTCGGGATATTTTGCGCTCAATTCGAGCGATTTTTTTATTGTGTCCGCATCGAATCCCACTACAGCAAATCTTCCGACACCGGCTTCGTGGGCCCTTCCGATGGCCGCATCCACATCTTCCACAAAAGCGTCCACATTCAGATGCGTGTGTGTATCAAATAATAGTTTATCCATAGATTCCTTTCCGGTTCCTGCGGGAAGGCTTAGCCTGCCCTGATTCTTCTGCATCTAAAATGGACAAAGGAGTCCGGGACAACTGTCCCAGGCTCCTTGAATCACAAAAACCCTTATGCCACTGTCGAACCATTTGCTGCCGATTCAGGTGCGAGTATCACTTGCAGCACGCCATCCTTTTCAGCAGAAAGGATCATTCCTTGGCTGATTTCACCCTTCATTTTGCGCGCTTTCAGGTTAGCGACGATGATGACTTTCTTGCCGATGAAATATGCAGGATCCGGATACCATTGCGCAATGCCCGACAGGATTTGGCGATGACCTTCATCACCCGCATCCAGACGGAATTTCAGCAACTTGTCCGCGCCTTCGACTTTCTGGCAATCGATGACTTCAGCTACCTTCAGCTCGACTTTATCGAAGTCTTCATATTTGATCTGTTTTTCCTTTTCGGAAGTCAGTACGGTAGTCGTCGGATCCCATTCAGCCGCGACCATTTCCTCTTCCACTGGTGCTGTTCCGCCCATTTGTTCCTTGATGTAGGCGACTTCTTCTTCCGTAACGAGACGAGGGAAAATAGGGGTGCCTTTTTCAACTACCTTCACGTCCGCAGGGAACGTTCCGAAGGCCACATTTTCCCAAGCGCCTTGTTTTTCGAAGTCCAATCCAAGTTGTTCATACATTCTGAACGGCGCTTGCGTCATGAACGGAGACAGGAGAATGCCGACGACGCGCAAGGTTTCCGCCAAATGCGACATGACGCTTCCCAACTCCGCTTGCTTGGATTCATCCTTCGCCAAGACCCATGGAGCTGTCTCATCGATGTATTTGTTCGCGCGGGAAATGAGGCGCCATGTTTCGGACAAGGCCGAACTGAACTGCATGTTGTCCATTTCCTTCTGGTAATTCTCGGTCACTTCCGCTGCCATCGCTTTTAGTTCCGCATCGAAAGCCGTTTCCGCTGCTAGTGCCGCAGGGATGTTACCCCCGAAATATTTATTGACCATCGCGATTGTTCTGTTCAGCAAGTTGCCCAGATCGTTCGCCAAATCATAGTTGATCCGGTTCACGTAGTCTTCCGGCGTGAAGATGCCGTCGCTGCCAAAAGTCACTTCGCGCATCAGGTAGTAGCGCAAAGCATCCAACCCGAAGCGGTCCACCAACATATCCGGATACACAACGTTGCCTTTGGATTTGGACATTTTGCCTTCCTTCATCAAAAGCCACCCGTGTCCGAAGATTTTCTTCGGAAGCGGAAGATCCAGTGCCATCAGCATGATCGGCCAATAAATGGTGTGGAAGCGGACGATTTCTTTTCCGACCATGTGCACATCAGCCGGCCAATATTTTTGGTAAAGCGAATCATCAGCCGAACCATAGCCCAAGGCAGTGATGTAGTTCGCCAATGCGTCAATCCAAACATAGACCACGTGCTTCGGATTGCTCTTCACGGGAATCCCCCAAGTAAAGGTCGTCCGTGATACAGCCAGATCCTCAAGGCCTGGTTTGATGAAATTGTTGACCATCTCGTTTTTGCGCGATTCCGGTTGGATGAAATCAGGATGCGCATCGTAATAAGCCAAAAGGCGATCCGCGTATTTGCTCATGCGGAAGAAGTAGGACTCCTCTTTCACCAACTCGACTTCATGGCCGCTTGGAGCAACCCCGCCGATGATTTTTCCGTCGGCATCACGATACACTTCAGCCAATTGAGTTTCCGTGAAGAACTCTTCGTCGGAAACGGAATACCAACCTTCGTATTCACCAAGATAGATGTCGCCTTGTGCCAATAATTGTTCGAAGATCTGCTGAACGGCCTGCACGTGGTCATCATCAGTCGTGCGGATGAACTTGTTGTTGGAAATGTCCAGACGTTTCCATAGATCCTGCATATCCTGGGCCATGCCGTCCACATATTCTTTCGGTGTGATGCCCAATTCTGCAGCTTTGTTCTCGATTTTTTGTCCGTGCTCATCTGAACCGGTCAGGTAGAACACATCGAATCCCATCAGTTTTTTATAGCGCGCCATTACATCGCATGCGATTGTAGAATACGCATTTCCGATATGGAGCTTACCGCTCGGATAATAGATTGGAGTAGTGATATAAAATGTGTTATTGTATTTAGCCACGAATGAGTGCCGTTGCCATAAATCTAACTAAATCTAGTTTATGTTTGCTTCCCTGTTCTTCGTGTCCAATTTTGTCCTTACGGACTACTCTTGTTTATGTAACACTCCGAGGGCGTAAATTCCGATGCAACGAGTCGTACATATCCGAGGTACCGTTAGACTGCTTGGTAATCCCTCAGATTGTAGCTTGCGTTCAGATCCCTATCGCAATGATGGCCGCAGGTGCAGTGGTAGACCCTGTCGCTACGTTTCAGGTCCTTTTTGAGCGTTCCGCACTTGTTGCACAACTTGGAACTTGGAAACCACTGGTCCGCTTCCACAAAGACAATGCCATTTAGTTCGCATTTGTATTGCAGGCATTGTTTGAAGAAATAGAGTTTCTGATTTGCGATTGCCTTAGCCAAATGCTTGTTCTTCATCATGCCGCTGATGTTCAGCGTTTCCATCACAATGCGGGAGGGTTTGGATTTCACGATCTCCGCTGTTGCTTGATGGACATGATTGGTTCTAATGTTGGCTAAGCGTCTGTGTTGCTTTCGGATTTCACCTTCTAGTTTTAGGAGATGCTTAGATTTAGGCGTTCCTTTCTTGTATTTTCTGCTTGCACGCCGTTGCAATCTCTTGAGGCGTTTCTCCGCTTTCCTCACGGAGGCTGTTTTGTTGATGTTGTTGTAGAAAACACCATCGGAGGTGACAGCCAACTCCTTGATGCCTACATCCACCCCTACAACCCGATCGTCTACTTCGACGATTTTCGGGGTCACCTCGACGCCGACCGTCAGATACCAATATTTGCCGTCGAACTTGATGCGCGGGTTGTAGTATTTGCAATCCACGGGCAACGGTTCGTTGGTTTTGACCCAACCGATTTTTTCCAACAGGACGCGGTTGCCTTTCACTTTCAGCTTGACGCAGTCATTGTAGAAACTCGGTGTGGACCGGCGTTTGGTCTTAAATCGGGGATGCTGAGTTTGCCCATTGAAGAAGGCTTTGTAGGCTTTGCAGGCATCCTTGACCGCTTGTTTGACGACATTGTTGGACACGTCGTTCAGCCAGGCATATTTCTTGCGCTTCTTCATCTTGGTGATGTGCTTCCGCAGTTCATTGTCGCTGATTAATGTCCCACCGAAGCGATGGTTCATTTCCTGCATCCGGATCGTGTAGTTGTACGCCCAGCGGGCAACGCCGGCTGCTTGGTAGAGTTTGGAAGTTTCGTCTGTCACAATCAAACGGACCTTCTTAGTCAGCATCATCTCGCATCATCCCTTTCTATACGCAAAGTATAGAGGAAATGGAATCAAAAATAAAAGATTTGAATGCATTTGAGGAGATTTTTATTGACTGTTTAAAGCCTCCCTGAATTCTAAGTTCTTTGCGAATGTACGCAACTTACCGTACCATTCTACCACAAAAGTCAAGGGTTGGGGCGCGAAATTCGAAACAAGCGGTAACCTCCTGCCAACGCCTGCACCTCCGGATCCACGCAAAAAAAAACCGAAAGCAACGTTCAGCTCCCGGCCTCACCAGCGTCATTCAGCTTTTTCAGTATAGTTGTGGATCGCATCCCGCAAAAAGGCGGCGGCTCCTTTGCCTGATGCTTTGTCGTAGTATGCCGTGAATCTTTCGTCGTCGACATACATCTGGGCCAGTCCACGATGCGCTTCCGGAGAGTAGCTCGGCCAAGTATAGCTCAGCCACTGTTTATGCAACGCAGCAACAGCCAAGGCGGCTTCTCCGCCGGCATCCCCCGTAGCCATCGCTTCCGTCAGCATCGCCTGTAAGCGCGCAGCCATTTCCTGCATCGCATCAAAATCCGCTGCGCTCATTCCTGCGAATTTTTTGTTTGATGCCGCAACGGTCTTTTCGCCGTATTTTTCGCGGATTTCCTGTCCGTAGCGGGTTTCGTTCTCGTCGAGCAGCTCCTTCTTCAAGCCTTCAAATTTCTCTTTGTCGCTCATCTTTCTGCCTCCTCTTTTTTCTTCCAGCGTAGCATCGACCGTTTGGATCAGCAATTCGATTTCTGCCTTTTTTTCCAACAAAGCCTGTTTGTGCGCGACCAACGAACGTTCCGCGTCATATGCCGGATCATCCATCGCTGCTTTGATCTCTTCAAGCGAAAAGGACAATTTCTTGAAGAACAGGATCTGCTGCAGCCTGTCCACCTCTGCTTCACCGTAGATGCGGTAGCCGGAGGAACTGGTGCGTTTGGGCTTCAGCAGGCCGATTTCATCATAGAAACGCAGCGTCCTCGTGCTGACGCCGGCCAACCGGCTCAATTTTTGGATCGTATATTCCATCCTATCCCCTCCGATGATTTCATCTTACACCTTGACGCTGCGTCAAGGTCAACAATTTCCCTTCATAAACGCAAAAATCAAAAAAAGACAGCCCCGGAGGACTGTCGTGAATTTTAGATTATCTTGCAACACGTACGGCAAATGATGCGCCGGAAAGGTTGTAAGAAGAATAAGTAACTGTTTGGCCTGGTGCTGGAGCGTGGATGTATTGTCCGCCGCCTACGTAGATAGCTACGTGATAAGTCGCGCCTCTTGAACCCCAGAAAATCAAATCTCCCGCTTGTGCGGCTGATACAGCGATCTGCGTACCTGAGTTTTCTTGAGGAACTGTGTAGCCACCGATTTCGATGCCGTATGCTTCTCTGAAGACATAAGACGTGAAGCCTGAGCAGTCAAAGCCTGATGGTGTTTTTCCGCCCCATACATAAGGAACGCCGATGTATTTCGCAGCAATGGAAACAACATCGCCTGTTGGTGCTGATAACGCCGGTGTCACGACTGGTGCAGCCACAACGGGTGTGTTCACGACTGGTGCAGCTGGTGCAGCCGCTACAGGAGCAGACACAACTGGTGCACTCTCAACAACTGGTGCAGCTGCAACTGTTTGAGCAGGAGCTGCTGTCTCGGAACTTGCTACTGTGCTTGATGCAATGTCAACAGATGATGCAGCGGCAGAAGATTCTTCTGAACTTGCTTGTGCGATTGTTGCAGCTACAGTTGCTGCAGCAGCTTCAGCGGCAGCAATGGAAGCAGCCTCTGCGGCAGCGCGTTGGTCAGCCTCTTCTTTTTGCGCCAAGAACATTTCGCGGTCGGACTCAGCTGTTGCTTTTTCAGCAGCCAAAGCGGCAACTGCGCTCTCTTGTTCGATTCTCTTCACTTGCAGATCGCCTTTAAGTTGTTCCAACTCCATGGCCATTGCATTGATTTCATTTAAGTTATCTTCAGTTTTATTTTTCTTGTCCTCAACAGCTTTTTGATCCGCAACTTGCTGTTCTACCAATTCTTTATTGGCTGAAACCATTTTTGATACAACATCAATGCGGGATACTAAATCTGTGAAAGATTCCGATGCTACGATAAAGTTCAAGTAGTTTTCGTTTGAACCGTTCACTTGAACAGATCTTGCTTGCTCATCCAGTTGTTCTTCGCGTTGCGCGATGACAACTTGCAATTCGGCAATATCTTCTTGTAAAGCAACAATCTCATCTTGTGTCTTTACGCGGTTTGCCAATAGAGTCTCTGCTCTTTGTTCGGCTGCATCAACTTCTGCAGTGATTGCAGACAAGTTTTCTGCTGCTGTGTTTTGTTTGCTGTCCAAATCAGAAATTTTAGTTTCTTGCTGTTGGATTTTTGTTAAGATTTCATCTGCTTGAGCTGTAAAAGGCGTTACTATACTTGTTGCAAGGATCGTACCTGCTAATGCGATAGCCACTAATTTCTTCTTCAAGTCTAATTCCTCCACTTACATTCGATTGTCGTTAGTTATAATTCTTATATATCTTTTAACTTTTTATAGTTTTTCTTAAGATTCATCAACATAATGAATCATAACATAGTTTTTTTTCGTTTAACCCGGTTTCGTCAAGTTGTATCCTAACTGTAACATTTCTGTAAAATGACTCTCCTAATGTGTCCAAATCCGCGCCATCAGTAATATTTCATGCACCTTCCGACTTTGTAACATTCCTGTAGCATTACTTTTTTCGTTGTCACTGTTGACATCCGAAGTTTTACTGCGCTATACTTACGGCAATTAAACAATAAAAGAAAAAGCGATGAAAAAGACAGTAGAATCGGGATTTTGTCCTATAGAGAGTCAGCGGTTGGTGGAAGCTGATGCAAGCCTGGATTCGAATTACACTTTGGAGCTTTCTTATGCGTATAAGCGGCCGGCATACGATACATGTCAGAGTGGCAAAGTCTTTCCGATTCAGGATGATTCTGCAAGCTGGGTGGTACCACGATAACAATCGTCCCTGTTCAAACAAGAATTTTCTTGTCTGGACAGGGATTTTTTTGCATATAAATTTACGAGAAGAGGAATGAAGCACATGAATATCATAGACGAATTAGAATGGCGCGGCGCCATCAATCAACAAACGGACGCGGCAGGTTTGCGCAAATTAACGGAGGATGAGCAGATTGGCCTGTATTGCGGCGTTGACCCTACCGGCGACAGCCTGCATATCGGACATCTGATTCCCTTCATAGTATTGAAGAGATTCCAATTGGCAGGACACAAGCCCGTTATCCTGATCGGCGGCGCGACCGGATCGATAGGCGATCCAAGCGGAAAGAGCGAAGAAAGGGTTCTGCAATCGATGGATCAAGTCGTCGAGAATGCAAATGCTTTGACCTCTCAAATGAAGAAACTGTTTCTATCGGACAGTTCGGCTGACATCCGCCTCGTCAACAATTACGACTGGACGAAAGATTTGACACTGTTGGATTTCCTGCGCGACTTCGGCAAGAACTTCAACATCAATACGATGTTGGCGAAAGATATCGTAGCCAGCCGTCTGGACACCGGCATTTCCTTCACGGAATTCACTTACCAAATTCTCCAGTCCATGGACTTCCTGCACCTATTCCAGAATGAGGGCGTCAACCTTCAGATCGGCGGCCAAGATCAATGGGGCAACATCACTGCCGGTTTGGACCTGATCCGTAAAAAAGAAGGCGCGGAAGCAAAAGCTTTCGGTTTGACGATTCCTTTGATGTTGAAGGCGGACGGCACGAAATTCGGCAAAACTGCCGGCGGTGCTGTCTGGTTGGACCCGAAAAAAACAACGCCTTACGAGTTCTACCAATTCTGGGTGAACCAGGACGACCGCGATGTCATCAAATACCTGAAGTATTTCACTTTCCTTTCGAAGGAAGAGATCGATGCCCTGACTGAAAAAGTGGAAACAGAGCCGCACAAACGCGAAGCTCAAAAAGTTTTGGCATCCGAAATGACACGCTTCGTCCACAGCGAACAAGCTCTGGCGGACGCTCTAAAGATCACCGAAGCCCTGTTTACCGGTGAAGTGAAGGAATTGACCGCCGATGAAATCGCTGAAGGATTCAAAAATATGCCTACTTTCGAGTCCGACCTGAAAGAGCAGGAATTAGTCACTTGGCTGGTCGATCTCGGCATCGAACCGTCACGCCGCCAGTCACGCGAAGATATCCAAAACGGCGCCATCTCCATCAACGGCGATAAAGTCACGGATCTGGAATTCATCATCACTGCCGAAAATTCTTTCGAAGGCCGCTTTATCCTCGTGCGCCGAGGCAAAAAGAAATATTTCTTGGTAAAGTTGGTGGCTTGATATGACAACCCCGCAACTATTTTCGCGCGAAGCCGCACTCCGGTTGGAGCCGGTCGAAAGCATGGAGCAGATCAATGAACTTTCCCGTTTGGCCGACATCATCTGGCATGAGTACTATCTGCCGATCCTCGGTCCGGACCAAGTGACCTATATGTTGGAGAATATCCAATCCAGAGCGAACTTGGAAGAGGATATCGAAACAGGCAAATTGGATTATTTCCTCATCAAAAGCGAGGGCCAATCCGCCGGGTATCTGGCTATCCAGTTGCAGGACGACAAACTGTTCATCAGCAAGCTTTATCTGCTGCAGGAAGCCCGCGGAAAAGGCTATGCCTATCAAATTATGCAAAAAATGGTCGATTTGGCTAGCAAGGAACAGAAAAAAGTCCTTGAGCTTACCGTCAACAAATACAACGAAGGTTCGATCGCATTCTACGAAAAATACGGTTTTGTGCGAACGGAATCCATCGTCTCCCCCATCGGAGGCGGCTTCGTGATGGACGACTACGTCTACCAATATCCGCTCAAACCGGAACAATAAACAACCTAAATAGAGGACAGCCAAGCAAATGCTCAGCTGCCCTCTATTTTTTCCATTTTCTAATTCGACCACTCTTTCGGGCTCCACATCCGCCCGTCCAGTTCGCCTTCCATCTGTTCCATCCGTTGATGCTGTTCTTGGAAGAGTTTTTTCGTTTCTTGGAAGAGTGCTTTTTGCCGGTAATCCTTGCTCGCTTCCACTAAATGATCCAGCTGTTCCTGCACCCAATTTTCAGTTTCCATTGTCGTCCCCCGCTTTACCTTTACCCAAGCTGATTGCCTTCCATCTGTGCCAACGTCCACGCCAGATCATTCAAGTGCTCGCGGTTGTCCTTCAAAACGGCAAGCAGATGCTCCACCAGTTGCTGATCCGCTTCGGAAAGTCCCGCTTTCCCGAGCGACTGTAGCTGGAGTTTGAACCAATTTTCCGTTGCCGTCAGACTGGCATCGTTTTCTTTGGACAAATATTGCTGATAGCTGATCAGCAATTCTTTCTTCTTGCTGACGCTCAGATAATCGAATTTCGAAACGACGTTCGTCGGCAAGTACACCATGCCGCATTTCCTTGCCATCGCCTGAAACGGCCGGGTCAGTTCCGAAATCGTGAATCCTTCCCTGCCCCCCGCTTGGTATTCGCGTTCATTCACACCCAGGGCCAGAACGAGACCGAATTCTTTCCCCGACAGCCTGCTGCCTTCAGCTCCATAAGCGAAACCTTCAGTCAGCACGACATCCTGCCATTGCTTCAATAAAGCAGGCGAACTGTACCAATAGAACGGGAATTGGAAAATGATGCGGTCATACTGGAGCAATTGCTGTTGCTCGGCCTCCCGATCAATCTGCCCATCCGGATAAACCGATTCGAGATGGTGCCACGTCACCCCTTCAGCCGGAAGACTTTCCCACAGAAACCTTTGCGCATTCGAATCAGCCAGCGTCGGGTGGCTGACTATGATTAATGTTTGCATCCTTTCACCTCATTCACTCAATAGTTCTTCATCCGAATCATAACAAGCTGCCGGCCAGAGTTCAAGTTGCACGCTCACTCATCGCGAAACCAACAAAAAATCCCTTCCTCCGCCACCCGGATGATCCGGAAGCAAAGAAAGGGACAGCTTTTAGCTTGTGGAAAAGTATACTATTTTTAACTTTATCTTGCATCACCACAGGTGTTCCATACATTCCCAACGTGTTTCATGCATATTAAAAGATGTCCAGCGGGCCAAACCTGCCTCTCGGAAATTAGATAAATCTGACCCATTGCGCTCTACGATGCTCATTCAGGGGCAGATTTCCTAAATTTCTTTCGAGGCAGAGCGTGGTTTGTCCCGCTTTTCTTATAGGTTTGCAGTAATGTTCAGCGCTTGTTCCTGCGCTTTCAGGCATAATTCCTGCGCCTTGAAGATGTGTTCTTGCGTCATCGCATTTTCGGTGCGGTTGATGCAGTCCAAAATCATTTCTCCGAAGAACGGGAAGCCGACTTCACCAGTCAAGGAGTAGTGCTCCTCGCCGTCCTTCGTCACCAGGAAGAGGTGATCGCCGGTCTGCTCAGTCGCCACGTTGATGTATTTGCGGATTTCGATGGTTCCTTCCGTTCCGGTGATGAATGTACGGCCGTCACCCCATGTTCCGAGTCCATCCGGTGTGAACCAATCGACTTTGAAGATGAAGGTTGCGCCATTATCGCCGACCAGCGTGGCATCGCCGTAGTCCTCCAATTCAGGCGTATCCGGGTTGTTGTAGTTTCCGACCTTGCTGTGGAGAACTTTTGCATCCACATTCCCTGTATAATGGAGGAATTGCTCAATTTGGTGGCTGCCGATGTCGGCTAAAATGCCGCCGTATTGTTCTTTTTTGAAGAACCAATCCGGACGTTTTTCCTTGTCGAGGCGGTGCGGCCCAAAGCCTGTCACTTGGATGACGCGGCCGATCCTACCCTCTTCTATTAATTGGCCGGCAAATACGGCGCCTTCCACATGCAGCCTTTCGCTGAAGTAGACCCAATATTTCTTGCCGGTTTCAGCAACGACTTTTTTAGTCTCTTCCAGTTGTTCAAGTGTTGTGAAGCCGGTCTTGTCGGTGAAGTAGTCTTTCCCGGCCTGCATGACACGGTTTCCCAGAGCGCTGCGCAAATTAGGCACTGCCGCCGCTGCGACCAATTGGATCTCCGGATCTTCCAGGATTTGCTCCAGCGAGTCAGCGACCGCCACATCCGGAAAAGATTCCAAGTAATTCGCTAGCTTTTCCGCATCGGGATCGTACACATATTTGATTGTGGCACCGGCTTCGATCAAGCCGTTCGTCATGCCGTTGATGTGCCCGTGATCCAGTGCCGTTATGCCGACATTGAACGCTCCCGGTTCCACGACCTTATTGATTTTCCCTTTCGGCGCATAATTCATTCCATCTTTACTGCCCATTTGTAAATCCTCCTTGTCTGATAAGAAAAGGTTCGAAGAGAATAATCTCCGAACCTCGTGTTGTTATGTTTAGAACAATTCTCCGTAGCCCAATTCCAATAGATATTCACGAGAAATTTTCAAGCTTTCGAACGGATCCACGCCATAAGTGTCGTCTTGCTCCACCAATAGGTAGCGCGCGCCCGATGCGATGCTTTCTTCGATGATTGCTTTCAACGGCAGGCTACCTGTCCCCAATTCAGCAAATTGAATTGTATTTGTGAAGTAGTCCATGAATTTGGCAACATCCCCCGTGTACAAAGCATCGAAGCCGTCCTGTGGGATTTCAGAGATTCGGTAGTCTTTCAAATGGATCAATTCCACTTTACCTTTGTAGTCTTTGATGACTTCAAGTGGATTTGCGCCTCCGCGCTGCACCCAGTGAACATCCAATTCAAACCCTAGTAATGGAGCTTTTTCGCGTATGATGTCCAGCAGGAATTTACCGTCATATTTGCGGAATTCGATGTGGTGGTTATGATAATACAAAGTGATGCCGTCTTCTTTCAGTTTTTGCGTCACTTCATTGACATCATGACAGAATTCCAAAACTTTATCCAAGCTGGCCATCGCATCGATCGGCAACATGCCGATGCGCAACAGATCCGTTCCCACGGCTTTGCAATCCGCTACGATTTTGTCATAGTGCGTTGTCAAAGATTCGCCGTCCTTAACTTGCGGTTTCAAGGAAGCGCTCATGGAAGCTACTTCCATGCCGAAATCAGCTGTCGCTTTTTGGATTTCAGCGATGTTCTCAGGCGTTGTCGCTACTTGAGAGACCTCAATGGAGTTATAGCCGATGTCATGTAATTTTTTCAATGTTTCATAAGGCCCGACTTCTTCAAAACTTTTTTTTACAGTTGATGCTTGTACACCTATCTTAACTTTAGCCATGTATGATTTCCTCCATTTCGATTGTACGTTTTTCTTTCGACGATGCTTTCATCGCATCGATCATCAGCATCGCTGGCAAGGCCTCCCGGACCGTCACATAATCATCCGTGTCTGCTTCGATCGCGTTGTAAAAACGCTGGATCAGGGCAGAATGACTCGGACCGTAGTAAAATTTCGTCCCTTGCATCGGTGTGTCCTGCAGGTGCAGTTCTTTTTCACCGGAACTGTTCGAACGATACAAACAGTTATCCTTGATTGTGAATTTTGCCCTTTCAGTGATGACCTGCAATTCCACGCTGGAATTCTCGGCATAGGCATTGGTAGACATGTAAAATCCGCGCGCGCCGTTCTTGAACGTGAAGTTCGCGACGGCAGTGTCCTCGACCTCGATGTCATAATCTGTGATGTTCGACAGGCTGGCTTTGCAGCGGTCTATTTCCCCGCCCAAAACCCGCATCAGATCCAGCGTATGGATGGCTTGGTTGATGATCGATCCTCCGCCAGCAAATTCCATCTGGCCGCGCCATGGTTTGGTTGTGTAATAGGTTTCAGGACGATGCCAAGCCACCAAGCCTTTGACCGCCGTCACTGCCCCGACATTTTCGTTCGCGAGCAATTTTTTGAGTTCCAAAAACGTTTCGTTGTAGCGATTTTGGAAACACACGCCGATTTTCTTGTTGCTTCCCTCTGCCAAGGCGAGCGTCTTCAAGCCTTCTTCATAATCCAAGGCTAAGGGCTTTTCCTGGAAAACATGCACGCCTTTTTCGATGCAGCGTTTCGTGATCGGATAATGCAAATAGTGCGGCAAGCAGATATGTACAACATCCAAATCCTCTTTTTCCAACATCGTCTCTACGTCTGTGTAAAAAGGCACATCAGGATATTTGGTCTTCAAGGCTTCATTTACGTCGCAGACTGCAACCAATTCACCGTTGTCGCTGGCGTCGATAGCATATTTGTGGACAGGCGATACATCGCCTAATCCGATTATTGCCGCTCTTAACATCTCTGATCACGTCTCTTTCTTATTTTCTTGTTTCGAATTTTCCTTCTTCAGCGATGCGTTTGTTCAATTCAGCCAAATATTGATCGCCATCCACGTTGTAATCTACCTCTTTGTCCAACCATGAAGATAAATGCATTGCGTTCGCTAACGTAACGCCGTTGATGCCTTCTCTGCCGTTGGCCAATAATGGCGCGCCATTTACGACATGGTCAGCGAAGTTATTCAAGACATCGATATGTTGTTGTCCAAAAACAGTCGTGAATTCTTCTTCTGTTTCGGTAACGTATTGAGCCATATCCACTTGTCCCATGAAAATTTTCATAACATCTGACATATCCATCTTCTCAGAAAGTTCCGCTTCCGGTGCAGTTAATTGTTTCACGATCAATTTTTTGGAATCCTCAACGACGATTTTCCCTTTTGTGCCAAAGATTTCAAAACGGTCTGTACCGACCAAATCATTCGTGCACGTGATGAATGAACCTGTTGCTCCGTTGCCGAAGTCCAACAATGCGTTCACTTCATTTTCAACTACGATCTCACGGCCAACGCCGTATTGCAATTTCGCGAAAACTTTTTCAGGTTTGCCGCAGATCCATTGCAATAAGTCCAATTGGTGAGGAGCTTGGTTTACTAAGACGCCGCCGCCTTCGCCACCCCACGTTGCGCGCCATGCGCTTTGGTTGTAGTAACCTTGTGGTCTCCACCAAGTAGTGATGATCCAAGTAGCGCGTTGCAGATCACCGATTGCTTTATCGTCCATCAATTGTTTAACTTTTTGGTAAAGTGGATTCGTACGTTGGTTGAAGAAAATAGCGAAAGTAGATTCCGGATTTTCATCGGCCGCAGCGATCAAACGTTCAACTTCTTTTGTATAAACACCGGCTGGTTTTTCACCCAACAAATGGATGCCGCGTTTCAATGCGTCAATACCGATCACACAGTGGTCATAGTGGGGAACAGTTGTAACGATTGCGTTGACTACACCTGATTCCAACATATCCATATAGTTATCGAAGAATGGTAGTCCTGGGAAATCAGCAGCCACTTTTTCTTTTTTAGCAGGATCATTGTCGCAGATTGCAACCAACTCGATGTTGTCGTTCAAACGCTCATCGTTGTTCTTGAAGAACCCTGCGTACATGCCGCCTTCTGCACCATAACCAATAATTCCTAATTTCACTTTTTCTGTCATTCTCATCATTCTCCTTTTTGTATGTTGATTCTATTGTTTTTTCTGTAATTACTGGGTGTACTGCCGATGTTCTGTTTGAAATATCTGCTGAAATGGGCATCGCTTTCAAAACCGCATTCGCCGGAAATCATTTTGATGGATTTGGATGGTTCCATCAATAATGCCGTGCATGCTTGTGACAACCGATATCCCATCGCATAAGCCATGATGGTCTTTCCTGTTATTTCTTTGAAAGCATGGGACAAATAAGATTTGCTCAAATTAAGGGTATTCGCGATATCATCGATATTGAACGAGTCACGGTAATGCCTGAAAATGTATTCCGAAACTTTCTCCGCTATCTGCGTTTTTTCATCGACATAGGACTGTCCTTTTTCTACGATCTTATCCGTTGAAGAATCTATCATCAGAAGCAACTGGACTAAAGACAGTTTGCGTTTCGCTTCATTTGCATAGGATTTGTCCAACTGCTGCAAATGATTCATTTCCCGGATAGCATTTTCCAATAGGAGTTCATCCTTCTTTCGGAAAGTCCGAATGAGGCCATCACGATTTTCAGTAAAGAATCGCAGGATATAGTCAATGTTCAGATCATTCAGTAAAGGGGCAATCCAGTCGGCATCGAAATGGACGATGCTGCGTTCATAGGCATCCTTGTCTCCAATTACGTAGGCACGGTGAACCGTCATCCCATCCATCATCAGCAAGTCGCCAGGCTGAAGATAATAGATTTTATTACCGACCAGGAACCGACAATTTCCGCCGTGGAACAGGAATATTTCATATTGCGGATGTGTATGGAAATCTAGGGCATATGCTTGCCCTTTGACGTGATATCCGATCAACAATTTTTCAATGATACGTGTCACCTCCCTCTCTTTGACACTTCAAAGTATAGAATAACAGCGGTTACAATTCAATGTCCTGAAATGCTTACATTTTTCAAATAATTGACCAAGAGTGCTTTTTGTTGTTCAAAAAAACAAAGTCGAGAAAAATACTTCTCGACTTTACTTGGTACAACAGTGTTTTGGGTGATTTGTGAACAAAATGGTACATTAGTTGGATGTACACCCTCCAGGAACTCAAGCGCTGAATGCAACTAATCGTATCCTGTAGAACGGTTCTGAATCCTAGAGTTCTCCGCCTAACGCTGAGCTCAGGATTCATCACACACTTTTTAGTTGAACTCTGAATCCCAGAAACCTGTGCCTAAGCTGACAACCACACACAGACAAAAAGCGTCCGCTTTGTGTTTGTCCTCTTAGTGCTCGGTTTCTACCCGGGATTCATCGTATCCTTTTATAATTTGGCTTGCCATTTGTCGGTCCAAACTAGGTCGTTGTGACCGCCTTTGAATTCGGATTTGCCTTCCAGTTTGTCGATGACTTGTTTGATTGTTTCTTTGTTGTTGTGGTAAGCATTGATGAATGTTTTCACCATTGTCGCATCATGCAGATGTGTCGTGAAATTCAATGATACGAACGCATGCGGAACTTCCCATACAAACCAAGGAACTTCATTTGCCATGGCAGTACTCCATTGGATGCGGTAGTTGTTTTGTGCGCCGTAGCCTACGATATCAGAAACTTCCAAAGCGAAGTCCACTTCATCACGGTATTTTAAAGTAGCGCCTTTAACGCGTGAACCGCGTTCGTTGACAGTCACTTCGTAGCCGCGGCTTGTCAATTCATCAATGAAGAGTTGTTGCGTTGCTGAACCAGCATCATTGATTCCGCCTTTTTCGCCTTCCAAAATGTACAAACGGATGCGTTTGTGATCAACAGGGTTGATCGGCAAGTTGTTTTGGGTATCTTTGATCAAAGAGATCCCTTTGTCAGCAGCTTCCGCTCTCCATTGCAGATGCTCTTCACAGCCGATGACGTTCAAGTCTTCGCGTGTGCGCAACAATGTGCCGTTTGCTTGTTTTTCAGGCAAGTGCAATTTAGCTTTCAAGCCTAAGATACGACGCAAAGCATCAGTCAAACGTTCTTCCGTGATGACGCCGTTTTGGTAACCTTTCAGCATGAAACCGAAGTCCTCTTCGATGTTGTTGAAGAAAAGGAACATATCACAACCAGCAGCGATTGCTTTTGGAACATAATCTTCGCGGCGCATAGCCGATGTCATGCCCAGCATGTGTGTAGCATCGGTGATGACAAGGCCGTTGAAGTTCAGTTCGCCCTTCAATTCATCTTGGATCAATTCTTCCGCCAACGTTGCCGGCATGATGTCTTTGTCTTCCAAAGCAGGGTTCAATTCTTTTTGCAAAGCAGGGACTGCAATGTGTCCTGCCATGATCATTTCAACACCGCGGTCGATGTGATTTTGGTAAACTTTACCGAAAGAAGCGCGCCATTCTTCAGGGCTCAATTCATTGATGCCCAACACCAGATGCTGGTCGCGTTCTTCTGTTCCGTCTCCAGGGAAGTGCTTGATGCATTGGATAACGCCGTCTTCCATGTTTTCGCCGTTTTCAGCAGTCAAGCCATCCAAATATGCATTTGTATATTTGATGACTGTTTCTGCATCCGTACCGTAAGCACGCGTGTTAACGATTGTGTTTCTCCAGTTGTAAAGGATATCCACACATGGATCAAAGTTGACATTGACGCCTAAAGCTTTTTCTTCACGGGCAGAAACCAAGCCTGCATGATAAGAAACTTGAGGGTCGCCTGCAGCTTCAGACTGTGCACCGGAAGCGATGTAAGTACCCTCGCTGCATGCACCATTTCCGCCGGAGTCGCAGTTCGCTGCAACCAACAAAGGAATTTTGGACATTGATTGCAGGTCGTTCAATAGATCTTGGATATCTTCTTTCGAATTGCCGTGGTAACGTGCGCCACCGATGTGGAATTTTTCGATGATTTCTTTGTTGGTGAAATCGTTCCCTGAGAAGGCATCATCTCCGAAGAAGAAAAGGTTGGTGAACAATTGTCCTACTTTTTCCTCATCTGTCATACCAGCGATCATGTCATTTACCCATTCGACCTGTTTGTCGTTCAGATTGTACGGTTTTGCTTTTAAATCAACTAATTTTGGCACTTTTGTTCCTCCTGTTAACGTAATGTTTCTAACTTGCAAATCTTGGAATGTAGATTAATCGAATTGAGCCAATAAAGCATGGAATTCCCCAAGCACTTTTTCCTGATAAGCTCCTGCATATTCTTTGTTCAGGAATTTCTCGATTGCTTCGTTGCTTAGGCGTTCCCAAGAGAATTCTTCTTTCCCGAAAAGAATCGGATAATAGAATACGCCATTTACCGTTGCCGCTTGTTCATCTCCAGGCGCGTCCCCGACCATCAAAATTTCGTCCGCTGCATAACCTTTCGTCAACAGATCAGCGATTGCGTCCGCTTTGCTGCCGACTTCCTGTCCATAGACTACGTCAACTTGCGGCATCAGATTGTGTCTGTTCCATTCGCTGTTCAAAGCTTCGCTGTTGGCTGAGCTTACGATTGCGACATCCGTCAGGCCATGGATTTTTGTCAGTCCTTCCAGAACGCCAGGGAAAGGCTTATCTTCGCCCGCTAATTCCGTTTCGATGCCTTCGTTGACTTTCTTGCTCCATACCAAAGCTTTTTCCAAATCTTCGGAAGATGCTTTCGCGATCTCCGCTTCCAGGGAAGCATTCGATAACGATGGCGCATTGTTTGCCCAAGCAGTCAGTGCCGTAATATCGCCGATGTCTTCGCCTTTTTCCTGTGCTTCAATCAGCGTCAAGACCAATGCTTTGAAGCGATTGATGCCGCGTGTGCTGGAGAACAAGTTGATGCGGTTCCAGTCAGCCAAGAAAGTTTCGCGATCTTTGATGCCGTACTCGTCAGCTGCCAAAGGTCCGAAGAAACGTTCATGTTTCACGTTCATCGTATCCATTGCGCAGCCGTCGGAATCGACGCATACTAAGAATTGTTTTTGTTTCGTAAATTGTGTTGGGTGTGTAGACATAATTTTTCTCTCCTAACTTGATATCAAAAAAAGGGCAGATAGAGAAGAACTGTGCAACACATTTCGTTCTATCTGCCCTATTCAATTACCTAAACTTATACGCCTGAATACGCGTTGAAGCCGCCATCGATCGGCAATACGACGCCGTTCACAAAGCTTGCAGCTTTCTCGTCAGCCAAGAACAACAAGCCGCCGATCAATTCATGCGGTTCGCCGAAACGGCCCATTGGCGTGCCGTTCAGAATTTTGCCCGTACGAGGAGTCGGTGTGCCATCTTCGTTGAACAACAACGCTTGGTTTTGTTTTGAAACCAAGAAACCAGGAGCGATCGCATTGACACGGATACCTACGTGCGAGAAGTGTACAGCCAACCATTCAGTCAAGTTGGAGATAGCAGCTTTCGCGCCTGAGTAAGCAACGATTTTGGTCAATGGTGTGAAACCGTTCATGCTTGAGATGTTGATGATGTTAGCGCCTGGACGGCCGACCATATCTTTAGCAAAAACTTGTGTAGGCAACACTGTACCCAAGAAGTTCAAGTTGAAGACGAATTCGATGCCGCTTTGTTCCAAGTCGAAGAATGTTTTTGTTCCTTCCGGAAGATCAGTTTCATGGTATTCGTTGTCTGTCGTTGCGCGCGGGTTATTGCCGCCTGCGCCGTTTACCAAGATATCCACTTCGCCTAATTCAGCTACTACAGCTTCTTTAGCTGCTTGCAGGCTTGGCAATTCCAATACGTTGGCTTTGAACGCTTTAGCGATGCCGCCTTCGGCTACGATTTCATCAGCATATCCTTGTGCGTTATCCAAGTTTAAGTCCAAAAGGGCTACTTTAGCGCCTGCTCTGGCGAATTCTTTCGCGAAATAAGAGCATAAAACGCCGCCAGCACCTGTTACTACTACTACTTTATCGGTAAAATCATGAACGAATGGGCTTGTCATGGTGATTTTCCTTCTTTCTTATTGTTATTGTTGAGCTTTCAAGTTTTTCTTAACTGCTTCTTCCAAACCATTCAGGTAAGTTGCACCTAATGCACGGTCATACAAACCATAACCAGGTTTACCGGTTTCTCCCCAAATCATACGGCCATGGTCTGGACGGATTGCACCTTCAAAGCCGCCTTCAACACATGCTTTTACTACTTCATACATATCGATGGATCCCATTTCAGACAAGTGAGCTGACTCTTCAAATGAACGTCCACCGACTAATTTCACGTTACGTGCATGCACGAAGTTCACACGTTTTTTAGCAAGCATATCTTTCAAGATAGCCACTGCATCGTTTTTAGGATCTGAAGCGAATGAGCCTACGCATAATGTAACGCCGTTATATTCGCTGTCGTACAATTTGATGAAGCGGTTCAATGCTTCTCCGCCAGTGATGATACGAGGCAATCCGAAGATGCTGTATGGAGGATCATCAGGGTGGATAGCCATCTTGACGCCGGCTGCCTCAGCTGTAGGCATGATCGCTTTGATGAAGTATTCCAGGTTTTCCCATAGTTTTTCTTCGTCAACTTCTTTGTATTCATCCATTAAAGCGTTCATTTCTTCAGCATTGTAGCTTTCGTCCCAACCTGGAAGAGAAAGCGTACGTGGGTCCATTTTGTTTACTTCTTCTTCATCGAAGATCAATGCATTTGAACCATCAGGTAATTCGTATGCCAAGTTGGAACGAGTCCAGTCAAAGATTGGCATAAAGTTGTAACATACAACAGGAATTCCTGCTTTACCTAAGTTGCGTAAGGTTTCTTTGTATGCCTCGATGTATTGGTCACGGTCTGGACGACCCAATTTGATGGATTCGTGAACCGGAACAGATTCAATGACTGAGATGTACATACCTTCAGCTTCAACGCCCGTTTTCAACTTTTCGATTCTTTCCAAAGGCCAAGATTGACCAACAGGGATATCGTAAACTGCAGTGACGATTCCTTTCATACCAGGGATTTGACGAATATTTTTCAGTGTAACAGGGTCCTCATGACCGTACCATCTGAATGACATTTCCATTGCAATACACTTCCTCTTCTTTTTTTGTTTTTTTATTTTTTAAAATCAAAGTATTCTACAGCGTTGTTGTAGCTGATGTTTGTGATCAGCTTTTCAAGTAACTTGGCATCATTCGGGATTTCTCCACGTTCCACGAGATCACCGATGAAATCACAAAGGATGCGGCGGAAATACTCATGACGCGTATAGGAGATGAAGCTTCTTGAATCTGTCAGCATGCCGACAAAATTCATCAACAAACCTGCTTCGGATAAAGATTTCAATTGTTTCAGCATGCCGTACTTGGTGTCGTTGAACCACCAACCGGAACCCATCTGAACTTTGCTCTTGATGCCTTTATCGTTCACTTGGAAGTTCGTTATTGCCGTTCCCACCAAGTCGAAATAAGTAGGGTCAAGGTTATAAGCGATGAATTTAGGCAATTCATTCGTCAGGTCCATTGCACCAAGCAGATTGTTCAAAGCATAGGATACGTTCGGTTGATCCTGGATGGAATCGAAGCCCGCATCCGCGCCTAATTTAGCAAACATGCGCTTATTGTTGTTGCGGATAGCGCCGAAGTGCAATTGCATCACGAAGTCTTTTGCAGCATAGATTTTGCCCAATTCCACCAACAAGCGTGTTTGGTATTTTGCATATTCCGCTTCCGAGATGCTGTCCCCTGCGATCGCTTTGGCATAGATAGCTTCAATCTCTTCATCCGTAGCTTCAGCATAGTAGATTTGGGATAAACCGTGGTCGGAAACATTCGAACCATGATCCGCAAAATATTGGATCCGCTCTTCCATTCCGTCCAACAACTCAGCGAATGTCGTCATTTCTTTGCCTGTCGCCTCTTGCATTTTTCCGATGAATCCAGCAAACTTGGCTGCTTCCTGGATAGCGAAAGCTTCATCTGGACGGAAACCAGGAACGACGGCCACATCGAATGTCTCGTCTTCAGCGATTGCTTTGTGCCATTCCAACGTATCCGTTGGGTTGTCTGTCGTACAAATGAAGGTGACGTTGGAATTTTTGATCAATTGTCGTGCTGTCAGCTTTTCTTCTTTCAACACGCGGTTGCATTCCGCATAGATTTCCTTCCAGTTGGCACTGGTAAGTGTTTCTTCTATATGGAAGTACTTTTTCAATTCCAAAGCTGTCCAGTGGAACAAGGGATTCCCTACTGCATTTTCAGCAGTGTAGGCCCAAGCTTCAAATTTTTCTTCAGGAGAAGCATTGCCGGTGATTTTTTCTTCCGGAATTCCCATCGCACGCATCGCGCGCCATTTGTAATGATCTCCGCCCAACCATAATTCCGTAATGTTTTCGAACTCATAATCTTCAGCGATCTGTTGCGGGACCAAATGGCAGTGGTAATCGAAGATGGGCATGTTTTCCGCATATTCGTGGTAAAGTTTTTTGGCCGTTTCGGACTGTAACATAAAGTCGTCATGAATAAATGACATGTGAAGAAATCCCCTTCCGAGCTTTATTTTGAAATATCATTGATTATTGCGCTTTGATTTCTGCCAATCGATCGGCAAATTCTTTAGCTGCAGCCGCTACACTGGAGTAGCCGCCTTCTTTAAGGTTTCGTGTCAAGGCACTGCCGACACCGACTGACCAAGCTCCGTTTGCGATCCATTTGTCCATGTTCTCAATGCTTACGCCACCTGATGGCATCACGTCAACCCAAGGAATAGGCCCATGAACGTCTTTGATGAATCCAGGACCCAACAAACCACCCGGGAAAAGCTTCACTACTTCGCATCCAGTTTCCAGAGCCATTTGAATTTCTGTAACAGAACCGCATCCAGGCAAGTATGGAACAGTGTATAGGTTGCACATTCTTGAAATCTTTTCATTAAAGGAAGGGCTTACGATAAATTTCGCTCCGTTCATGATCGAAATTCTCGCAGCGACTTCATCCAATACCGTACCTGCACCTACGACCATATCCGTACCTGCGAATTCATCAGACAGCTTGCGCATAACATTTTCAGCACCCGGTGTCGAAAATGTCACCTCGATGTTCTTGATGCCTCCTTGATAAGCTGCTTTTGAAATCTCATAACCCGCTTCTTCGGAAGCTCCGCGCACTACTGCAAACAGGTAATTCTCTTGTAATTGAGCCAGGGTATCTCTCTTGACGCTCATTTGTCATCCTCCATTCATGGTTTCGCATTGTGGAACTCAGTATCATAACTCGAGTTCATTATAGAATTTACCATCTTTTATGTCAACGAAATTCCATCAGAAATATAAAAATGACCTCCCAATTGTGAAAAATTTGTGGCGTACTCCTGAATGGCCCCAGAAAAAAACAAAAGGATATACAAAAAAACTCCCCACAAACGCATGTATCATGCGCTTCGTGGGGAGTTCCTGCTGTATCGGGCTCAGATCGGAAAGGATCAAAAGTGACCGAGCAACTGTGAAATCTTTGTGGCATACTCCAAAATTTTTCCTGTATAGAAGTCTTTATCGACCATGTCGGACAACGGCAAGGAGATGCTGATCGCGCCTGCGGCAACTTCCCTTGCGCTCGAAAACGCTGCTGCGATGCAGACGATGCCCTCTTCAAACTCCTCATCGTCGAGGGCGTAACCATTCCTTCTGATTTCATCCAGTTCATTGACGAGTTCTTCATAAGTGGTGATCGTGCGTCCGGTCTTCTGTTCCGGAACGATGCTGTCCCAATATTCACGGACGGCAGCATTTTGACGGGTGCTCAGGAGCGCTTTCCCGACCGCAGTGCAATAAAGTGGCGCTTTCGTACCGATCTTTGATTGCATCCGCACACCGCGGGACTCACCATACTTATCGATGTAGAGCACTTCATCATTGTCTTCCACAACCAGATGCACGGTCTGTTTCGTATCATCCGACAACTGACGGATCATGCTTTTGGCCACGTTCAAGAAGTCGATGTTGTGGACACGTTTGTTCCCGAGATGGAACATCTTCAAGGAAATGCGGTATTGCTTGGTGTCAGGATTGCGGTCGATATAGCCGTTTTCCATCAGAGAGTTCACCAAGCGATGGGTCGTTGCTTTATGCAGGCGGACTTTTTCGCTCAACTCCATCAGGCTGAGACTAGGATAGTCCGCCAATGTTTCCAGGATCGATAAGGCCCGATCTATCGATTGAACTTTTGTGCTTGTGTTTGACTCTTCTTTTTGTACCATTTTTCTGATCATCCTTTTTTCGAATATAGTCTCAAACCTTACAAAATCTTTGTATATCATTCCATTTTCCATACTTAGCTAATCAAAAATCAGCGTTTGGATTCATTTAACGGGAAACCGTTTCATATTGTGATATTATAGCAAATAAAATGAAGCATGATAAGCCCCCCGCGTCTAATTTCAAAAAATAATTTAAACGCATACAAAGATCTACACATTCGCGATGCACAGCTTCTGTTTCTTCTTATGGATGCAAACGCCGAGGAAAGGAAGTTTGCGCGTCATTTTTTTCGGAACATTCTTCCCTATGGGCGATCCTACGCGCATAACATGGCTTTGGGATTATGTCAGAAATTTGACAGGACCCGCTGTATTTTGGATTATTTCCACTGCTCACCTTTGACTTGAATGCGTTTTCTTACTATACTCATATCAGATTAAAAACGGCAGTTTCATATTATGATATACAATTCCCGTTATTATTTTCGCCCTTCTTATCAAAAATAATCTTTTATGGGAGGAAAATTTAAAATGGCTCAAAATCAAGTCACCGGCACAGCAAAGCGTCCATTTGGATTCCGTGACCTACTTGGATATTTCATGGGCGACTTCGGCTGCAATATGAGTTTCACGTTAATTTCCAGCTACATGTTCATTTTCTACACCCAGTACATCGGAATTTCCTTGGCCCACTATTCCATTGTCATCCTGATCACGAAAATCCTTGATGGCATCAACGATCCGATCATCGGCGCGATCGTCGACCGGATGGGCGCAAACAAAAATGGTGAAAAATTTAAACAATGGATTCTGCGCGGCGCTCCTTTCTTGGCATTGGCAGCAACTGTCATGTTCATCGATGCGGCTGACTGGTCATATCCTGCTAAACTTGCTTTGTGTATCGGTGGGTACATCTTATGGGATATCACCTATACAGTCGTTAACGTACCTTACGGCGCTCTGAGCTCAGTTATGACCGCCAAGCCTTCACAACGCGCTGCTTTATCCAACGCACGTTCTTGGGGATACATCATCGCAGGTGTTCCTCTAGGCGTACTGATTCCGTTGTTCGCTTATGAGCAAGTCACAAAAAACGGCCAAACAGCAAGTATTTTCCGCGGCGAAAGAATGTTCCCGATTGCAGTCATTTTGGGTATCGTTTCCATCATTGCTTTTGCGCTTCTGTATCTGAATACGGAAGAACGCATCCAGCATGTTGAGGCTGAGGGTGAAGAGGTAAAATTCAATTACTTCAAGACATTAAAAGACTTCTTCCATAACCGCGCGATTCTGGGTATCGCTCTTGCCTCTATCGCTCAAATCCTGTTCATCATGGGCGGGAACCAATTGCATCAATTGACTTACCAAATGTACTTCGGAGATGGAACCTTGAGTTCTTACTCCATCCTCACTCAAATTATCCCACTATTTGTTGGTACTGCCCTTGGTGGTGCCTTGGTCGGAAAACTGGGCAAAAAAGAATTGTCGACTTGGCCATTGATCGGCTCTATCGCAGTCTATGCTTTCCTTTACTTGGTCGAAATCACAAATCCGATTCTTTGGATCGCGATGCAGATCATCGCAAACAGCTTCGCCTTCGGTTTGACCATCTATACTTGGGGTATGGTTGCTGACGCGATCGATTATCAAGAATGGAAGACAGGCATCCGTAACGAAGGTTCCGTTTACGCAACCTACTCCATGCTGCGTAAAGTCGCACAAGGCTTCGGCCAATCATTCATTCCAGCAGCCATCGCCATCCTGATACCTACACTGGATGTCAAGGACGCCATGACATGGACCGCCGAAAATTCACACGCCATCCGTGATATGGCTGCCCTGTTCCCATTGATTGGCTACATCCTCATCTTCATCTGCTTCCAGTTCATCTTCAACTTGGACAGTAAGACTGTTGCAGAGATGCAAGTCGCTCTGGGTCGCGACGAAGAATAATTCGTCCGCAGCAAACGAATGGACTGAATTCCAAAACAAAAAATTCCAACCGGATTGTTTTCCGGCTGGAATTTTTTGTTTTATTCGTATTCTGCAAATAATTCTTCTGGCGTCTTCAGAACGCCACCGGTATTGGCTGATGTAACCAACGCGGCGTAACGTGCCAACCAACCTGTCTTCACTTTAGGCATGAAGCGTGTTTGTTTTTTCTTTCTCTCTTCCAACACTTCATCAGCGACACTTACGTTGATTGTGCGGTGCTCCAAATCGATGACGATTTCATCGCCATCTTCAATCAAGCCGATTGGGCCGCCTGAAGCAGCTTCCGGAGAGATGTGTCCGATCGCGATACCGCGTGTGGCACCGGAGAAACGGCCGTCAGTGATCAGTGCAACATCGCGGCCTAAGCCGCGTCCCACGATGGAAGAAGTTGGAGCCAACATTTCCGGCATTCCAGGTCCGCCTTTAGGGCCCTCATAACGGATGACGACAACATGTCCTTTTTTGACTGTACGGTTATCTATTGCTTCCACCGCTTCATCATGGCTGCTGAAGCAGATCGCTTTTCCGACGAATTTTTTTATGTCGGCATCCACGCCGCCTACTTTGATGACGCCGCCGAAAGGAGCGATATTGCCGTTCAGGATGGACAAGCCACCGACTGGAGAATAGGCATTCTCGTATTTATGGATGACTTCTTCGTTCTTGATTTCATGGTTCGCAACATTTTCGCGGATCGTTTTGCTGGTTACAGTGATACGGTCCGGATGCAGGTTGCCGTGTTTAATCAATTCATTCATGATCGCCGGCACACCACCCGCCTCATGCACATCATGCATGGAGTAAACAGATGATGGTGCGATTTTTGATAGGTACGGGGTTGTTTCCGCGATCTCGTTGATGCGGTTCATGTCATAATCGATTCCCGCTTCTTTCGCCAAAGCCAATGTATGCAGCACTGTATTCGTCGAGCCACCCATCGCCATATCCAAGGCGAAGGCATCATCGATTGCTTCAGCAGTGATGATGTCACGCGGTTTGATGTCTTTTTTGACTAAGTCCATCAATTTGAAAGCCGCTTCGCGGATCAGTTCTCTTCTCTCGTCACTGACTGCCAAAGCAGTACCGTTGTATGGCAATGCCAATCCCAATACTTCCATCAAACAGTTCATCGAGTTGGCGGTGAACATCCCCGCACAAGAACCGCATGTTGGGCAAGCGTTGGCTTCCATATCGAAGAATTCTTCCTCGGTCATGTTGCCTTCTTTGAAAGTGCCGACCGCTTCAAACATGGATGACAGTGTCAAAGCCTGTCCGGTAGCTGAAAGTCCAGCCTTCATCGGGCCGCCAGAGCAGAAAATCGCCGGAACATTGGTGCGGACAGCCGCCAAAAGCATACCCGGAGTAATCTTATCGCAGTTCGGGATGTAGAAAACACCGTCGAACCAATGTGCATTGATGACCGTTTCAGCGGCATCGGCAATGATTTCGCGTGATGGCAATGAGTAGCGCATCCCGATGTGTCCCATCGCGATCCCGTCGTCGACACCGATAGTGTTGAATTCAAAAGGAATCCCGCCGGCTTCACGGATCGCTTCTTTGGCGATATCACCCAATTCTCTCAAATGCACGTGACCAGGCACGATATCTGTATAGGAATTGCAGACAGCTATGAACGGTTTGTCCATGTCCCCTTCTTCCCTGATTTGTCCGGTCGCTCGCAACAAGGAACGATGTGGCGCTTTATCTATTCCCTTTTTGATTTTATCACTACGCATTGCTGTCTCCCCTTTTTCCGTATATTTATAAAAAAGAAGCCCTCATGTGACATAGGGCTCCAGCTTACGTCGAGCCCTGATTCACTAAGAATAGGACTCAACTAATTGAATAGTTTGAATCCTAGGGCATAATAATGACTAATAAAGTGTTTACAGCATGGCAAGCTGTCGTACTGTGTGCGTTCATTTTTCTCATCATACTGCAACTCCTTTCATTATCTTTCTTTAAATATTAAATCTAAATTAGAAATAAGTCAATGCTTTTATTCTTCTTTCATAATCCGTTCATCTACCTCAATCCATCGGGTTGATTAAAGGATAGGGACAGGCGAAAAGTTATCCGGAAAATAGAGGTCAGCACTATCCGAATCAATGGACTCGATTATGTTTTCAGCTTCATATGCCAAACCTTGCGCGCTTGCACTCGTGGACAGCTCATTGAAATGATAAAGAACCCCTTCATACAAAGGTACAAACGGCAATGCTTCCAAAACATCTGTCGGCCTCATCAGGGCCACTGGCTTGTTGGCTTGCAGCACGTCCCCCTCCACTAATACAGTCGAAATAAAATGGGAACAAAAATAATAATTTTCCCTGTCCCATACCTTATTGAACAGAGCCGGCAATAACCCCAGCAGATTATAATGGTATTTTTCTTTGTCCTTCTCGAATGAAGAGACATAGCCTCTCATCACAGCCGCCTGTTTCTCTGACACGGTCAACTCATAAACCGCGCATTTTGCCCGGCTGTAGAAATCAGATGTCACATCTTCGTGTATGAACCCACCGATAAAAGGGTTATTGGCTTTTTTGCGGCCGAAACTGAAGGTATCCGCCAGTTCTGCGTCAAACGCCAAGGATACGTGGTTATATTTTTTTCTCGTAAACAGTTTGATGGTCCGAGTCAACATCGATCCTGTATCCGTCAATAATAAATAAATCTTCTGGTCTGACATCTTGTTGCTCCTAATTTGTTATTACAAAACCTGACTTCCACCCATTTAAATAAAATTAACGATAAGATAGGCCATCCCGTTGCAGCAAATGAAAAGTCGTTCTGTTTTTGTATCCATCCTTTCATTATACCAAAAACAGTCCGGCTGAATGCAACTTTTCAGAAAATTATCTTTATCTTCCTTTGGGGTCCATTCGTCTCCTCCGCTCCCGACACTAGGATAGTCGAATAATTTCTGATAAGATAGTAGAAAAATAGAAGAAAAACAGAAAAAATTGAAGTAAAGTTGATTAAAAGGAGCACACCTACATGTACCATTGGTCTGAACTATCCAAAAACTATCCGGCATCCAGCATCCGAAAGATGGCGAAGCTGGCCGCCCAATTTGATGACACCCTGATGCTGACGATGGGCGAACCGAATTTCGAAACCCCGGAATATATCAAAAAAGCAGCGCAGGATGCCATCGCCGCCAATCATACGCACTACGGGCCGAATGTCGGCGAGCTCGCTTTTCAGCAAGCCGTCGCAAAAAAATACACGGACCAGACCGGCATCCCCTTCGAACCGAATGAAGTCATGGCGACTTTCGGCGGAACGGAAGGCATTCTGCATGTTATGATGTCAATCCTGAATCCAGGTGACGAAGTGATCATCGCCGACCCGAGCTATCCGAATTATCTCGGTCAAATCATGCTTTTGGGAGCCAAAGTTGTGCCGGTGCCTGTCTACGAAGAAAATTCATTCAAAATGCAGGCTTCCGACATTGAGCAGGTCATGACCGACAAAACGCGTTTGATCATTCTGAATACCCCGAATAATCCGATGGGTTCAATCCTTGATCCGAGCGATATGGAAGCCATCGTGGCATTGGCTGATCTCCATCAGATTGCGATTCTGTCGGATGAAGTCTACGAAAGTCTCATTTACGATGGAAAGAAACATTTCAGCCTGTTCCAGATACCCGGTGCAAAAGATAATCATTTCGTAGTGAACAGCTTGTCCAAAACCTATGCGATGACGGGTTGGCGGATCGGATATGTCGTCGGCAATCATGAAGCCATCGATCGCATGGCTGAGTTCAGGGAAGGCGTCGGATTCTGCGTCCCGCCCTTCATCCAGGAAGCCGCAATCGCTGCAATCACCGGACCGCAGGATGATGTCCGTTATTTTCTGGAACAATATGACCGTCGCCGCCACATCATCGTCGATGGCTTGAACCAGATCCCCGGCTTCAATTGTCTGAATACGGAAGGCGCCTTCTATGCCTTCCCGAACATCAAGGCATTCGGTAAGTCTTCCTATGATTTTGCGATGGAAATCTTGACGGAAACCCATGTGGCGCTGACGCCGGGCTCCGCTTTCGGGAAAATGGGCGAAGGCTACTTGAGGATCCCATTCGCGGAATCGGAAGAAGTCCTGCAGGAGGCCATTGACCGCATCAAAGCCTATATCATAAAAGCTTATCCGAATTTATAGACAAAAAAACGACGAGGAAACTCGTCGTTTTTTTAATCATTAGTTTTCAGTCTTGGCTGGCTTATTTTTTCCCCATGCTCGCCAGACATGGTAAGCATACTGGGAGAAGGTGATGACTGCCAATCCCCCGACGAACAGCTGCAGATAGATCAATCCCGGCAGACGGAACAAGGAAAGCAGGATCGTAGCAAAAATCAGGACGGTCGTGGCCTTCCCGAATACATTCGCCGGCACGATGATCTTCGGCTCGACATTCAGCAAAGCCACTCCTAGGAATATCTGCAAACCGTCTTTTATCAATACAATCAGGAAAAACCAGTTTTCGATATACCCGATGTCCATCAATGTGTACAGAACCGAAATCTGCATCACTTTGTCCGCAAACGGGTCAGCCACCTGCCCAAATTTCGTGATGGCATCATATTTCCTGGCGATGTAGCCATCGATGATGTCGGTAAGGCTGGCGACCAGAAAAATGATCATCGCCCAACGGACCGGATGCGCCGTATCGGAATAGAAGACCATCAAATAAAAAGGGATCAAAAACAGGCGTATCAGCGTAAGGATGTTCGGTACACGTTTCATAAATTTGGCCTCCCAGCTACCATTGGCGTTCTTCTTACTTATATTTTAAT